>JAYSWN010000070.1:0-4912 GCA_043718025.1 Pseudomonadota bacterium
CGACAATGGCTCTGCTCCATACAACAAGATCCTTCGGCTTTGCCTCAGGACACGTCCCTGTCGGAAAACGCGAAGCGTTTCCCGACAGGGACTAGTTAAAGCGTTTATGTAACGTGTTGAGCACTTCGCGCGCGGCTTCGCGGCCGGCCTCTAACGCGAAGGGTAGCGTAGCTCCGAATTCCCCCGCCATGTAATAGTGAACGTAGCCCGACGAAGTGACGTACCAAGAGGCTTGCAGCTCGGAAAGGGGGAAAAGTTTTACGTTTTTGTTTTTGCCTAGCGCATTTTTTTCAACCAACGAAGGCAATTTTACCGTGGCGGGAACGGCCCCACCTTTGAACGTGATCTGAATCTCTTTTTTTCCGGCGTTATCCTTTTCGGTGGCTGCCACCTCTACCAGTTGGCGGTACCCAATGAGGTTGCCGAAAGCCTCGACGGCTTTCATGCCCAAAATGGCGTGAAACGGAGCGGGAACAATCTCTTTCGATTCTTTGAGTTCGCCTTTGGTGGGGTCGATAGGCATGAATTCAAGCATGGGGTCAAAACCGCCAGTCGTGCGGCCGTAACCATTCACCTTCAAAAGCGACTTTGCCACGTTAGCGAACGCCGATTCCACCGCCGGATTTTTACCGGTGTACTGGCAAGCCCCTTCGGCCACGTACCACACTTCATTACGCGCCGGTTTTGGAATCGATACTTTAACCACCGGGGCCGTGACGCAGGGGCCGCAAGTTTCCCCAACCTCAAGCTCTTGACGCCGCGTATTGCGCCAAACGGCTTCGGCACTTTCGGTTTCGGAAACAGAGCCTTTGGCTTTTGCGACTTCCAAATCTTTTAGGGCATCGGCCGATTTGGTTTCCCATTCGGCTACCTTGGTTTTGCAATTTTCGTCGGCGGCCCGGGCGGCAAAAAATTCTACCGCAGATTTTTTTCCGGTGAGATCAATCTGTTCTTCCATCTTTGGAATGGTGGGCCGGCTGGCGGCTAAGGCAACGCTGGTTATCAAGAATGGAATGGTTAAAAATTTCACTTAAGTCCCCCTACTTGCCGGTCACCTTAAAGTGAGGCAGTAGCGATTTCAATCGGTGCAATGAGTGGGTTTTAAATAATAGACTCTTTTGTCTTCTTTCGGTCTTCGGGCCCAATGATCCAAGTGGCAGTCACGCGGGCCACTTCCACATCAGAAGAGTCGCAGAGCGACGCTACGACATCGAATGAGGTGTTTTCTTCGAGCGGTTGAATCTCGGCTATCTCGCACTGCGCCGTAAGCACGCCACGGGCTTTTTTTATGAAATCAGTCTGTAGTTTTTTAACGATTCCCCGATGGTACTTGGGAATCGCCGTATTGATCGCTAAACCCGTCGCCAGTTCGCCTAAATTGGTGAGTGCCACGGCGTGTACCGATTTCAGATGATTGCGTACGCGGCGGCGATCGCGCATTACCACTTTGGCAAAGCCGGGCCGCAGCTCTTTTATGTCGGCGCTGATCGTGCCTGAGTAAGGCACCACGGCCGCCACAATCTTACTAAAAATTTGGGGACCTTTGGGCAGATCTTTAAGGGTCTGCCAGCCAGTGAGTAGGCCTTCTGGCCCGAATTTAAACGTTTTCTTGTTCAAAAACTTCGCAATCCGCATAGGGCCTCTATTTAAGGGCAACTTGTGCAGATGTCGAGCGGGCTATTTGCAGTGATAGGTGGTTCCGCTCGAAGCTTCGACCAGCGCCTTTACTACGGCGCAAAGTGGATAGGCCTCGGTAAAAGAAGCTTTTTCGGCCGCCTCATTTAATGCCGGCGACGGGGCGGTGGTCAGGGAAACTTTGACGTTATCTTCATCGTCCGTCGGCTGGTGCGGATACGAGTTCTGCTCCGCCATCCACAAAAAATCGGGATGAGAATTGGTGTGCCACTCGCCACCGGTGGGGATGAGCTTTCCGTTTTGCTCTTCTAGCTCCAAATCATAGGTATAGGTGACCCGAATTGTTTCGTTTTCTATCGGGTTATTGCCAATTCCGGGTCGGGCATCGGACTCATCGAGATAGACCAAGGTTGCGGCTACGCCGACGATACTCTTAATTTTCTCATCGGAGTAAGTTTTGTCGGCGCGGTAGCCGCGACTCATCGGCGTTTGGAAGCGATCGATCTTTTTAAACTTGTCATCATAGGCCACGGCCGCTTTTTCCCAATCCGATTCCATCACGGTCGGGTCATAGGGATTAAAAAACTGAAACGAGTAAGCCACCACCGGTTGATTATTAATCTCGGCGTCGAAGGCGGCGTCCATCACGAACCCCATGCCGTGCCTTCCTAACATATTGGCCAGAGCCAAATGAAGGGTGGCCGGATTGGTATCAAAGCAATCTTGGTTGATTAGGCGGCCGTTGGGGTGACGGCGCGGCGTTTCGACGTCGCAACGGCTCCCCGCGAAAGTGGTTGAATATTCGCCATTTGACCAGGCTAGCGCGACCATGCCGCGAATCTCGTGCGGGCTCCAAGTCTGCTCAATACCGCGCGATCCTACCGATGACACTGACGAGGTTGCCGGTGGGGTGAGTAGTGCCGCCGGGGCCCAGCCATGACAAAGCCCATACCAGTCTTCCACTTTTCCATCTTCGCCGATGAGATCGGCGCCTTCGGCTTTTTGTTGGTTGGTGAGCGTGAATGTTTCTGATCCGGTTAGCAGATCGTATTTTTCGGCCGGCGACCAGCGGTTGATCTTGGCCGTGGTTTCAGGAGTATGCAATGTCGGAAGCTGCGCCAACCAATCAAAAGGTTGGCGGTAAGCTGCGACCGCCAATTCGTAGGTTTCAAATTTTTTACCATCGAGGTAGCGGTAAGACGTTAGGCCCCAACGCGTGCGCCAGTAGTCGCCCGACCAGGGTTGAGAATTTACTTTTCCCTCTTGCGGAAGCGATTTCATCTCGCGCGCGATTTCGCTTTCGGGAATCCAGGTGTGGGCAAGATCCGCCACCTCGTCGTTGGATTGAATCGCCGCACGCGTATCTTGCGGGCCGCACTCTTGGCCTTTGAAATTCTTCCAAAATGTTTTACAGCGAAAGTTTTTATAACCGGTAGTGGCTTTACCGCCGGCCAAACGAACCAAAGGGTCTTTGGAGAGCGACCGATGTTGCGTAAGTTCAGGATTTACCGTGCGAGCGCGACCAGTTGAGGCGCTAAATTTTGGAATTCGTTGGTCGAGGATGCGACTGCGGTGCTTGCCGTCGAATGAATTTTCGTTATAGAAGCCGGAAATTGTTTTTAGCAGGTTTTGTTCTTCGCGGTGGGTGAGGTCAGTGGAGAATGGGGGGGACGCCAAGAGAGGAAGCGCAACAGCACAGCTCAACGTTAACGCGAAGCAACATTGAAATCTTTCCATCTTTCCCCCAATTCGGTGGTTATAGCTCACGGTCGGCCCTTTTAGAAGCGACGGTTAGTTTCGTGCTATTGAATCACTTGCGTCTTTCCCTTCGCGCCACATTTTTTCAAAGCGCTCTCGGTAGCGGTTTACCGTTTCCGGATCAGCGAGATAAATTTGGTTCTCCTGATTATTTTTAGAGGCGTTGTTGGTGTAGTTGTACGAACCGGTTTCAATTCGCTTACCGTCTACAATGGTGAACTTGTTGTGCATGATGCCGCGTTGTTTACCAAAGCGCACATTGGCGCCGCCCTTTAGCAGCAAACTCACCAGTGAGTGCGGCCCTTTCGATTGCCTGCGATCAACTATCACGCGAACAGAAAGTTTTTTTGAAAGTACCAAGATCTCGTGGACGATCTTAGGGTGAGTGATATCGAAGACCGCCAGATCCACCGATTTTTGGGCAGACTGAATAAACTTCCAGAGCTTTACATCGCAGGGTTCGTCGGGTGAGAAGCAGATCTCGCCGTCCTTCGGGCCATTCACCGTGGCGTCGCTGACGGTCTTTACTATTTGGTCTACCACGCTCTCGCTGCGGCGCTTCGCTTGCGCGTTGAAGGGGAGCAGAATGAAACAAAGGAAAATTAACTGGGCCGTCATAGTAGGCGCGAAAGTAACACGGTCGAAAAATAGGCGCATCGCGTGCTGCGACGTAACTACGAACTCTTTACCCGTTCGGTAACTAGGTTAACCAGTCCCACCAGGGCTTCGCGCGTGGGGTGGGCGGGGAGGGTGAGTAAGGTCGCTAGCGTGGTGGCCTGTAATTCAGCCAGAGCGGCGTACACCGGAGCCTGGTTTTTCGGGGTGCGCCAGATTTTTTGCGCGAGAGTTAGGCACGAGGCAGATAGGGCGCGGTTGCCAAAATCTTTTTGGACGATTTGCGCAAAATCGGAATTGTTTTTGAACAGATGGTAACTGGCGCGATTGAGCTTTCCCTCGCGCAAGTCAGCCCATTGGTCTTTGGCGTCGCCACCATTTAAATCGAGAATGTCATCGCTGAATTGAAACAGCTCGCCAAAGAGGCGGGCAAATTTTCGTACCGCCGAAATCTCTAATCCGTGCCCCAGATGGGCGCCAACCAGGGCGGCCCACTCAAACAGCGCGGCAGTTTTTAAATGGCTCACTTCTACAAAAGGCTCATCATTTAGCGGAATGGCAAAGCTGAAATTGCGCTGCTTCAGTTCGCCGATCGAAAGGCTTTGAATGGCTAGACACAATTCCTCCAGCAGAAACGGTTGGTTTTTCCGGGCGACGCGAACCAAGGCGTCGCTTAAGAAAAAATCGCCGGAGAGCACGGCGGTGGCGTTGTCGAACAGAACATTGGCGGTTGGACCGCCTCGCCGCTGGTGGGCTTCGTCCACCACATCGTCGTGCAATAGACTTGCGGTGTGTACGGCTTCCACCACCCACGCGTAGGTTTCCAATTCTGCCTTGGGAACCTCGGCCCACTCGCCAAACCAAAAAAGCCAATGGCAGCGAAGCCTTTTTCCCTTTCGGTTCC
>JAYSWN010000008.1:0-16273 GCA_043718025.1 Pseudomonadota bacterium
TGTCGACGTCCCTCTTCACTCATAGTGAAAGGGTTGCTTCAGCCGCACTGCGTGCGCAATGACGGCGAAATACCACTTTTGAGACACCCTCTGAGGAAATTTCCTGGCTTTGAAATGGCTCTGGTTTTTTTATGACTTGAAACAGCGCCAACGCCCGGCCTTGCACTGCCCGGCCGAATCACACCCGGGTGGAAGCTCCCCCCCCCGTTTCACTCGCCGTCATAGAGAATTCGAGCCTGAATCTGTCAGTAACAATTTACGGACAATTGGCCAATGCGTCGCCGGTTCTTAGGCTCAAGTTCGCCTAAATACGCTCTAGAATACGACGGCATATTGATTGCAAACTCCCCCCGCGGGTCGAAAGATTTCTTAAATTTGAGGTGAGTTAACATGTTGAGACGTTCGTTAAGTGTGGCGGTAGTGGGTATCTTGTTTTTGACGGGTTGCGGACAAACGCAGTTGTCCGATGAGCAAAAGGCTCAAGTGAAAGAGTTGAGCAAAAGCGCTTCGGCGGTATTTTCTTCTGCCTCGGACCAAGCCAAAGCCATACGCTCCGCCGCGCGGTTTGCTGACGGCGAAATCCCCAGCGAGCTCAAAGCGCGCATTCAAGAAAAGCTGAAGTCTCCCGCGTGCACCATTACCCAACCTAAATCGGTTGATTCCGGAATAGATACGATAAGCGTAAAGGTCGAAGGCGCCGAGTGTCCACTTGCCATGGAGGTCACCGTTGGCGGCGAGAAAAGAGCACCCGTACTTAAAATCTACTTCGAGATTCGTGACAAAGAACTTTTGGAGATAATCGATGTCTCGAAAATGGATATGGGCGGTTCCTTTAAACTTGAAGAATCGGGCAGCGCTTCGGGCAGCCTCACTGGCTACATCCAGTCGAAGAAGTTCGGCAAGGTAGAAATGTCGATGACTATTTCCGGTAACACATCAGACGCCAAGATGAGCGTCGTTTATAAATTCCAGACCTTTAGGCTCGAAATCGGACTACAAGGAAACGACAAGGACATTAGGTACACTATAAACGGAAAAGAGAGTTCGGCGGCTGAAATCAATGCGCTGTTCGAAGGCGGCATGATTCCCGGAACTAGTTTGAAAGCGCCAGAAAAGAAATCTTCTTCTAGCGATAAGAGTAGTTTGTTGCTGTTCAACTAAGCAAAATTTTAATTTATACGATCGGGGATCCTGAACTTCAGGGTCCCCTTTTTTAATTTAGCGTGGGTCTGACTTCGGCGGCGGGCTGCTTGGGCCCGAGCACAAATGGAGCGTCACCGGAAATACGCTGGGTGATTTTGGCAACGATCGACGCCGCATCGAGCCCGCACAGCACTCGCTGCTCTTTGGGCGAGGCGTGATCGACGTAAATATCGGGAATGCCAATGGTAAGAAGCTCGGCCTTAACCTGGTCGCGGGCAATAAATTCGGCAATGGCGCCGCCAAAGCCACCGCAAATGGTGTTCTCTTCCATCGTCACTGTAAGGCGACTGTGCTGCATCCAGTAGCCAAGCAAATCTTCATCCAAAGGCTTTACGAAGCGCGCGTTGATGATACCAACCTTAAGCCCTTTTTCGCGAAGCTTTGGTGCCACTTCCAACGCGGTTTGCACCGTAAGGCCAATTCCCACCAGCAGCACATCTAGCCGGTCGTTGTCGGTGTGCAGCAGCTCGCCTTTTCCAAGCGGCAATACGTGCGGATCCGCATCCATCGGCACACCCACCACTTCACCGCGCGGGTAGCGCAAGGCCGTGGGGGCGGTGGTGCAGTCAATGCAGGTTTTGATCATGTGTTGAAGTTCATTTTCGTCTTTAGGCGCCATGATCACCACGTTGGGCACGGCCCGCAAATAGGTGAGATCAAAAATACCCTGGTGCGTGGCGCCGTCGGCACCCACCAGTCCGCCGCGATCCATCGCGAAGACCACCGGCAGGTTGTTCAACGCCACGTCGTGAATGATCTGATCGTAAGCGCGCTGTAAGAACGTGGAGTAAATGCCCGCCACCGGACGGTAACCTTCGGTTGCCAATCCTGCCGCAAACATCACCGCGTGGGCCTCGGCAATACCTACGTCGTAGGTGCGGGTAGGAAACTCTTTTTGAAATTTATTTAAGCCGGTTCCGCTCGGCATGGCCGCGGTGATGGCGATGATGCGCGGATCTTCTTTAGCGAGCCGAATTAAAGTGTCGGCGAAAACGTCTTGGTAGGCCGCTTTTTTCGGAGCGGTAGAGGGCTGAATGCCATCATCGATCTTAAACGGCGTTACCCCGTGATATTTCAGCGGCAGCTCTTCGGCGCGCCGGTACCCTTTGCCCTTAACGGTGAGAACGTGAACTAGGTACGGACCGCTTTCGGCGCCTTCGTTTTTGATGAACGACAAGGTGTCGTGCAGGGCCGTAAGGTCGTGCCCATCAATCGGACCAAAGTAACGAAAGCCAAAGCATTCGAACAAAATGCCCGGAGTAAAAAAGTTTTTAACGCTCTTTCGGGCGCGCGACACCCAGCCACCCACCGGCACGCCGTGGTCTTCTAAGGAGACCAAAAGGTTGCGCACTTCGTGGCGAAGGCGATTGTACCCGGGGTGAGTGATCGCGTGATTGATGAACTTAGAAAAGGCCCCCACGCTGGGGTCAATCGACATGTCGTTGTCGTTTAAAATCACCGCCAAGTTTCGACTGGGCGTGTGGCCGGCGTTATTCAAAGCTTCAAAAGCCAATCCACCGCTCATCGAACCGTCGCCAATCACCGCTACCGCCATGTGGGACGAGCCACTGTGGCGCATGCCCTCGGCAATGCCCAATGCCGCCGAAATGGAGGTGCTGGCGTGGCCAGCGCCAAAATGGTCGTATTCGCTTTCGGCCCGGCTGGTAAAACCGGAAAGGCCATCTTTTTCGCGAATGGTCGGAAAACGATCGCGCCGGCCAGTCAAAATTTTGTGGGGGTAAGCCTGGTGGCCCACGTCCCAAACCAGCTTGTCTTTAGGGGTCTCAAAAACGTAGTGGAGCGCTACGGCCAGCTCTACCGTGCCCAAATTGGAGGCAAAATGGCCCCCTTTTTGGGAAATCACGCTCAGAATGAGATCGCGAACCTCTTTAGCAACTTGCGGCAGGGCTTCCTTGGGAAGCTGACGCAGGTCAAAAGGGGACTCGATTTTTTCAATTAAGCTCATGGACCCCTTTTATAGCGGTTTTTATTAGTTTTTTCGACGGCGAATAAATTCGGCGATGGCCATTAGCGACTCGCCACGGAAACCCTCTACCGAGATCGATTCTACGGCCAAGTCGAGCAAAGCGTTTAAGCGCTCTTTCATCTCGGTGGCGGTCATAAAATCGGCGTAAGAAGGCTTCGGCTTTTTGCGCGGGCCGCGCGAATAGCGGAAGCTGGTTTCAGAGTCTAAAAGGTCGTCCGAAATCTGAAAGGCCAAGCCCAGATTTTCGCCGTACCGCTTCAACCTCTGGATTTGACGCTCTTCTAAGGGCACCAGCCGAGTGGGCATCAGTACGGCGCAAAGGATGAGGGCCCCTGTTTTATGGATATGAATGAATTCAACTTCGGGGTGCGAAAAATGGGCATCCACCGCCGTGACGTCCAACAGCTGGCCGCCAACCATACCGCGGACTCCCGAGCACTGTACTAATAGCTCTAGCGCGCTCAACGAGTTGGCTGGCGAGAACCGCCCCGACTTTCCCAGCGAGGCCATCAGGCCAAATGATTCAGTCAAAAGGGCATCGCCCGCCAAAATGGCCACCGCCTCCCCGAACCGTTTGTGGCTGGAGGGCTTTCCGCGGCGGGTGTCGTCGTCGTCCAAAGCCGGAAGATCGTCGTGAATCAGTGAGTAGGTGTGAATAAACTCAAGCGCACAGGCGGCCGGAAGCGCGTCCTCGGGCTTAATGCCCACGGCCTCGGCACTTGCCATCATCAATAAGGGACGAAGGCGCTTGCCGCCGCCTTCGAGGCTGTAGCCCATGGCGTCGATAAGCGGAGAGAACTGCTTGGAGCAGACGCTGCGAAACTTCTTGAGGTGGGCATTTAAAAAACTATCAAAGAGAGCAACGTTACTCTCTGCAAACTGTTCAAAGCTAATCGCCATCTGACATTTCCTTACTCTGGCTCACCATCGCGAGCGGGTAGAAGAGTAACCGTAAGTTGAGGTAAAAAGGGTGTCAAACTGACTGCGACTAGTTTTCTGATTTTGCTTCGCTTATAAGAGCGGCGCTATGAAAAATCAAAAACCTCTGCGCAAAACACTAAGGGTCTTAATTACCGGCGGCCCCACCCGCGCTTACCTCGACGACTTTCGGTACCTGTCGAACCATAGCACTGGCGAAGTGGCGTTGCACCTGTGCCAACAGTTTATTAAAGCCGGCGTAGCGACCAGCTTGGTCTCTGGCCCCTGCGCCCAGCCTTTTGGCGATCTTAAGCTCAAACACTGGGCCCCCGTTGAGACTCATCGTGAGATGTTGGCCCAAGTGCTCCGTTTGTGTAAAAGCTGGCAGCCTCACTTTGTCGTGTTTTCGGCCGCCGTATTGGATTTTGAACCGGCTAAGGTCTTGAAAGGAAAAGTATCGTCGAAGGGCAATTGGACAATAAAACTCAGTCCTACGCCAAAAATAATCGAAGTGGTTCGCAAAAAATTTTCCGGCATTCAGCGCGTTGGGTTCAAACTGGAACCGGGAAAGTTTTCGGCAAAAAAAGCCCTTACGCTGGCGCAAAACAAAGCCGCCGAGGGAGACCTCTGGGCGCTGTGCGTGAACTATCATGACGACGTCGGGGCAAAAAAACACGCCGCCCTGGTTTGGAATGGCTCTGAGGCGCGTATCGTGACCACCAAGAAAGACTTAGCCGCAGCGATCGTGCAGACGGTTATTTGATCACCGGTAACGGCGCGGTCGTTCAAAATTGCTTTAGCCTCACCCGCGTTGGCTAGTGAAACACCGAGGCCTCGGGTGCCGCCCGGAGTTCAGTGCGCTCTTTTTCGTAAGTCGCCAGCTTGTTATAGAGCGTCTTTACGGTAATGCCCATGGCGTGCGCGGCTTTGGTTTTGTTCCCTTTAAAGTGTTGAAGCACTCTCAAGATTTGCGTTTTTTCAATTTGATCGAGCAAAAACACGGTGAGCGGCAAGTCGTCGGCCGCATCGGCTGGCTCGCCGGTGAGGTTGCTCGGAAGGTCTTCAATCTGAATCAACGATCCGTCTACCAATACTTTGAAGCGCTCTACCAGATTTTGTAGCTCGCGCACATTGCCGGGCCACGGATAAGATTGCAGCGCCAGCATCGCTTCTGGGCTCATGCGTTTAGCGGGTGTGCCATCGTTAGTTGCCAAAAAACTTTCGACCAAAAGCGGAATGTCGTCTTTGCGTTTTCGCAATGGCACCATTCGTAGGGTGACGGTGTTGATGCGGTAGAAAAGATCTTCGCGGAACTTTCCGAGCTTCACTTGGTTTTCTAAGTCTTTGTTAGTGGCGGAAATGACGCGCACGTCGACGTGAATTGGCTCTTGCCCACCCACCCGGCGAAACTCCCCTTCTTGTAAGAAACGTAAAAGTTTAGACTGAGCCTCAATTCCCATTTCGCCGATCTCGTCGAGAAATAGGGTGCCACCGTTAGCGAGTTCCACCAAGCCTTGCTTCTGGCCCGTAGCCCCGGTAAACGCGCCGCGTTCATGGCCAAATAGTTCGCTAAGCAACAATGTCTCTTGAATGGCGCCGCAGTTTAGCGAGACCATGCGCGATCGGTTACGCTTTGAGTTGTCGTGGATGAAGCGGGCAATCAGCTCTTTGCCCGTTCCGCTTTCGCCTTGGATCAACGCGGACACTTCGGTGGGGGCAATCTTGCCCGCCATCTGAAGTAGACCTTCCATCAGATTGTTTTGAGTCAGAATGGACACGGTTTGCGTCCGTAGATTTTTCATAACTAATTCCCCCCATACACCACTGAATTTTTTATAGGGTAAATGGGACCCGGCATCAACTTCTATTTTACGGAGGCATTTTTGCTACGTTTTTAGCGGGGTTGCGCGGGAGTAGGGAAAGGCGAGGGAGTGGCCGCCTTAAGATTCCAACGCACGAATGCCTCAAGGTCTTCGGGGGTGCCCAGGCCGTGCATCTCGTGCTCGGCGATAGGAAAAATCTCTACCCTGAGACCCAAACGAATCATTTCGTTGTAGACCGGGCAAACGTAAAATTCACCTCGCGTGCGCCGCTCATGGCGAATCAACGCTTCAGCGGCTTCGACGAAGTAGGCGCCTTTTTTAAAGTAGTAAATCCCCGTTGTTGCGTGTGGGCTGATCACCAATTTTTCGGCCACCTCAACCACTTGGTTATCGGCGGTAGTCTTGGCGTAACTCCATTTCGGATCGCTGGCGGGAAAGGTTAAAATCAAACCGTCGCAACCACTGGTGGCCGCATGGTGAAAGAACGGATCGAGCGTCAGGCCAAGCCATTGATCCACGTTGGCGATTAACAGCGGCTTTTGCAAATCTAGGTGTTCGAGTGCAAGCAATACGGTGCACGCGGCACCCTGGGTGGTTTCGGGCACGTCGACGATCTGACATTCCGGTGAAAGCCAGCGAAGATTTGAAGCTAAATTCGTTTCACGCAAGTGGCTTTGGCGGCAAAGAAAAGTAAACCGGTGAGTCAAATGGGTAGGGCGCAAATTTTCAATCACCCAATCGACCATCGGGCGGCCAAAGATAGGGATGAGAGGTTTTGGCTCAGCGTACCCCTTTTGCTGAAAGCGAGCGCCTTCGCCTGCCATGGGAATCACGATCTCAATATCGGGTGAGGCCCCAAGGTTTGCGTCGGTTTCTGGCTGGCGTTTGAGATCGCGGCGCAAACGTTCGAGCGTCACTTCGCGGGGACTGCGCACGACAATCAAATTGTTGGTGACGGCGGTGGCGGCGGTAACTCCGGTGAGCGAATCTTCTACAATCGCCATTTCAGAAGCGCTTACCCCAAACCGTTTTAATGCCTCGAAGTAAATCGCCGGATGGGGCTTAGGTGCTGAAACCTCTTCTTGCGACAGCGCGAACTCAAACACTTCAGAGATTTTTAGTTTCTGCAGAAAAAGCTCTAGCGTGGCGCGGGTGCAGTTGGTGGCCACCGCGAGGCGGTAGCCTTCTCGCTTTAATGTGGACAATAAATTGGCATGTTCATCGTTGGGCTTTAGTTCGCGTTCGGCAATCTCTCGAGTGTAATGCTGCTTGAGCTCATTCAAAAAAGGGTGAAGGGCGCGGGGAAGGCCGGTGCGCTGAGAAAGAATTTCTAGTTTGGTGCGAGTGGGTAAACCGTTGTAAAGCGCCTGATGCTCGTCTTTCGTGATGGAGTAGCCGAATATGGAAAGGGCGCGGTTAAAGGCCTGAAAGTGCCATTCCACGGCATCCACCAGAACTCCATCTAGATCGAAAACAATCGCACGAATCATTCCGGCTAATTCTAATTGAAAATCGGCGATCCGCACTGATGCGGCGCGCTATCTCAGTTTGCCTGATCCCGGGGTAAGGCAATCTCCGCTCGATTAGAAAAAGCCGTAGCGGGTGACGATTGCAAATGACTGGGCCGCCGGCGTATTTCGTGACCAGCCAACTTGCGGCACCGTGAATTCGGCGGTGGCGGCAATGGACCAGACGCGATCGATAAAAAAAGTGGGCTGGATAAAAGCGGAAACCGTGTTGCTGCTCGTTGCGGCGATGGTTCTGCCGTTTGCAAAAGTGTTTCCAGTCCAGACTTGGCTGCTACCCAAAGCGAGCGAAAGGCGGTTTGAGAAATTGTAGGCAACGGTTTCGGAGAGTTCGAATTGGTTTCCCAATCTATCTCCGGTCGCCGGGGCGAGCCGATGGGTGTAGCTTGCGCGTAGGCCCAAGGAGGTCGCGCCTAACTTTTTTTCTACGCCAACGCCGACGTAGGGTTCCCACATTCCATTGCCGGTGCCGGGCGTCCAGGTGCCATCCACCTTTTTTTCAACCGATCCGGTGGGCAGTTTAACCCCGCCCTGAAGGCGAATCGTCGGATACCAGTCATCGGTAAACAGGGCCTCTAAGGCAGTCCAGTCGACGCCAATTGAAACATCCCCTACTCCGCGTCGATCGGCGAGGGTGGCGCCGTAGGACTTAGCTTGGGTGACTAAGGGAACCAACGCCTGAATTTGCCAGTCGGGATGTAGGCGCATGCCGGCACCAATGGTTAAAGCTATGGTCCGGTGCAGTTCGGTTTTTTCAGCCTCTCCTGAAGAGTTAAACCTCCCGTAATCTTCTTTATACGACAATGAGGTTCCCACTTCGTATTTCTGAAGGCGAGTTAGGGAAATGAAACTTTTAGAGGCGCCGCCGATACAACAAGCCGCCGCGAGCACCCAGCGGGAGAAAAACAGACTAAACCAACTCAGCCGCAGCCATCTCATCAACTTCACGATTAACGGCCTTTTCCCTTTGGAATATCGATGCCGACTTTAACTACTTGTTTAGCCCCGTCTTCGAAAACTAAGTTCATTTCCCAGTAGCCACCATGGGCAATGTCGAGCGTGGCTTCCACTTCAGTCGCCGATTTTTTATTAAGCGTGGCGGTGAAAGGGCCGCCCATTTCCGGCATGGTGGGCATGTCGTATTCAACCAGGGTCAGCTTATCGATGGCGAGGGGGGTGAGCGTAAGATCGCTCCATTTGATTGAAAGCACATTCTCTTTTCCCGGTTGAAGATTAAGAGTGGAAACACTCACCACTTGCCGAGATGGCAAAATGAAGAGGCCCGGCATGGCGTTTGTATTACGCTGGGCTTGCACACGTTCACCTTTCTGACGGAGAACAAGTCCGCTGCCTTTTTCAGTGTTAGTCGCGTGAACTAGCACGGTGCTGCCCGTGCTTACCGCAGGTTGAGAAATGGCGGACAACGGGGCCGGCGAGTTAATTTGGCAGCCGGTTAGCATCACGCCGGATAGTAAGATGGCCAATCCGACGGCATGGATGGATTTAAGCTTCATATTTTTAATGTTAATGAGCCATCGCTTGCTTAAGGTTTTTCCAACCACGAATCACTTCTCCGTCACCAAGCTTCGTCGTTTTATCTTTTGCCGCTTTTTCAGACGCAAAAGCCACCACCGTCGGTGGCATGTCGAAGTCGAGCTCTTTCAGTAGATTTTTACTGCGAACCAGAAAGTAAGCGTCGTCGCCCGGTATGGTTTTGTCGCTACTGAAATCGGTGACTTCAAATTTGGCCTCGGGAAATTTATCCGAGGTTTTCGTAGCGCAGGCAAAGGAGCAAAGGTGACGCGGTTTTTCCTGCACCTTGGTGAAAAAGGCGGTCTTGGCCGTGGGCCGAAACGTCATTCCGCAGACCGGACATTCGGCAAGTTTGGCGGAATTTCCGGCGACCGGTGCGGCCACAAGGTGAGGGGAGACCAGGAGGCCTAAACTTAAGAAGAGGGGAATCAAAAATCCCCGGCTAATGCTTTGCGTCATGCGGGCAAGCTAGTTAGCCGGGAACACTTTGTAAATACTTTGAATCTACCTCTTACTTTGCCAATGATTTTAGGGTTGGACTGAGCGTCAGCAAGTGACTCATCGCGGGACCACTATTTGAAGTGGCCTCTCCAGATGAAGTGCAGCCGCCCAAGGTGTGCACGCCCATCACCCGTATGCTTTGTTGGTTTTGCTCATCGAAAGAGAGAATGGCCGAGCCTGAGCTGCCGGGTTCGGTGTCACAGCGGTGGTGCAACATGTTGTCTTTCATCTCGTTTACCGCACACTCCTCAAGCGAGATCTGCATCGGTTTACCGGAGGGGTGGTGCAACATTACCAGCTCTTGTTTTGCCTTAGCTTGAAGCTTGGCCGGCGGATAATAGCCCCACTTCACGCCGGGCTTTCCTTCGAGGCGAATGATCATAAAATCCTCGTCGTTGCCGGCGCCACCCTTCTCAACCACTTCGGCGCAGTTAAAAACTTCCTGCTGATCGCGTTCGGCCAAAAAATTGAATGCTACCTTGATCTTGTCGCACGATGACTGAAAGCAGTGGCGCGCGGTCAAAAAAAGATCGTTCGAGATAAGGGTTCCGGTGCAGCGGGCCACATTGCCTAAGAAAGAAGTTTCGCGGTACTGGCCGATTGGAAAACCAAGCTCCTGCAACTCTTCTTCTTGTTCGACTACGGGCGCCATGTTGTTCTCGCCGCAGATGCTGCGAGACGCGTCAATGGAATGGCCTAGCCAATCAGTTTTTAGAATATCTAAAGAGGCGGCGCTTGAGCGGTGGCTTACTCCGAGTAGGGTCGCGAACAACAACACGGCGAGTCTTTTCGTCACGTAGGGCTCCTTTGGAAGCATTGTTGATACTTACTAAAAAGTGAAACGGTGGTATTCTAATAGAGTCGCTTTTTTCACCCTCCTGTCACACCATGACCCAAAAGCAATTGCTCCTTCTTGAAGAGGCTAGAGAGCATTTTTACGCCTGGCGTATGCTCGATGCTTACAACATCTTCCGTCGATTCTTCGACCGTTTGCCATTTTCTGCTGAAAAAGAGCATGCCGAATTTATTGGGCCATTTGTACGTGTGCTGTTTGAACTGGGAAAAGAATTCGAGCTGAAGTTCTATCTCGCTGAACTAGAGAAGTTATACCAAAAACAAAAGCATCCGCATATCGCATACGCGCTGGGGTTTCTTTACAGCTATTCGGGCGCCGAAAAAGTGGAAGCGGCGCGCCAGGTTTTTGAAAGTATCGTGCGTGATCCTAGCGCCAGCGACTTTCACGCCAAATCAAAAATGATGTTGGCCGATTATCACCTACGAAAAGGGGACGTGCACGCGGCCCATCTTTGCATCGATTCCGTAGGTGAGGTCGAGGATCCAACGAATGCCACTTTGCTGCAGATCTGGAAAGCGGTGATTGCCCGGCGCGAACAGAAGTTTGAACAGGCGCGCGACTTGCTTATCGCCGTAATTCTCACCCTTGATTGCCGGCGTAACTGGTACTCCTATTTTTCTGCGATGAACGTGCTGGCCATGGTGCATGTAGATTTAGGTGATCTCGATCGCGCCCAACTTGCGGTGGGTGAGCTGGAAAAACTCTTCGACCAAGGTAAGTTTCGGTCGGTACGCGAACAAATCGAATCTCTGCAATGCATAATCCAAGACAAAAAAGGGAATGGTCTGGTGCGTCTCGTGAAACGAGATACCGATCGGTATGAATTCTTCCACCGCGATCGATGCTTGCCGCTTAATCCAAAAATTTCTCAAGATCGTTTGCTACTTACGCTTTTGAAAAAAGGCTTTATCGAAAAAGCAATTATCATTCGGGGAATTTACGGCCGCGAGTATGTTGCTGAAAAAGATGACAAGCTAATCTATTATCATATTCACAATTTGCGAAAACGTCTCCGCGCCGTGGGATTGCCTAACGATGTCCTGTTGAGTGAAAAAGAGGGATACCGATGGGCAACACCGGTGGAGACCACCGTGGAGGAACTATGAGATTGAAGGCCATCTCTCTCATCGTAGCGATGGGGATCTCTTTGTCGGCAACGGCAAAGATGGAATATTCAAAATTTCTTGAAGGAGAATGCCGCGGACCGGGCGGAGAAGGTCCCAAGCCCCTTGTCCAACTACCCTTCTCACTGTCGCACATTCAACCTTACTCGTCGGCCAATGAAGTTCTCGACGGGCTGTTTCTTCCCCTCACCGGTCAATTTGCCTTTCGCGATGTTAAGGGAAACCTCAAAGTCACCAAGTTGGACAGCCACGCGACTACTGCGTTGGCTTCGGTAAAAAAACCGCTGGTGCGCGTGCGATCTGAGTCGGAACGGTTTCTTTCGTTTGATAACATCGCCAGCGTCTTCGATAATTTTGAGCGACGTTTTTATAATTATCGGGCGGCGTATAACGGTAAAATTCGGCCGCTTTTTTGGGATAGATTCACCCAGTACAGCGCGGTGGTAAGCGATGACACCGATCGCAACGCCAAATTCCGCCTTCAGAGTTATCGAGTTGGCGATGGCAACCGGGCGCGCCGCGTCTGCCACCGGTTGAACTTTGCGCTGAATAGTGGCTATCAACTGGGCGAAGGGCACGTGTACCCGTTCATGGTGCTGCACCGTACCGAAAAAATCGGCAAAGAGAATAAACTCACGGTCTCTTTTCTAAACGTAGAGGATTGCACGATTCAGACTAAGGTTTACGCGGATTTGATGAAGGGCGAAGTGTTCAATGTTTACTATTTTGCCAAATTGAATTCTCTGCTTATCGAAACGAACCACCCAACCCAGCAGCTAATTTGGGATACCGGGCCAGATGACAAGCATTGCCACTACTACTCGCTAAAAGGCTCAAAACTATTGATGGTGAGTTACGAACATAACATCATCGGTGCTTTTGATCCGTACGACGGGCTTTCGTTAATATACCTTCACGACTTAGACAACAATCCGCCAAAGGCGGCACAGGTCACCGGCGACTACCCAATGGCCGACATGAATTTATTCGACGTGGAATTGAGCAGCGACAAAAATACGTTAGTTGGCGTGACCCAACTTATTGATAAATCCAAAACGATCATCAAGATCGACGTGCCTAAGTACGATTATCCGTAGTGCCGGCGTAGCGCACCATCAACGGCTACTGTGCAGCCAGGTAGGCTATTTCGCGTTTGCGCCAGATAAGAAAAACAGCGCCAAACGCCACTAAAAGCACGCAGACCAGTGCCAGTAAGAAGTTAACTCCTGCATTAGCGCCGATGACCAAAGGCGAATTGGGGTTACCCAGACAGACCGGGCACGCCCAGGCTGACTCTCCCGAGAACGCCAGCCCAGCGATGGATGCCGTCCACGCGAAGTAGCTTATGCTCTTCCACTTCTTCACAAACCAAATGCCGTAGATAAACAGGCCCACAAAGGTGGCCAGCGAAAGAAAGCCCAAGATCTGCATTGTGCCGTCGCCAGTATCGGCCGCTTCACGTAGGCACCACACCCCCAAGCCTAAGCTCAAAAGATTGGATAAGAAGATAAACGCTACGTGAAACGATTTGAGACCCATTCAAACACCTTAAGTCATCAGAGATACATAGAGATCGACATGCAAAAGACGAACAAAACTGAGGTGAGCGCGATGGTGGCGTAAATAATTTTTTTCTCATGCGCCAAATGCATAAAGAATAATGCCACCAGGCTGGCCTTGATTGTGGCAACAAACATAGCCAGCGCAATCGCTTTACCCGTAGATAAGTGGATGTAAGACACCCCCACCGTCACCACGGTCAAAAACAGCAAGGTTGCAAAAATACCAAGGTATAACTTAACGCTTTTTTTGATCGCCTCGGGCGATGAATCAGCAGACATAGCTTCCGTCCTCTCTTAGAGCAGGTACAACAAGGGAAATAAGAAAATCCAAACCAAATCGACAAAATGCCAGTAAAGGCCGGCCACTTCGATACGGCCCGTGAACCGTTCTGGTTCAGTGTGCCACATTTTACTGCCGGGGCCTAAAAGGTACGCATTTACTATGATACCGCCGATGATGTGAATGGCGTGAAGGCCGGTCATCGTAAAGTAGATAGCAAAGTAGGTGTTAGTGGCCGGGTAGTATCCGTGATGAAACTTAGCCTGGTACTCAAAGTACTTAACGACCAAAAATACGCAGGAGAGAACTACCGTTAGCCCCATGTACAGTTTGTATTTTCCAAACTCTTTCAGCTTTAACGAGGCCCAAGACATGACAATGGTTACCGATGAGGTGATCAGGAGCACGGTATTTAAAGCCCCCATCGGAATATTGAGCACTTCATAACCGTGCGGCCACACCGTGGCACCCGTGCGCAGAATGATAAACGTCGAAAAGAGCGCTCCGAAGAGCATCACTTCCGAGGCCAAAAACAGCCAAATGCCAAACTTGGCGTTGGTAACTCCGGTTACCGGATGTTCGTGGTCTACGTAGGGAATTAAGCCAGCAGACATTAGGACTCCTTCGAGAATTGCGGAAGAAGGTTACGGTTTGGTGAGTACTGGTACGGGTCGCGATAGACCTCAACCGCGTGCTCAAAATTAACGTGCGGCGGAGGCGTGGGGGTTGCCCACTCCAAGGTGGTGCCACCCCAGGGGTTCTTGTCGGTAACCACTTTGCCTTTTTTCAGACTCACCACCAAATTGTACAGAAAAGGGAGTTGGAATACGGCCAACGCCCAAGCTGCATAAGACATGACCACGTTAAAGATCTGTCCCTGAGCGCCATGGGCGTAAACAGTTTGGTCGAACAACCGGCGCGAAATGCCCATCATCCCCATCATAAGCATCGGCATGAAGATAAAGTTCATGGAAACCATTGAACCCCAGAAATGAATCTTACCGAGCGTTTCATTAAACATTCGACCCGTCACTTTTGGATACCAGTGATAAACCCCGGCCATCAACGCAAACAGCGTACCCGGCGCAACCACGTAGTGGAAATGGCCAATAACGTAGTAGGTGTCGTGCAAATGAATGTCCGACGCGGTTAACCCCAAAGGCAATCCGGTTAGGCCACCGATGGCAAACATGGGTAAAAACGCCAGCGCAAAGAGCATTGGCACCGTGTAGCGAATGGACGCGCCCCACAACGTGAGCAGAAAAGTGGTCAGCACGATTACCGACGGTATTGAAATGATCAACGTGGTGGCCTGAAAGAATGAGCTCAAGGTGGTTCCCATGCCGGTCATGAACATGTGATGGGCCCAAACGATAAAAGAGGTAAAGCCCAAAAACAGCAGGGAGTACACTAACGTCCGGTACCCGTAGAGCGGTTTTTTAGTATTAGTGGCAATGATTTCGCCAACAATTCCTACCGCGGGCAAAATCAGAACGTAAACTTCCGGGTGCGCCAAGAACCAGAAGAGATGTTGCCACAAGATGGGGTTGCCACCACCGGACACCTGAAGCGCCTCACCGCTTACTACTAAGCCACTGGGCATAAAAAAGCTGGTACCCGCCAGACGATCCATGAGCTGGAGTACGCCTGCCGCTTCTAAAGGCGGAAAGGCCAGTAACAATAAGAAGGCGGTAATTACCTGCGCCCAGACCAAAATCGGCCAGCGCATAAAAGTCAGCCCTTTCACCCGAAGCTGAATGGCGGTGACAATCGTATTGATGCTACCCAGCAAAGAAGAGGTGATCAAAAAAACCATGCCGATAAGCCAATAGGTCTGAGCGTTGTTAGCAATAACGGCAAGCGGGGGATAAGAGGTCCAGCCACTTGCGGCGGCGCCACCGGGAGCTAAAAAGCTAAACATCATGATCATGCCGCCAATAAAAAACACCCAGTAGCTCATCATGTTGAGCTTGGGGAAGGCCATGTCATGCGCGCCCACTTGAATCGGTAGTAAATAGTTTCCAAAACCGCCGACGCTCAAGGGCACCACGCCCAAGAAGATCATGATGGTTCCGTGCATGGCGCCAAGTTGGTTATAGGCCTCGGGCGACATCACGCCGCCGGGGAAAAGAGATTCACCCAGCAGCCCACCAATTAGCGGGAGCGGTTGGTTGGGGAAAGCCAGCTGCCAACGCATGAGTAGCATCAAACCGAAACCAATTAGCAAAAACAACATGGCCGTAACGGCGTACTGGATGCCAATCACTTTATGGTCGACCGAGAAGATATACTTTTTCCAAAAGGGCTCGTGAGCCCAATGTTCCATAGTATCCTTCAACATCTGATCGTGATCACCGGCGTGTGAGGACGCGCTCATGATTCATTCCCTTCTTCTTCAACTTCTTCTTGAACTTTAGATTTACGGATGGTCGTCTCTTCAACAGGAGCTTTTTGCACGGCAGGCGCGGCTTCCGCCGTCTCTCCCATTTGCTCTTTGTGCTGCTCGGCCATCCACTTATCAAACTCTTCTTGCGTCTGGGCAATGAAACTACCGCGCATGCGGTAGTGGCCTACGCCACATAGTTGAGCGCAGGCAATTTCAAACTCGCCGGTCTCTTTGACTTCAAAATGGACCGGAATCTCCATCCCGGGAATAACGTCTTGTTTAACTCGAGCCACCGGGAGGAAGAAGGAGTGAATGACGTCTTTTGAACGAAGATCGATGACGATGGGCCGATTAATCGGAACGTGCAGGTTATTAATGGTTACGATGTCATCTTTGCCATCCGCACTCTCTCGATCCACTCCAATTGGGTTCGATGCGCTGTCGATCTTGGCGTTGTCGGTGGGACCAAATTTTCCGTCTTTACCCGGATAGCGGATGTTCCATGCGTACTGCTCGGCCACTAACTTAATCACCACCGCGTCTTTGCGATCGGGAAAGTCATTTTTATACTTTC
>JAYSWN010000071.1:0-1934 GCA_043718025.1 Pseudomonadota bacterium
ACCGCGTACGGGGATCTCGACATCACCTCAATTCGTGAAAAGCCCGCGGGCCGAAAGCCCATCGACACAAAATTATTTTACGAAAGCGGCCGCCAAAAACTTTACGAGGCCATTGCCGCCACCCTCGGCCGAAGTGAACAGGTCTACGTAATCTACCCCCTCATTGAAGAGTCAGAAAAACTCGACCTCAAGTCGGCCACCGAAATGTTTAAAGAGTTTCGCGACCACCTTTTTCCCGGTGCCAAGGTGGGGCTGTTGCACGGCAAGATGCCTAGCGAAGAGAAAGACGCGATCCTAAATAGTTTCCGTAGCCACGAGATTCAAATTTTGATCTCCACCACCGTGATTGAAGTGGGCATCGACGTGGCCAACGCCACCCTAATGTGCATCGAGCATCCCGAACGCTTGGGGTTGTCGCAGCTACACCAGCTTAGGGGACGAGTCGGCCGCGGCGAAAAATTGGGGCGCTGCTATCTCATCACCAAAGCGAAAAACCCCCGCCTTAATATCTTCACCCAAACCGAAGACGGTTTTCAGATTGCCGAAGAAGACCTAAAGATTCGTGGCCCCGGTGAGCTGATGGGCACGCGCCAGAGTGGCATGCCCGGTTTCCGCCTGGCTGACATTCGGCGTGACGTGAAGTGGTTGGTTCATGCTAAGGAAGAGGCCGAACGGCTGCTAGAAACCGACCCCGAGTTGAGGTTGCCGGAAAATACCGGTATTCGTAATTTGGTCGAAAATCGCTGGAAGGCGAAGTTAGAAAACTTAAGGAGCGGATGATGGAGCTGGGAATTAGGGGCAAACGCGCGCTGGTCACCGGCGGCAGCAGCGGTATCGGTTTTGCGATTGCGAGTGAACTTGCCGCCGAAGGCGCTCACGTGGTGCTGGCCAGCCGCGACGAAACTAAATTGCGTGCGGCGGAAGCGCTCATCAAAAAGGCGGGAGGCAGCGCCGAATGGGTAGCCCTCGACATGGGTTCTGAAAACTCGTTGCGAGAGGCCTGGATTAAAATTGGTTACGCCGACATCCTGGTGCTCAATGGGGGCGGTCCGGCCACCGGTTTGCCGAGTGAAATTGCCCTCGAAAACTGGGATCGCGGTTACCAAAGTTTAATCCGCAGCACCCTTATCCTCACGCAACTGGCGACGCCCGCAATGAAAAAAAACGGCTGGGGACGAATTGTCAGCATCACCTCTACTTCGGCCCGAGAAGTGATTCCCCGGCTGCCGATCAGCAGCACGTTTCGCGCCGGACTAACGGCGTTAACGAAAGAGCTGGCGCGTGAACTCGGCAAATATAGTATTTTGGTGAACAACCTTTTGCCCGGTCCGGTGAACACCGACCGCTTAAAGCATTTGGCCACCGACAGCCCGCAGTTCTTTGAAGCGATGGCGCGCGAAACGGCGCGCGGAAAAATTGCCGAACCCGTAGAGATTGCGAGGGTGGCGCTGTTTTTACTTTCGAACGCTAATACATTTGTGACGGGCACCGATATTTTGGCCGATGGTGGTTATACCAAGGCCCTCTAACTTTTAGGGACGATATGATTTCGGCAAATCAGATCAGTAAGGCTCTGGACGATATGAATTTATCGTGGCAGCAAGAGCAAAATAATTTTGTTCACGTTACCCGCGGTCGTTTTGCGCCGCAGATTAATGTCATTATCACCCTTGAAGACGACGGCTCAAGCGCAACGGTGATGGCCTCGCTGGCTAAGCCCATTACGCAAAAGCGACAAGAGATCTGCGAGCTTTTAAATTTGTGCCACGGACAGAGTTTGTGGAACGTGCGCTTCCACTTGGATGAAGCGGGGCAACTTTTTACGGTGGGCAAAGTGATAACGTGGGGCCGCCCCTTTAACCAAGTGCAATTCGGCGACATCTTCTTTTCGCTCGTGGTCACCCTCGATCGGCTGTGGCCGTGTTTGACCGAAC
>JAYSWN010000072.1:0-12364 GCA_043718025.1 Pseudomonadota bacterium
TAGCGGCCTCGCTCTAAAGGTTCCGGCGGGTTCAGTACAGCGA
This sequence comes from Pseudomonadota bacterium, assembly GCA_043718025.1. Lineage (GTDB taxonomy): Bacteria > Bdellovibrionota > FAC87 > UBA2466 > UBA2466 > JBGSST01. The sequence goes on from JAYSWN010000072.1 coordinate 44, forward strand.
TTTGAAATGGGCGTGGTGCGGCGGCGAAGCGAGCAGAGCGTGTTGATGACGGCCTATGGGGCGGATGGAACGACGCTAATGCGGCAGTGTACAGTTCCCGCGACGTCATTGTTGTCTGGTGGCCACGAAACTACGGTGTGCGAGTTTGTATTCGCCGAAAATAAATTGTTGCAACAGATCTTGTTAAGCTCAGCACTGCCGGTAACGATCTTAAGTCCTATCATCGTGCAACGGCCAGTGGATGAAGATGGCCCGGTCGCCAGTCGATAATTAGCCACTATTCAAATACGCGAAGGTGTCCAAAGGCCATGGGAAAAGCATTAAACTGGGGACGAATGGCAATGGCATCGAATCCCGCGGTTTGGGCCGGCCGTGGAATTTGAATCGTTCGAGTTAAGATTCCCAATCCTGCGGCCGCTGGTAGCGGGGCGATTCCCACTTCCTGGTCCCCTTTGAGAAAGACCAGCGTTGCATTTTTTGAGCGATCCGCGCTCAACTCGACCCTAGGCGCGTGCGATAGTGAACCCATTTCGATGAGCAGGCCGTTTTGTCCCATTGGGGTGAGGCCCGAAGCATTGCTAGCGGCGCTATCCCGTACCACGGCTTGAGTCTCCGCCAGCCGAACCGAATGGCCTCCGTAGCGGTAGCGTCTTTTGTCGACTAGCTGATCGTAGCGACCCAAGTTCATACTTAAAATGGCGCCCCACCTCGCTTTTGTGAAGAGATCGCCGCGGGTGATGAGCATCACTTTTTCCCAGAAAACACCGAGCGCAGGATCTTTGAGCCAATTTTTTCCCGCCAGGGCCGACTCAGGGTAGCCCTCGGGAACTTCCCGCTTAAAATGTCCAATTCGCCAAGTCGCGTTGTACGAGGCCGGTAATCGAGACAGCAGTGGATCGGCCAGCGAGTGCAAGTCAATAAAGTGCGCCTCTGGCCCCGCCTGGAAACCACCCAAGCCAATCAGCGTGGTGGCAACTACGCGACGGCCTCCAGAGGGAGCAGCAACTCGCAGATCGTTTCGTGAGAGTGTGGTTAAGCCGAAATAAGGCACGTACCACGCACGCTCGTCGGCGATCCCCGCCTTTTCAAGTTTATGGCGACTTGAACTTGCCGTGAGTTGCGACCCGTTTGTGCGCAGTCCCAGCGCAATGAGCAAACCAGCGGCAGTTATTATCGTGGCCAGTGATTTTCGCCGTTCCAGCTTAAGTGAGAGCAAAGCGAACGTTGAAGACAGCACGGTCGTCGAAAAAAATCGGCCGGCCATAAAATCTCCGCCGACCCACAACACGTAGATTAGGTGAGAAAGAATTCCGAACGTAAGGGCTAAAGTCTTCGGATTACGAAACAACAATCCCGTGGCGACGGCGGTGAAAATTACGATCACGCCCAGCGGATCAAACCTCGCAAAATTAATAAAATAGAGCAGTCCCTGACCAAGGTATTCGCCGCGATTAATTCCGGTAAGCACTTTAGCGTAGTACGGCCCGGGCAAAAAATTTCCATAGTAGACCAGGGCGAAGAGTTCCCAGGCGAAAAGGGGCGACAGTCCCAAAGCGAGCCATCCAAAAAAGTTCGGACTACCCCGATGCTTCCACAGCCCGTAGCCCAGCGGCGGCAAGAGCAGCCACAGGTTATCGAGCCGATTCACCAAGGCGAGCGAAAAAAAGAGGGTGAGCGCAAAAACCTGGTGCGGTTTTTCGGTAGGGCTAAGAAGGCGTTCTACGAATTTTGCAATTAAGAAATAAGAAAGTGCGGTTTCAAGCCCACCGGCTCCATGCTCGGTGACGGCGCGAGAAAAGAGAAGCGCCGAGGCGGCAACCAGGGCGGCTAGCGGCCCGCGGGCGATTTGTCGGGTCGCCACAAAGAGAGTTCCCATCCAGAAAAAAAAGGAGATGGCGAGCGTCGTATAAAACGGTTCGCGGGTGATGGAGTAGGCAACGGTGAGCAATAAGACCCACAGCGGATTGGTAAAGGCTTGAACCCGCTCGGCCACGTTCCATCTTAACCCGTAGCCATTTACAAAGTTATCGACCACCCGAAGGCAGATAAAAGCATCGTCTCCCATCCACGCTAAGCGCACAAAAACGATAAGCCCCACGGCCATGGTGGTGGCCACTACCGCGCGATGGCGGATGGCGAGCGAAAGCCCCCTTGTTCGGTCTGCAAACAAAAGAAAAGGGGACCGAACGTTTTCCATAGTGATTTTTTTTAACCTTGAGGCTCTCGCATTTTAGCCAGCTTTCGTAGGGCGTTCAAGCCGCGCGCCCGAAGCAAGCTGTCCAGCAATGATACCCCTGGCCTACCCATTTTTTAGTTAGCGTGCTTCCATCGCCCCTACGATGAGTTTAGTCATAGTTCAGCCGCACCGCTCTGCAGTTAGCGAAACTTTTATCCGCGCCCACACCCGGCTGCCGACTGCGACTACGGTATTGCACGGGTTTCCCGCTGAGTACGTGGATGGCCCCATCCTCAGCTCAAACTTTGGCGCGCGAGCCCTGCGCCGGATAGATCGGATGCTGAGTGGAAAAGGGGCGCAGTGGGAAATGACTCGCTCGCTTCTCATCGCCTTGAAAGACTGTAAGGCCGAAGCCGTACTCGCCGAATACGGCACCACCGGCGCCCACGCGGCCGAAGCCTGCCACATTTCAGGCGTGCCACTCATCGTTCACTTTCACGGCTACGACGCCAGCCACACGCCAACGCTTCGCCACTATGGCGAGCGGTACCGGCAAACATTTTTAGTGGCTAAAGCCTTGGTCGTGGTCTCGCGCCCGATGCAGCAAGCACTTTTAGACTTGGGGGCGCCGGCCGATAAGATTCATTTTTGTCCTTACGGCGTCGATACCGATTTCTTTTCGCCACCACCGAGTCCGGAACTTAGGCCACCTACGACGGCGCCACTTTTTATCGCGGTGGGACGCCTCGTAGAAAAAAAGGCACCGCACTTACTGCTGCTGGCCTTTGCTAATGTGCTGGCCCAGTTTCCGAAGGCGCGATTGCAAATTATAGGTGACGGGCCGTTGCGCGGTGTTTGTCGGGATTTAGTGCCCGCCTTGGCGATGGAACATGCGGTTACCTTTCTTGGTGAGCGGTCGCCGCAGCAGGTGCGCGATGCGCTTCGCGGCGCCCAAGTTTTTGTGCAGCACTCAGTGACCGCGTTTGATGGCGATAGCGAGGGCACTCCGGTTGCCATTCTCGAGGCCAGCGCCAGTGGTCTGCCGGTAGTCTCTACGCACCACGCCGGAATTTCTGAAGCGGTAATTGAGGGGGCGACGGGTTTTTTGGTCGAGCCCGGAAATAGCCAGGCCATGGCCGAACGGATGACGTTTTTATGCCGCGATTCGGCGGCGGCCCAAAGGCTGGGCGCTAACGGCCGCCAACACGTTCTGGCTAATTACGCGCAAGGGCCGCAGCTTGCCCAACTTTGGTCGGTCATCCACCAAGCCATTGAGGCCGCAAAGCAGGCGAAAAGTGTCACCGCTCTGCATCAGAGTTTGGTAATGGTTCCGGTGGGTTAATCGTCACGCGACGGCGCCCCACCGCGTCTTCGTTTCATTAGATCTATTTTTGCGTTTGTGCTAGTTTCACGCCCAATTTTCTTTGCATCCTTTAGAGGCTCCCATGAATTTATGGTTCTCCCTATTTTTGATCTTAACGCCGTGGAGCGGTGCCTTCGCTGCCATCGAAAAGCCCGGTCCTCCTTTGGTTTTCGTGGAGAAGATGAAATCTGCGGCACTGCATGACGAACTTACTTATCCCGCGCGTTTAGTTTCTAAAACCTCGGCCGCACTGCTTGCCGAAACCGACGGGGTGGTTAGAAAAATTTCGGCGCCGTTGGGCCGTGCGGTGAAGCGCGAAGAGACCGTGCTAACCATCGCCAATACCGATCCCATTTACGAATACGCCCCGATGGCGGTTCGTAGTCCCGTAGCCGGCGTGGTGAGCTCGGTTGAGGTTACCGAAGGTAGCCGGGTGGCAAAGGGGCAACGGCTCGCTTCGGTTACCGATCCGGCGCAAGTAAAAATTTTGGTCGAAGTGGCCGCGGCCGATCTGTTTGCCATCACGCGCGGACTATCCGGCGAACTTTCCGTAAATTCGCAAGTGAAACCAATCAACGTCACCGTGATTGGCATGAGCCCCTTTGTTGATCCGGGCACGGGTACCGCCACGGTAGAGCTTTCACTCGTTGATACCAAGAGCAAAGTTCCGCTGCCGCCGGGGCTGGTGGGCAAGGTCAGTTTTAAAGTGCGTGAGCATCAGGGGCTACAGCTTCCTGAAAGTGCGGTGGTCTACCGCGGCCGTCTGCCGGCGGTGCGGGTGGTTGAAAGCGGTAAGGCCCGCTACGCCCCGGTTACGCTGGGGCCTTCGCGCCAGGGGCTGGTCGAGATTTCGCAGGGAGTGAAAGAAGGGGCCGAGGTTATCTTACGATCGAGCGCCTTCGTGGCCGAAGGCGAAGAGGTAAAAGTTCAACCTGCCGAAGGGCCTAAATCTTGAGCAAACTCTACTCGTCACCCCTCAGGGTCTATTTGATGCTGGGCTTTTTGGGTCTGCTGGGAATCTACGCCGGATTCAATCTGCCGGTATCGCTGTTTCCCAACAGTTCAAAGCCGGTGGTGTGGTTCAGCATTCCTTACGGCAACCTGACCAGCGAAGAGTTTTTAAACACCCATGGCAAGGCCATAGAAAATCAGGTTCGTGGCATTACCGTCGACAAGGCGGAGGTTGAGGTCATTCAGGCGTTTTACGGAAGGCATAGCGCCGAATTCGAAGTATTTTTTAAATGGGGAGCCATTCCCAATACCGCGCTCAAAGAGGTGCAGACGCTGGTCAACTCGTACGTTGCGCGTTTGTCCGATGAGTCGCGCGATGGCTTAAGGCTCTGGCTCAATAACGAGAACTCCGGTTTTTTTGCGGTTAGCTTTTTTAGTGAAACGCGCGATCTCGACGATCTCTATGATTATTTAGAGCCCTTAATTGGCCCCAAAATAGCAAAAGTGAAAGACGCCCAAGACCCCGTACTGTGGAATCCTTCGAGCAAAGAGGTGCGGGTAGAGTTTAATCCCAACACCATGGCGGCCTTGGGGCTGTTTCCGCGCGACGTTGACCAAGCCATTGCCACGTCACTCGGTGGCCGCAACGGTGGTGCCCTCACCATTGGAAATTCTCGTCTGCAAGTGGAGATGCCGCGGCAACTTCAAAAGGCCGAAGACTTAAAGCACGTGCCAATTATTTCCCCGGCCGGCCGCATGGTTCATTTAGGCGATTTCGCCCACATTAGCGTTGGCCCCAAAACCCAAGACTCAAAGAGTTTCAAAACCAACGGCGCCCCGAGTTTGATCCTATTCGCCACCCCGCGCCCCGGCGGCAACGTAAAACGCATGTCGGAAGAGCTGCTTCAGGTGGTGACCGAGCTGATGCCCACTTTGCCCAAAGACATTCAATACCGGGTACTGGTTGACCCCTCCGAGTTCATCCGGTCGGCGGTTGAAAATGTGTTTCACGAAGTGGCGATTGCCGCGTTGCTGGCGGTGTTCATTCTTTTCTTGTTCATCGGTAGCGTGCGCAACGTGATTACGGCGGCCATCGAGATTCCGCTGAGCATGATCTTGGCCTTTATTCTCATGCGTTGGACCGGAATGAATTTGAATCTGATTTCGCTGGGCGGCTTGGCCCTTTCGGCCGGCATGAACGTAGATGGTTCGGTGGTGGTGATGGAAAACATTTTTCGTCATTTCGAACTTGAGCCCGGTCCGCACGATGCGCCGTCGCGCCTGCGCCTGGTGATGAAAGCGGTCAGCGAAGTTCGTTTCCCGATCATCGCATCCACGATTGCGTCGTTGGTGGTCTTTTTGCCGTTAACCCTAACCTCGGATTTGAGTTACGCCATTTTAGGTGACCTTGCCTACGCCGTGGTCTTTTCGCACGGTTTTTCGGCGATCGTCGCTTTGCTGCTCGTGCCCACCGTGCGCTTGCACCTGATGCAATCGGGTAAAGACGTTGGCCATTCGCACTCGCCGATCGAAAAACAGCTTAAAGGGCTGGAGAGTTGGTACGGCCGGACGCTCGGCAGGTTTTTGCTTGCTCCCAAGTTTCGTCTCGGCAGTTACGCGGGCCTTTCGTTGGCGCTCGTGTTGCTAGTGCTGCTGGTGATTCCTCGTCTGCCAAAAGAGATCGTAGGGGTGCCCGATACTGACTGGATGGTGCTTTCGATCAACACCGAGGGCAACACCCTGGTAAAGCAGATGGAAGTGCAGACCGAGGAGATCGAAAAGCAGCTGCTAACCGAGTTTGGCTCTAAGGTCCGTTACACTTTCAGCCAAGTGCGCGATCCCAACCGCGGCAACTTGATGGCGCGGCTAAAAAACAAAGGCGAAATGCGCGAGGTGTGGAAGGCCCTGGAGAAGCGCTTTACCAACACGCCTCTACTTCGTTTTTGGGTCGGGCCGTGGAACCCCAGCGAACTTCCTATTCCTAACCCTCCCGACATGCGAATTGCGGTGCGCGGAGGTACGTTGCTTGATCGGGCTAGTGTGGCCAAAGAGATTAACGATTTGATGGAGGAGAAAAAAGTTTTTCCGCGTATCGAAATGCAGCCGAAAGCTGACATGACCTTCTCGTTAGTGCTGTCGCCGTACAACGAACAGTGGGAAAGTTTGCGGCAGCAGGGGGCCCGATTTAGCGCCGGCGATCTCGCCGACTTGGTTCGTGTCGCCACGCAAGGGCGGCGTACTGCCTATTTGCCCTTGAAAGATCGTCAGACCGAGATCGTTTTTCAGTTTCCGCAAAATTATGCCACCTCCGTCGAAGACGTGGCGGCACTACCGGTTGGGGTCAGTTCTAAAATTATTCCGCTGAAAGCCTTAGCGAGGGTCGAACGGCAAGAGGCCCTTCCCTCGTTATTCAGAGAAGACCAGCGCGAGCTTTTTGTGGTTAAGGGGCGAGTCCCGAGCAACGAACTTAAGAAAGATACGGCCCCTTACCTGGCAAAGGCCAAGCTCGCGGTCGCGGAGTGGGAAAGCAAAAGACCTAAACCGGTACCCGGAGCGGTAGCCCCTACGGTAACCTTCGAAGAGGCTTCAACCGAGCTGAAGGACGCTATCCATCAACTGTCGGTGGCGTTGGCGCTTTCGGTGGTGCTGATCTTTTTGACCATGCTGTTTCAGTTCGGCAGCTTTGCCGAGCCCTTGCTGGTGTTGGTATCTATTCCGCTCGGGTTTATCGGGGTGTTGATTTCGCTCTTTGTTTTTGGCAGCACGCTTTCGTTGAATTCGATCTTGGGCGTGATTCTACTCAATGGGATTTCGGTGGCGAACAGCATTATTCTCGTTGATTTCATCAAACGACTGGTGGATTCGGGCATGAGTCCAAAGGAGGCAGCGATTGAAGCCGCCCAAAAACGGTTGCGCCCTATTTTGATCACTTCGCTCACTACCGTGTTGGGCATGCTGCCGGTTGCCATTGGCCTGGGTGAGGGCGGTAGAATTTTGCAGCCGCTGGGCATCGCGGTGTCGGGGGGGCTATGGGTTTCAATGGGGCTGACGCTCTTTTTGGTTCCCGCTCTGCAGGTGAGTTATCTCGAATGGCGAAGCCGTGAAAATACCGGCGATGGCTTCTGGATGCGAATTTTTAGCCTGGTGAAATGGCGGCGAAACACTGGAACCGTTCCGGCGGCATTTTTTCTCGCGGTTCTGGGCACTTTTTGGAGTCAGACCGTAGTGGCCGCGCCGGCTTCGTTCGAAGCCGCTTTGCAAACAATTGTAGAACGACATCCAGATGTTGGCATTGAAAAGGCGGCGCTAAATTCGTTAGAGAGTAAAAATCTGTCGTCGCATTTAAGTCTGCTTCCGAGCATTTCCTTGTTTGCTCGGCAACGTAATGACGAAGCCTTTAGTGCCACTTCGGTAAAAAAGGGCGTAGGCCTTTCGGCAGACATCAATATTTTAAAGTTTGGTGCCGACGTGGCGGCCATGCGCGCTGCTTCCGCCGAAGAGTCGGCACAAGAGGCCAGTGTGGTGCTGTCGGTGCTGAAAGTCGAAGCCTTGGGCGTAAAGGCACTGGCGGCGACCATTCAAGCCGAGTTGGAATTTGGCGTGCAGAAAAAAATTGTAACGATGTGGGAGGACTACCTCAAAATAGCTAGGCAGCGTTACCAGCAGGGGCGACTGGCTTCGCAGGAGGCCGACAAGGTAGAAATTGATTTTGAAAATGCCCGCGCCCAAATGCGGGATGCGGAGTCGAATGCGGTGAGCGCCCACGCCGAATTAACCGCCTATCTCGGCCAGCCGGAAGTCGAAGTGAGTTGGCCGTGGCGTGCGCTTTTAGAAGGGTACGCCGAAAAGGGGATCGCCGAACCGGGAATAGACCTGTCGCGCCGGCCCGATTGGATTGCCGCCGAAAAGCGCAGCGTGGCCGTGGGGCATCGCGAGTCTCAAGCATTGGGTAACGCCCTGCCTTCGCTAGACGCCAATTTCACCTACGGCTACTTTGATAACCGCATGGCGGGCGTAAGTTCGAACGGCCCCGAGTGGTCAGCAAGTGTCGCCTTAACTGTGCCGCTCTTTGATAGGCTAACGAAATACGGAGATTACCGGGCAATGGTGCACCGTCGCGCCGGGGCAGAATTGGAATGGGAAAAGACAAAACGCTTCGCCAAAGCTGACTGGGAGGCGGCGGTGGGATCGCTAAACGTCTCGCTAAAAACCGCCCACGCTCGCGAAGGCACCGTGGCATTGGCCCGGCGGCTCTATGAAGATAATTTAAAACGTTTTCGCCAGGGGCTTGCCGCAGTTACCGAGGTTAGCGTAGACCAAGACCGCCTGTACCGCGCCGAAATCTTAGCGATTCGGGGCTGGAACGCCGCCCACCTGAATTTGGTTCGTTTTTGTCACGCCAAAGGGGACCGTGTGGCCATTTGCCTGAGGAGCGCCTCGGCAAAGTAAACTATTTTGGAGTAAGTATGATTAGCACAACAGATCTGTCATTGGCCTTTGCCGGGCGCCGCCTTTTCGACAACGTGAACGTAAAGTTTGTGGCCGGTAATTGTTATGGATTAATCGGGGCCAACGGCGCCGGAAAATCTACCTTTCTCAAAATTTTGGCCGGGCTAGAAACCCCCTCTTCGGGCACGGTAGCCATCACCCCGGGCGAGCGGCTCTCTTTTTTGCGGCAGGACCACTTTGCCTTCGACGACCGCACGGCTTTAAAAACCGTGATCATGGGCCAACCCAAACTCAACTCGTTAATTGAAGAGCGAGAAGCACTTTACGCTAAAGCTGAGTTTTCGGATGCCGACGGCGACCGTGCCGCCGAGCTGGAGTCTGAATTTGGCGACATGAATGGCTGGAACGCTGACTCTGATGCGGCCACCATGCTCTCGGGGCTGGGAATTGATACCGAGCTGCACGAAACTAAAATGAGTGAGCTCAACGGCTCGCAGAAAATTAAGGTACTTCTGGCCCAGGCGCTATTTGGAACTCCCGACATTCTTTTACTCGACGAACCTACCAACCATTTAGACTCTGAGGCCATTCGCTGGTTAGAAGATTTTTTGTACGACTTCGAACAAGTAGTGATCGTGGTCTCCCATGATCGTCATTTTTTGAACAAAGTCTGCACCCACATGGCCGACATCGACTTTGGTAAGATTGAGCTCTATTCGGGTAACTATGATTTTTGGTATGAGTCGAGCCAGCTCGCGCTGCGTCTGCAACAGGAAAAAAATCGTAAGTCCGACGACAAGGCCAAAGAGTTAAAAGAGTTTATCGCCCGATTTAGCGCCAACGCGTCTAAGTCAAAACAGGCCACTTCACGCAAGAAGCAGCTTGAAAAGTTGACCCTCGATGACATCAAGCCTTCTTCTCGCAAATACCCGTTCGTTGGCTTTAAGCCCGAGCGCGAGGCGGGGGATCAGCTTTTGAAAGTAGAAAACTTATCGAAAGTGATCGACGGCAAAGAGATCTTAAGCAACGTCACCTTTACGATCAAAAAGAACGAGAAGGTGGTTTTTGTAGGCGACGAAATCGCTAGCTCCACTTTATTTGAAATATTGGTGGGCAATCTTTTACCCGACTCTGGAACGTTCAATTGGGGAATCACCACGTCGCAGGCCTACTTTCCCAAGGAGAACGCCAAATTTTTTGAGCGCAACGACATGAACCTGATTGACTGGCTTCGGCAGTATTCAGACGAGAAAAGCGAAACGTTTATTCGGGGCTTTTTAGGGCGAATGCTTTTTTCCGGTGAAGAGACCTTGAAAAAGGTGTCGGTGCTATCCGGAGGCGAAAAGGTACGCTGCATGCTTTCGCGTATGATGCTTGGTTCGGCCAATGTGCTTTTGCTCGACGGCCCCACCAACCATCTCGATTTGGAATCGATTACCGCGGTTAACAATGGACTGGTGCGATTTGCCGGCACCATCTTGTTCACCTCGCACGATCATCAGTTTAACCAGACCATTGCGACGCGAGTGATTGAACTCGTGGCGTGGGGTGCCGAGAGTCACGAGATGTCGTACGATCAGTACTTAGAACAGAAGTAGATTTGGCTAAACGGTTTCAAAAGGTAAATATCGAGATCAGCAACATCTGCAACTTGCAGTGTAGCTTTTGTCCCCCGGTTAACCGTAAAAAGGGGATGATGGAACCGGCGCTTTTTGCCGACATTATTCGCGCCGTGGCCCCGCTCACCGAACAGGTCTGTTTTCATTTGATGGGCGACCCGCTAGTGCACCCTGAATTGACGACGCTACTCGACATCTGCCAACGGCATGCCACGCGCGTATTTTTTGTTACCAATGGGGTTCTGCTCAGCGATAAAGCCGCCGTCCTGCTTATGCATCCGGCCCTTCGACAAGTTAATTTTTCTCTGCACAGCTTTCACGATAACTACGGTGACAAAGACCCAACCCCCTACCTGCAAAAGATTTTTGCATACACTGAACGCGCTTTTGAAATTAGGCCCGATCTCTATATCAATTACCGAATTTGGAATTTGCAAGAAGCGCGCGGTAGCACCGTGATGCAAACGGATATTCTTTCGGCCGTTGAAAAGCGTTTCGGAGTCACCGTAAATCGTGACCCCAACGTGCGGCACCGTAAAGGGCACCGCCTTAAGCATCGGCTTTATGTTCATTACGACACTGAATTTGTCTGGCCTGATTTGAATCTGCCGCTACTCGGTGAAGAGGGGCGCTGCCATGGACTCAGCACCCATTTCGGAATTTTGGTGGATGGCACGGTGGTGCCTTGTTGTTTAGACAAAGAAGGAAAGATTGCTCTGGGAAACGTAACCTCGGCGCCGCTTACCCAGATTCTGGATTCTCCGCGCGCTAAGGCCATGGTTACCGGTTTCCAAAACGGGAAGTTGGTCGAAGAACTTTGCCGTCGTTGTCAGTACATTGAGCGTTTTCCGAAACTAAAGAAAAACCTACGGGCTAGCGATGAAAATTCGGCACGGGGAATTGGGGCATGAGGCTCTGTTCCACTTCGCTTAGCCGTTGCACGTCTTCTTGCGTACGCTGAATGATTGTGACGATGGTTTTTACATCGGCCCACTCCAGCATTTTGAGCCTGGCCAGAGCATCGTTGCGCAGGCTTGAAGCGGCCGATTCGTCGCCCAACATTAGGCGGCCGACCTTGGCCGACCAGCTGTCTAGCGTGTCTAAATAGAAGAACAACAGTTCATCTCGGCACAATTCGGTAAGTGCTTTGTTGCTGTCGTGAAACGAGATCATGGTAACCCGCCGATCTCTTTCTTCGCAACCTAAGGTGCGCCCCTTGGTTTCAACCCAACGGACCAGCTTTTTATCGAAGCTGGTCAGGCTGCTCTCTTTGGATCGGATGATGGCTTTGAATTGGGAAAAGAGCCTGAGCCAGTCGCCGTACCGGCTTATCACCGCGGCTTCGAGCGCCAATCTAAAAAGCGATAGCGAGGTGCCTTCATCGCTGCGGTTTGAGGCTTTTACTTCGCGTAACGATTTTAGGGCTAGATCCGAAAGGGTGATGACTAAGGATGAACTACGAAACATGCGACCGACCTCCACCTTGTGCTTAGTACTTCAGCAAGCCACATGCCGAATTATTACCCGGTGTATTCACGCTTGGAATACGAAGGTGTCTTAAAGATCTCATGCCTACGCGCTTCTCAAAGGTGCCCAAACGCGCTTTTTACTGACGCCGAGGTTCTTTTTTGCGCGAGGCTTCGATTGGAGTGGGTTGTTTCCTACGAGAGTTTCTCAAAAGTGGTATTTCGCCGTCATTGCGTCTATGGAAAAGGAACACAAGGGAAAAAGACTCCCCTGACAAGAGCTAGGCCCTTGTTTTT
>JAYSWN010000073.1:0-35255 GCA_043718025.1 Pseudomonadota bacterium
CGTCGCCATTAAGGGGCCCCTTAGCACGCCCGTGGGCGGTGGCATTCGCTCGCTTAACGTGGCGCTTCGCCGGCTGCTTGACCTGCACTCATGCATTCGGCCGGTGCGTTATTTTGCCGGCGTTCCGGGCCCGATGAAGGCTCCAGAAAAAGTGAACATGGTGATCTTCCGCGAAAACACCGAAGACGTTTACGCCGGAATCGAATGGAAAGCCGAATCGCCGGAAGCCAACGAAGTGATTGCCTTCTTGAACAACAAAATGGGGTCCAAAATCCGCGCCAACTCCGGCATCGGCATAAAGCCGATGAGTGCTTTCGGTACCAAACGAGTGGTTCGCCAGGCGATACAATACGCCATCAAGAAAAATTTGCCGAGTGTGACGCTGGTACACAAAGGCAATATTATGAAGTTTACCGAAGGAGCCTTTCGCGACTGGGGCTACGAACTCGCTAAGCAAGAGTTTGCCGACTTTACCATCACCGAAGACGAGGTTTACGCCAACCACGGGGGTAAGGCGCCCAAAAATAAAGTGGTGATCAAAGATCGCATCGCCGACAGCATGTTCCAGCAGGTGCTACTGCGTCCTGAAGAGTATTCGGTCATCGCCACTCCAAATTTGAACGGCGACTATCTAAGTGATGCGGTTACGGCACAGGTTGGCGGACTGGGCATTGCTCCGGGCGCCAACATTGGTGACACGGCGGCAGTGTTCGAGGCCACCCATGGCACCGCGCCGAAATACGCCGGGCTCGATAAAGTGAATCCTGGGTCGGTCATTCTTTCCGGCGTGCTGATGTTTGAATATCTGGGTTGGAATGAACCTGGCGACCTCATCATCGAGGCGTTAGGAAAAACCATTCAAAAGAAAACTGTCACCTACGACTTTGCCCGTTTATTAGAGGGGGCTAAGGAATTGAAGTGCTCGGAATTCGGTAACGCGATTATTTCCAACTTTTAAGAAAGGTTTTTATGAAACGGGCAAAGATTACGATTGTTGGTTCAGGAAATGTAGGGGCAACCGCCGCTCACCTCATCGCGACCAAAGAATTAGGTGACGTCGTTTTGGTGGATATTGCCGAGGGCATTCCTCAGGGCAAGGGGCTAGATCTTCTCCAGTCGGGTCCGGTTGACGGATTTGATCTTCGCATCACCGGCACCAATGACTACGCCGATACAGAAAACTCAGATGTAGTCGTCATCACCGCGGGAATCCCGCGAAAACCAGGCATGAGCCGCGATGACTTATTAAAAACCAACTCCAAAATTGTGGGAGAAGTGGCGGCGAAGGTTGCCAAGTTCTCCCCCAAAGCGGTGATGATCGTGGTGAGCAACCCCTTGGATGCGATGGCTTACGTGGCTAAAAAAGCATCAGGTTTTCCGCGTGAGCGGGTGATTGGCATGGCGGGCGTTTTGGATACCGCGCGTTTCAAAACTTTTGTGGCCGAGGCGGCAAACGTGAGCGTGGAAGATGTAACGGGTTTCGTATATGGCGGCCACGGCGACACCATGGTGCCCATGACTCGCTTTTGTTCGATCGGCGGTGCCCCGCTTGAGTCATTTCTGTCCAAGGAAAAAATCGATCAAATTGTGGAGCGCACCAAGAATGGTGGCGCCGAAATTGTGAACTTTTTGAAGACCGGCTCGGCTTTTTACGCTCCGGCCTCATCCGTCGTGCAGATGGTGGAGTCGATCGTACGCGATAAGAAACGCATTCTCCCCTGCGCCGTCTGGCTCACCGGCGAGTACGGCCACAAAGATATTTTTGTCGGCGTATTAGCCAAGCTCGGTAGCCAAGGCATGGAAAAAGTGGTGGAGCTCAACCTTAACGAAACCGAGAAAACGATGCTCAATAAATCGGCCGACTCGGTAAAACAGTTGATGCAAGTGATCGACACTCAGGGACAAGCATGAAAATTCACGAATACCAGGCAAAACAGATTTTTCGAGACTACGGCCTTCCGGTTCCGGAGGGCAAAGCCACTTTTAAAGCTGAGGAAGCGGTGAGCATTGCCGAATCACTCAAGTCAAAAGTGTGGGTAGTGAAAGCGCAAATTCACGCTGGCGGCCGCGGCAAAGGCGGCGGCGTGAAGGTAGCCAAGTCAATCGATGAGGTGCGCAAGTTCGCCGCGTCGATCATGGGCATGAATCTGGTCACCATACAGACGGGGCCTGAAGGCAAAGAGGTGAAGCGCCTTTTGATCGAGCAGGGCGTCGACATCGATACCGAATCTTATCTCGCGGTCACTTTAGACCGCGCGGCATCGCAAGTGGTGATCATGGCCAGCTCGGCCGGCGGCATGGACATCGAAGAGGTGGCGCACAACACGCCGGAAAAAATCTTTAAGGAGTGGGTACACCCCACGTTAGGGCTTCGCGATTACCAATGCCGCGCCTTGGCCGGGAAAATGGGCTACAGCGGCGACACGGCCAAGCAGTTCGTCACCTTCGTGAAAACACTGGTGAAGATGTACATGGAATTGGACTGCAGCCTGGTGGAAATCAACCCCTTGGTAAAAACCAAGCAGGGCAACCTGATGGCTTTGGATGCCAAAGTGGATTTCGACGACAACGGCATGTTTCGCCACCCCAAGTTAAATGAGCTTCGTGACACCAACGAAGAAGATCCGAGCGAAACTGCGGCAAAGAAATTTGACCTGAGTTACATCAGCCTCGATGGCACGATTGGCTGCATGGTAAACGGCGCCGGATTGGCGATGGCCACGATGGATATCATCAAACTTGAAGGCGGAAGTCCGGCCAACTTTTTGGATGTTGGCGGTGGAGCCACCGAACAAAAGGTAAAAGAGGCCTTTAAAATTATTCTCCAAGACCCCAAGGTGAAGGCCATTCTGGTGAATATCTTTGGCGGCATCATGAAGTGCGACGTGATTGCCACCGGGGTGATTGCCGCTGCCCGCGAATTAAATCTCTCGGTGCCGCTGGTGGTGCGCCTTGAAGGGACGAATGTGGAAAAAGGCAAACAGCTGCTCGCCGAGTCGGGCCTTAAGATCGTTTCTGCCAACGGCATGAAAGATGCGGCCGTAAAAGTAGTTGCCGCGGCGGATGCCAACCGCGCCCCTGGATCGTCGAACAAGGAAGCACGCTAATGAGCATTCTCGTAAATAAAAACACCAAATTAATTACCCAGGGCATCACCGGCCAAGCCGGCGCTTTTCACAGCAAAATGTGCAAAGAGTACGGCACTCAAGTGGTGGGCGGCGTCACTCCCGGCAAAGGCGGCGAAAACGTGGAAGGCATTCCGGTGTTTAACTCGGTTGCCGAAGCGGTGACCAAGACCGGCGCCAACGCCACCATGATTTTCGTACCGCCGCCGTTTGCGGCCGATGCGATCATCGAAGCTGCGCAAGCGGGCATCAAAGTGATCTGCTGTATCACCGAAGGCATTCCGGTGAACGACATGATTGCGGTTAAAGAGTTTTTAAAAACCTCTTCGAGCTATCTCATCGGGCCTAACTGTCCCGGTATCATCACCCCCGGCGAATGCAAAATTGGGATCATGCCCGGTTATATTCACAAACCAGGTAAAGTCGGCTTGGTGAGTCGTAGCGGAACGTTAACCTACGAAGCGGTTCATCAGATGTCGGTGCGGGGGATTGGACAATCTACCTGCGTAGGCATCGGTGGCGACCCGATTCCGGGCCTTTCTTTCCTCGATACGCTAAAACTCTTTGAAGCAGATCCTGCCACCGAAGCCGTAGTGATGATCGGGGAGATTGGTGGCACGGCGGAAGAGACCGCGGCAGAGTACATCAAAGCCCACATGAAGAAGCCGGTGATTGGCTTTATCGGTGGGCAGACCGCGCCTCCCGGCAAACGCATGGGCCATGCTGGTGCCATTGTGAGCGGCGGCAGCGGAAAAGCCTCGGACAAAATTGCGGCGATGGAAGACGCCGGCGTGCACATGGCGATGAGCCCGGCGCTCATCGGCGATGTGGTAGCCAAAGTATTGGGTCTTTAATTTAAACAATTCAGGAGTATGAAAATGGAAAAAACATTTGCGATTATCAAGCCGAATGCAGTGAAGCGAAAATGGTGCGGAAAGATTCTCACCATGATTGAAGACGGTGGGTTTAATTTGGTGGCGGCTCGTTTTACAACCTTGAGCCGTGCCAAAGCGGAAGGTTTTTACGCTGAACACAGCGCTCGTCCTTTCTTCGGTAGCTTGGTCTCTTTTATGACCAGCGGCCCGGTTCTGTTACTGGCGCTAGAGCGTGAAAATGCCGTTGAAGAGTGGCGTAAATTAATGGGCGCGACCGATCCGGCAAAGGCAGCTCCGGCTACGGTACGAAAACTCTACGGCGAGAGCTTAGAGGCCAACAGCACGCATGGTTCTGACAGTGCCGCTTCGGCAGCACGCGAGCTTAATTTTTTCTTTGAAGGCGAAATCAAGTAATTTCTACTTATTGAAAAATGCATTCATGAAGGCGGCTTGAGGTTCAAGCCGCCTTTTTTTTGCCTACCGCGAAGGAAGGGGGAACGGCGATGCTCTCTACCTGAATCCGCTTTTTCTTTGCCGTCTCAAGGGCTTTCTCAAAATCTAGACGCATGATGGGGGTTTCTAAGAAACCGTCGAAGGCAAAGTCTTCATAATCTACCGGACTGGGCCCTTTTTTCTCAAGAGCCAGAAAGACCGGAACCATTCGCCCCACCGGGTCACTCTTAATGGCGTTAAGCACGTCGGTTTCAGAGACTTTTTTGGTATCGGCGGTCAAAATAATGACGTCGGTGCGTTGATAGTAGGCTTGGGTAAGTACATCAACTCCGCTCTCCACAAATTTAAGCTCGTAACCCCAACGTTGTAGAATTTCGAAATTATGTTCACGCCGATCTAACGAGGGCTCTACGATTAAGACCCGATTTGTTTTATCGGGTTGAGCTTCGGGAAACGCGCCGCTAATGACATGAGGAAACAACACGAAAAAAGTTGAACCCTTACCCTCTTGGCTTTCCACCCAAATGTTTCCGTCGTGCAGCGTAGAAATTTGTTTGGCCACGGTTAGCCCCAAGCCGCGCCCCTCAGCACGCGAGTAATCTTTGATTTGGGTAAATCGGTCAAAAATGCGCTGCATCTCTCGATCGGGCATGCCACGCCCTTCGTCTTTTATGCTGATCACCATCATCGGAAAAGGGGGATCCGATTTTCGACGCCCGGTAAAGGGTTCCACATCGAGAAAAATATTTTTCCCAGATTCGGTGAACTTTAATGCGTTAACGAACAAGTTTTGCAAGAGCTGCTGGACCCGCTCTTTATCGATCAGCGCTTTCCAGTGCTGATACGAATTGTGGTAATGAAAAGTCACTCCCTTTTGTTCGGCCTGAAATTTGTAGTCCTGATAAAAATTTTGTAGCAAGTCGTGAACGCCGATCAGTTCGTAGCGGGGCTTAAAACCTTGTTCAAACGCCATCACGTCTAAGAGGTCACTTACCAAATTGATAGCGTGCTCGGTTTGTCGTTTGGCGCGGGCTAAAAGCTCTTGATGCATGGGAGGCAAGGCAGATTCTTTTTCTTCCTTTTTTAAAATTAAAGAAAGGCTCGACTGGATCAGTCCCAATGGCGAACGAATATCATGAGCACAGATGCCCAAAAATTCTTCGCGCTTTTTCATGCTGCCTTCGTTGCGAGAGATGATCGAGGCCTGTTCTTTAAGCTGGGCTTCCACCACGTGATTTTGCAGACATTGGCGGGCGCGCATGCCTACGCGAGTGCGAATCTCGTCTGCTGAATCCCCTACCGAAAGAAAATCATCAACGCCGTAGGTCGAGGTCGGAAAGAGATCTTTCTGATTTTTTGAGTCTTCCACGAAAAAGATGGGAACTTCCCCATTTTCTTGGCGCGAGACTTTAATCAGCTGTTCCATCCATTGGGGGTCAGTTTCGCAAGTGAAGACCGCCTTAACCTGCTTGGGAATGTGCGTAGCAAACCAGGGCGGCGTGGGATAGTTGCCGCGACCGGTACCAACGAGCTCGCAGTGAAAGCCTGCGTCCACCAATCGTTCCAAAAACGTGCCGAAACGACTTTCAATCGTAGCCACCGCCGTTTTAATTTCATCGCGAATAACCCACACGATGGCGGGCGAGTTGGTATCCGACACAAACGCTCCTTATGGTACGTATCGGACTAATCGTGTGTTTTGCTTAACATTCAGGCTTTTTCGAGGCCGATGCGCCGCACGGCTGCTCGAATGCGGTGCAAATGAAACCACCAGCCGAGCCACGTGGGGAGGCCAAAAAATTTTAGTACGTGAGGCAGCCGCCTTAAGCCATCCGCAAAACCGATGGACGGGCAGCCCTCGGCCAACCCTATTTTTGTACCCGTAATCGAGCGCGCAGCCGCAAAGGCGTAAAAATCGGTGGCCCTCCAGATTTTTTGTTCCACGACGCGCTCGTAGACCACGGCGGCTAAATTTGGTCGCATTACGAGATTGGCGGTGGTCAACTCTCCCTTCTCAAGGAGGGCCGGCGATCGGCCGTCCGGTGGCAATATCCTTCCCCCCACCGTGAACGGCACTAAAAGGAGATCGGGAAAAGCGTGCAAACGAAGTTGAGCTTCGATGAGACCCAGCGCCTTTGGCCCAAACCAGTCGTCATCGTCCCAAAAGACGAGGTAATCAGGGGGATTCGCCTGCGCTAGAAAATAGCGGGCGCCGCATAAGCGGCCGGAGGCACCGTAATCGTCATTTTTTTTAGAGGTATTTAAAAAAATGATTCGGGAGTCTTCCCTAGTCAAATTTTCGGTTTGCAAAGTACGATCGGGCCCATCGTGAATGATTGCCCAACGCCATTGACCCAGTTGCTGACCGAGCAGCCTCGAATACAATCGACGCACCAGACGGGGCCTACGGTAGGTAGGTGTCACCACTCCAAAAGAGAGAGGCCTCATGCGTTTCGCAACTCGGGTGTGGTCTTCGTCCCCCAAATATAATGCTCAATGGCAACACTGCCGGGGTAAAGCTTTACACCGCAGGCCCGATTCGGGGGCGAACTCCGCAGTCGGGCCACAAAGAATCTTGGTAAGTTATAAATCGTAGCGGCCCAAGCGCAAAAAATCGCCAACGCCTGCGGAAGACGGCGCCAATGAGTTAGCGCGTAGAGAAAAGCCGCAACCTCAAGCACGCCCCGACCCGGCAGAGCGCCGGCCAACTCTTTAAGAGTCCAGTTCTTCAATAAAAAAATGAGGTTGTTGCGGTGATTCAAGAATTGTTTGCGAAAGCTGCCACTGGGCAATGACCAGCCATTGAGGTGATAGACCAACGATTTCGGTACATAGCGCACCCGAAAACCTCGCTGCTGCAGGCGCCAACAGAGATCGACGTCCTCCATCTGCATAAAATAGCCTTCATCAAATCCATTCAACTCCAAAAATAGGGCACGATGAATCAACAGGGCGGCTCCGGTACCCCAAACCACATCCCGTTCTGAATCGTATTGCCCTCGGTCGACTTCACGAGATTCAAAAAGCCTACCCTTGGCGAAAGGATAACCGAAGCTATCCATCTCTCCTCCGGCCGCAGAGTGATCAAATTGAATTCGATTGATGCCGCAAAGAACCTTAGGAACGCACACCCCTATGGTTTCGTCGCCATCGCAAACCGAAAATAACGAATCAAGCCAACCGTTCGTCACCACGACGTCATCGTTTAGAAAAAGAAGGTGCTTAGTACTCGCAAGCCTTGCCCCCCGATTGCAACTGGCCGCGTAGCCGCTCCCACTAATCGAAGCTTCCACGACCAAACGAGGGTATTTTTTCAGTTGCCATGCAAATGGGGACTTTTGCGGACGGTCGTCGACCACGACCAGGTTGAAGCCAATACTATTTTCCACAGAGTACAGAGACTCTAACAAGAACTCCAACTTGCCCGGACGATAATGGGGCACCACGATGGTTAATCGGGGATTAAGCACGAGCACGAGCCCGTGCCCAGCCCTTAGGCATTTTCAATGTCAACGCTTCCAACCGCTCTACCCAAAAGCCCGCGAAGATCACGGCAACACTAGGAATTGCCGGAACCAAAAATCGTGTACTTGAATCAACAATGAGTTGCGGCAATAGAATTAGTAGCAGAGGGAAAAGAAGAACCAGCGCCGAAGGACCTCGCGCGCTGACGGAGAAACAGAAAATAGTGCCAAAAAAGAAGAGCGCGACAAACCGACGGGCGAATTCGTAGTCAACCTTGGCAAATTGCACGAAACGCGTAGTCCAAATCGATTCCGTAAACCAAACGTCAGGCTGCACCCCCGTAAAAACCTGCGCCCGGCGCCAAAGTAATTTTAAGTAATTACTGGGCTGTTGAAAGACAAATGCCAACCCGTGAACCCCCAACTCTTTCTTTGTCAGTCGAACTGCATTAAATCCCTTTGAGTTCTCCGACAGCCCATGCAAAAAAGTGAGGGAGGTCACATTCTGAGCAAAAATAAAAATTTTTCCACGCCGAAGGGAATAGAGCACTTGCATCGGCGCACAGAGCAAAAGAAAGGCGCCTAGAAACCGTAGCGCCTCGCCCTTAAATTGAGTTCTACGAGAAATCGCAAGCACCAGCAAAAAAAAGGGGACGAACAAACCAAAATGCACGCGGAAAATAATCAGCACTCCGACGAGGGCTCCCGCCGCTACTAAAATGGCGTGCCGACGCCGCGGTGCCTTTGCAAGTTGTCTTTCGAAACGGAACAGCAGCAGGAATAAGAAAGTTACGAGGGTACACAGAAAGGCCGCAATGGCCTCGTATTGAACCAATGAAATGTAGCTTGAGTACAAACGGGAACTGGCCACGATCGCGGTGGCTAACGCCGCCCCCGGTAGGCTGCGAAAAACTAAATGAGAAGTACACCCCACCAGACAAAGGGTGGCCAACCACAAATAGAAATTGATTCGGGTGAAAGAGGGTTTAAACCCAACTTCTCCCGACCGCCTCATTATCCACGACGCCAAGACTTGCGTACCGACGCTATGGTATCCATCGTCGGTGTATAGCCAATCACCGTTTTTCACCATTTTTTGGGCGCCCAGGAAGTGAGATCTCTCATCGATAATCGGCGGCTTCAATTTGGAAAATTGGCCAGAAACACTCCGCACTTCACTGAATATCAACAAGGTCGACGTACAAAGGGTGAGACCGAAAACCATCCATCTAAATTCGTTGAATAGGCGTGCCATCGGTGCGGACATTCTATGCTGTCTGTCATCGAGGTGCCAATTCAAAAGCGGCTATGCTTTTCCACCCGTCTTTTGATACGCCTCGTCTAGCTTCTTTAGATAACGGTGAGTTCTGACGTCGAGCGTTTTCTCTGGTGGTGCCTCCGCTTTAACGCTGTCGTATATTTTCTTAATCGTGGCTTTGTCGGGAATGGTGGCCAAGATATCGATTAGCAATACCGCCGACCTAATTTTGTTGTCGCCGTAAGACAGGTCAAAGGCCTTATACGCCGAAGTGGTCGCCTGCAGATAATTCTTGGCCCGGTAAAGGAGCGATGCTTTCCAGAAGTAGAAGGTAAATTCTTTTGGAAATTTAGCGGCGTATTCATCGGCCAACGCCATAGCCTCGTCAAGCTCACCGGCCTGTTCTAGCGCGTAAATTCGTTCGATGGTGAAACCGCGAGCCACCTTGCCCGCGGTAACTTCCTTTGCGGCCTGAGAAAAGAGTGCCGCGGCGTCTTTCCAGGCAATTTTGGCCTCGGTGGTCTTTCCTGACTTAGTGAGTAGCTCGGCACGCAGGAGAGCTAGGTCAGTTCGCGTCAGACCCACTGCATCCATAGTGGGGCTTACGCTGGTGGCCGGATAATTTTTTAATACCAGTTCGACCAACTCTATCTTTGGTTTTAACCCTTTTGCCTCCTCGAAACTGTCGAGATATTCGTTACCCCAAACGTAGGCCATCGGCGCCTGCGGATTTTCGAGCATGAGCCTTTCTTGCATATTACGCTTTAAGTCAGGCATCTTTTCCTGCTCTAAAAAAAAGGTGTTGGCGATCTGCTGTTCGGCCGACCCCACGGTGGTTTTAGGCTGTAGCTTTTCAAAGGCGGTCGTGGCGCAGGCAATCTCTTTGCGTTCGCTGCAGGAGATCGCGCAGCGCATGAGATCGGCGGTGGAGTTAGACTCGCACGCCTTCTTGAAATCTACCCCTTTCGACTTAAGCACCATGTCCATGATGCGCACCATCTCTTTTTGAGTGCGGTAGCCGACCACCCGATAAATTTCATCGCCCTTGTCGTTGGTGAAGATCAGCGTGGGGTAGCCGCCCACTTTATAGCGGTCTTTTATCTTCCAAGACGACTTAGCATCGGCATCAATTTTCAGCAGAACAAAGGACTTGGCCTTGGTCAAAAAGGCCTCGGTCTCAAAGACCGTTTCATCGAGTTCGTTGCAGGGAGGACACCAAATCCCATAAAAATCGATAAGCATCGGCTTTTTGGCTTTGGCCGAATCATTAAAGGCAATTTTTTCATCTTCCCAGAACCCCCCTTTGGAAGCCAAGGCTTGGTTCAAGCCAACATGCAGGCAAATCAACAACGTTAGGAATTTCATTCCCTACTTTTACGCCCGTTAGGCCGGGGATTCAAATCAGGTGAATTTCAAAAAAAACTGCGGTACACCTCCTGCACGTAGGTTAAAGAATGGACCACGCAGAATTTTCTGGGGCGGTTAGCTCAGCTGGATAGAGCACTTGGCTTCGAACCAAGGGGTCAGGGGTTCGAATCCCTTACCGCCCACTTTCCAAATCTCTCCTTATTAGACAAAAAAACGCCCAATGAGCAGAGCTCACCGGGCGTTGTAAATTAAGATAAAGGCGAACTGTTTCGTTTAGTGAGTTTTTCGTCCGGGGAACACGCCCTTGAGTTCCGGCTTGGTCGCGGGCTGGTTATAACCAGAGCACTTGGCAAGTTCGGGACAGAGATTGTCCTTAGTGAACATCTTTTGAAATTTACCCTTCACGTAGGTCTCAAGCACGGTATCGGCGAGGACCGAATCGATAAGATCCAACTTATCCTGAGCCGCCAACCCTTCTAGTTTTACTTGGTCCATGGTCTGTTGAAGTGACAGTTGGGCTAGAGCCTGACCGGCGGCGAGCATGATTTTGTCTTGCGCGTCCTTCAATAAACCACGAGCGGCGGATAGTTTTGCCTGAGACTCATCCAAAGCTTTCGTTAGCGGCGCCAATTCCTTATCTTTTTCGTTAATCGTCGCTCGAAACTTGGCAACTTGGTCACGAATCGTCTTCAGCTCAGCATCCCCCGAATCGTAAGCCTCTTTAGTAATTTTACCGTCCGTATAATCCTTCTCCAGAGCGGCCTGCTTCAATTTGAGTTCCTCTAGCTTTTTGGCTACCGGTGGCAAATCAGTGGTATTAATTCCGTGGACAATTTTACGTACCTTTTCCGCCTTTTCGGAAGAGTCGCCGAAAACCGCCAAATACTTTTCCAAATCGCCCTTTGCGGTCGTAATGCCTGATGACTCCAGCTTGTCCCGAAGCGCTTCGAGCATGTCACGTGAAGTATGGTAAACCGGGCTCTTATCGGAAGGGGAGGCCGCGGATTTTTCCTGTGCGTTTACCGTAAATTGGCCAAAGCCAATCAACAGAATAAGGATTCTGAGCATTTTGAACTCCAAAGGTAAGGGTTATTGTCGATAAAGAGAGACCAGTATTATCGCACACGCTTCATCAACCCGGTAACGCAACGCGGCTCTGAAATGGCCCGTTATCGCAATGCTTCGTTCGCCCTTCGGGGCTCTCCCAAATCCTTATAGTTTCTGCGCCCTTCCACCGATAACGCTAGGTGGAGAGAATGAATGGCTAATGAATCAAAAGCGGTGGTCTATGCGCAGGGCGTTTGTAAAACCTATAAAATGGGCAAACATGACGTTGCGGCATTAAAAAATATTGATCTGACGATCGAACCTGGCGAGTTCATGGCCCTGGCGGGCACCTCGGGGAGCGGCAAAACCACCTTTTTAAATTTATTGGGCTGCCTAGACCGCCCGACCCGCGGCGAAATTTACATTGATGGCATTGCGGTGAATCCACTCACTAATGCCAAACTCTCTAAACTGCGGGCCAAAAAGATTGGCTACGTATTTCAGCACTTCAATTTGATTCCCACCCTTACCGCGTTAGAAAATGTCGAGTACCCGCTTCATTTGCTTCCCGATGCGCCAAAAAACCGCACCGAGCAAGCGAAAGAGGCCCTTCGGCAAGTGGGATTACTCAACTTTATTCACCACCGCCCTGCCCAGCTGAGCGGCGGCCAGCAACAGCGCGTGGCCATTGCCCGGGCCATCGTTAAAAAGCCGGCGCTAGTGCTGGCCGATGAACCGACGGCCGCTTTAGATCGAAAGACGGCGCAGGAGGTGCTGACCTTGATGCGCACCCTCAATCGAGAAAGTGGCATTACCTTTGTGCTCTCTAGCCACGATTCGCTCGTTCTCAATTTTGCCGATCGCGTTTTTACATTAGTCGACGGCGAAGTGGCGAGCGATAACCGCCGGAACACACGGCAAGAGACTAAAGACCAAAGCGAGGTCTCGCGTGTGGCTTAAACTGAAAATGGCTTTTCGTAATACCTTTCGTAACCGCCGGCGTACGGCCCTGAACGTGCTGATGATTGCGGGCGGCGTAAGCACCATGCTGCTATTCGAAGGCTTGGTTCACCGCATGGTGGTTGGCTTGCGTGAAACCACCATTAAAACGCAAACCGGTCACCTGCAGATCGCCAAGCAATCGTATTGGAAGAAAACTTCGAAAAGCCCTAAAGACACCCTGATTGGCAATTACGAAGCGCACCTTAAAAACATTAAGAAAAACCCGCACGTCACCTATGCCACCGGCCGGCTGAGCTTTTTTTGCCTTCTCACCAAAGGGGAACGGTCACTTAGCGCGCAGGGAATCAGCTTTGATCCAAAAGCGGAATACCGACGACAAAAATCGTTTAAGTTCATCGAGGGGCGTGGCCTTCACGCCGACAAAAAATTTGAAGTGGCGCTCGGTTCGGGCCTGGCAAAAAAATTAAAGATTCGGGCCGGCGACCAGGTGGTACTGCTCGGTCAGACTTACGACGGCGTGGTCAACGCACTCGAAATGAAAGTGACCGGCATCTTTCAAACGGCGATTTCTGAGTTTGATGACAACTCCTTCATCATCCCCCTCACATCCGCGCAAACCCTGCTAGACACGAAAGGCGTCGAGCAGATCGTGGTGGGTTTGGATGACACCTCTTCCACCGGTAACGTTCGCAACGAGCTTAACCGTCGGCTAGACTTGGCGAGCATCGGAATCAGTATTCGCACCTGGTATTTTTTGGCGACCCTTTATCGCCAGGTGGCCGAGTTCAACCGAGTGCAAAACACCGCATTTAAATTCATCATCATGTCGCTGATTCTCTTGAGCATCATGAATACAATCGGCAATTCGATTGCCGAACGAACGGGGGAAATTGGCACCGTACGGGCGATGGGTGAAAAGCCTTCGAGCTTAGTAATTCAGTTTTTGATGGAGGGGCTCATTCTTGGCGTAATGGGAGCAATGGCAGGAATTATTTTAGGTACGGTCATGGGCCAAGTTGTAAATGCCATGAAAATACCGGTGATGATGCCCGGAGCGAGCGCCTTCTTTTATCTAGAAATCGATTTTCTTTGGTCTTCGGTGAAAGAGGCCGCAGTAGTTTCTGTGGTATCGGCCGGCGTGGCGGCGGTAATACCCGCCATCCGCGCCTCGCGCATGAATATTATCGAGTCACTTCGTCGTTACGTTTGAATCACGTTCCCATCAAATAGCCTTTTAAAAGCACGTAGCCGCGACTGGCAGATTGAAAGCGGCCGAATTGGCTCTGCT
Organism: Pseudomonadota bacterium; assembly: GCA_043718025.1. Classification (GTDB taxonomy): domain Bacteria; phylum Bdellovibrionota; class FAC87; order UBA2466; family UBA2466; genus JBGSST01. Next base: position 13,842 of record JAYSWN010000073.1, read on the forward strand.
CTCCTCCCAATAATATATCGGCGCCAAAGAGCAGCTCGATTCGGCTTGAAACCGGCACTAAGTAACGTAGCTGACTCAACGTGCTGCCATCGGTAGGCGCATAGCTAAAAATCACTTCAAAATTTTGGTCGCGGAAAACTGGCCCCGAGGCGTGCAACGTGACCAAAGGACGGTGGCGCGGCGTAACGGCCCCCGCGATCGATTGCGACAAATAATTTTCGGACACTTGGACGCCGAGGCGCCAGTTGGTCACTTTGGTGTAATCAACCCCCAACACGCCAACGAATTCGTTGGTGGTGTGGTTGGTATAGCTGCCCACATTAACCGCATCCACTTGCTTATCGAAACTGGCCAGCGCTTCGGCTCTCCATAAAAAGGGATCATACTCGGCGGTAGCGGTGGCGCCGAAGGTTTGAACGCGCGGGTGAAAACCCTCGAGTTGGGCTTCAAGCGGCGCGGGATTGGTTAGCGTAAAACGATAGTTAGCGGCTCGGTCATGATAATTGAAATAGAACAGCCCTAGATCGACTCCGTTTATCGCCGTAGTGCCGCGTAAACCGAATTCACCGTTTTCCAGGGCCAAGGGTAAGGTCCGCGAGTCGACCACGGTCAACTTTCCCGACGGAAAAAGGTTAGCGTAGTAGTTACCGAAATCGGTACCTTGAGAGGGCGAACGATTGAAATACGGTTTAGGAATGTAGAGGAACTGAAGTGAGCCACCAGACAGCACATACTTTAAATTCACGATGGGCACGGTTAGACGCTGCTTGTTCATGTCGCCCAAGCCAAAGTCGCGCGTGTCTTTAGGATTTACCACGTCAGCAAAATAGAATCCGAAGGCCTCACCCCAAACCACCTGCTGATAACCTAACTTAGCGATTAGCGAAGGCGTTTTGTACTGAACGTACAGGTCGTTTATCGCCACCTCGCCGGAGTCATTTTTGGCCAGCGAAGCGTCGTAGCGCGGGTTGGTGACGAAAGCCACTTCGGCAAAGGCACGTACGCCCGCAATCGCGCTCCACTCGCCAAACTTTGCCTTCTGGTCGAACTCCAGCCAATGGCGGTGCGAGGCGAGATCGCGCGGCGAAACTAAGTGATACGCCAACCGTGAATTCAACTCCATGCGGGTGTCGAATACCAACTGCGGAGCGGCAACGGCGGTCGTGGCAAAAAGGAAAAGAGCTAGGTGCTTAATCACCCAGTGATTCTTTGTTGAAGAATTTTTCATCCAGGTTTTCTTTTTTATAACCGTAGTACTTGAGGTGCGATTGCTTGTTGGGTTGCAAAGCATCTTTGATCACCAGCGCGGTCAAACGTGGCATGCCCATGACAACTTCCCGTTCGGAATACTCGCCGGTTTTAAGTAATTTACCCGACAGCGCAAAAAACTCGGCCTTGAGGGGGTAAAAGTCTTTTTCGGCGACCCACAGGCGCACTTTTCGGTAGGCCGCGGTTTTGTCTTTGGCCGTGAGAATAAGGCGGTAGTAGCTCACGCCTTTGAGTTTCTCGCGTTTTTCGAACTTAGCGACATAGTCGTTACTGAACTTGGCGCGGGCGATGTCGCCATTGGCCACTTCGCCGGTCAGCCGCTGCTGCAGACCGACTCGGGTTGGGCGCTTTAAAGTGGGCAAATAGAGCCACAATGAGCCGGCCATCAAGAGCTTGCGGCCGGCCAAACGCTCGGGAAAGACCGTTTCCACCAGGGTGTACTTCATGTCCTTTGAGTGAACTTTATAGACATTTTCTTGAGCTAAAGCCGAGCCGTTGAAGTCTTTAACCCGCACATTGAACGAAAAGCTACCGTCCGGACCTCTTTTTTCATCTGCTTTGGTAACCACTTCCTGGGCCGTGAGGGAATAGGCCCGGGGCGAGCAAATGGCTAATAACAATAAGAAAAACGATAGTTTGGTGGTCATGGCCGTTTCATAAATTGGGGGGTGGGGGGGGTACTAATTTATGGTACCACCAAATTGTTATGGCGCAGGCCGCAAAAAAATCTGCGCAAGGTTTGGCGTTCTGTTAAATTTAAAACTTAGCAAAGCGGTGGAACCCATGTGAGCAAGGGCTCAGAGCGGGTGTCCTCCGGTAAATAAGACCTCAGGAGGTCGATAGTCTCTATGGGCAAAAAATTATATGTGGGGAACCTTCCCTTTTCAGTAACCGAAGGCACTTTGACAGATTGGTTCTCCCCATTTGGAAATGTGGAATCGGCTCGGCTAATTACAGATCGCGACACTGGTCGTTCGAAAGGATTCGGATTCGTTGAATTCGGATCTGATGAAGATGCAGAACGCGCCATTAATGAGATGAACGGCAAGGAAATGGAAGGCCGTGCTCTTACCGTTAATGAAGCTCGTCCCCAAGAACCTCGTTCTGGCGGCGGCGGACGTGGCGGCGGTGGTGGCGGAGGCTACGGCGGCGGCGGTGGCGGAGGCTACGGCGGTGGTGGCGGCGGCGGTGGACGCGGCGGCCGCGGCGGAGATCGTGGTGGTCGTGGCGGCGGTGGCCGCGGCGGAGACCGATAGAACTCCCTAGTAATAATTTCAAGAGAGGCGATTCGGAAATCCGGATCGCCTCTTTTTTTTGCCAATTTGGAACCGGCCTCGTTTTGAAACCTCCCTATTTTCATATATTCGCCTGAAAAGCCGCATAACGACGCGAGTCGATGCTGGCATCGTCATTGCACAAGGGTCAGGTCAAACAAGAGCCTCATTGAGAATGAGGTTCGTAAAAACATGAGGTTGAAGATGAAACATTTTTTCGCAGCAATTGCCCTGGTGCTCTCGAGCGTCTCGATGGCCACGTCGCCGATGTATCCCGGCCCTAACTACCAAAATATTGTGAACATTTCGGTTGGATTTGGGACGTCGAATTCTTTGTACAACACTAATGAAGTGCTTCGCCCTTATCGTGGCGACCTACTCAAAGTTTCGGTTCCCGCCTCTTGCGGTTTTGTACAGATCGGCGCCCTCCAAGTTTGGGGTCGCACGTTGGAGACTAACCAGCGCCTACAACTTCCGCTGGCTTTGATCGGCACCGAGCCTTCTTTCGTCGGCACCTCGTGGACTTATCAAGTGAATGGAGGCCGCGCGGCTACCGTGCGCGATATTGGAATGCTCATCACCACCAATAGCCCCTACGGCTGCCAAGTGAGTTTTGAACAAGCCAATAGCAAAGGCGGCAACGATGAATGCAATGCCAATTACGCTTGCCCAATGCATGTCGACAACACGCGTTATTGCGAAGCCCGTTCTTTCGGCAACCTTCCTAGCTTTGTGGAAGACGCCCACATCGGCTCTGACAATAGCTGTGTGGTTTCTCAGCGTCTGAAGGGGCAAATTTGCCGCGCTGGTTACAAACCGAGCCAGTTCCAGATTTCTTGCAACTAATCTTGCTTGAAACGGGTTGGGGAGATTAAGCCCTAGAGGGCCTACCGGCGACGGTAGGCCCTCTTCATTTTCAGTATCTAATTTTAATCAATATAATGCCTGTCGCCCCTAGGCACTTCGCGCTGCTATCCCGATAGGGTTCGCAATACCGCCACCGCCAGCCGCCAAATTTATCGATAAGGGCCTTGTCCTAAAGGGCCGTGAGCGATTAGAGAAAAGACATGATTCAAAAAACTTTGGTGGTGGGCCCCTTCCAATGCAACTGCGCCATTCTCGCGTGCGAAAAAACCAAAGAGGCCATTGTCATTGATCCGGGTGACGAGCCCGAGCGAATTCTTTCTGCCATTGAGGCCCAAGGGCTAAAAATAAAATACTTACTGCACACCCACGCCCATCTTGATCACGTCGGCGCCACCCGAAAATTAAAAGAGGGCGGCCACGGCGATATTTGCCTGCACGCCGGCGACAAGACCATTTACGACAACCTTCCCATGCAGGGGCAGATGTTTGGCCTGAAGATGGAACCCGGAGCTGCCATTGACCAGTTCTTAGAAGACGAACAAGAGCTCACCTTTGGCGAGCATAAATTCAAAGTGATCCACACGCCGGGCCATAGCCCCGGTGGGGTCTGTTTTCAGGTGCAAGGCGGAGTCGAAAAAGAGCAGCTATTTTCGGGCGACACCCTTTTTCAGCTCAGCGTCGGACGTACCGATTTGTGGGGCGGCGACCAAGATCTGCTTTTTCGTTCGATTCGTAACCGCCTCTTCACCCTTGAAGGCGAAATGAAAGTGCACCCTGGCCACGGACCCAGTACGACCATTGGTTTCGAAAAAACCAAAAATCCATTCTTTAAATAATTAGAAATTAATTAATGCGAGCAACGTCGCGCTGCGAGTTGGGCGGAGTCCAAAACATTCGTGAGGGTTTTCCCGCCGACGGAAGTCCCATGGGCGAAGCAAACTGAACATTAGCGCGCGGAGCCGGCACCTCAATGGGCGAAGTAAGGTTGTCGGCGAGTTGGCGATCAATTTCGGCCGAAAGTTGGTGTTTGCGAAGCGCCGCCAAATTGCGGTTCACCGCAACGAAATACTTAAAGCGGTTTTCGAAACGGACGGCGTTGTAATAGGACCAGTAAGGCAACGTCTTTCCTTTCGAAAGGCGATCTTTCAAATCTTTTAAAATCCAAGCGGCCATCATGAATGACTTGGCCGGATTGTGTAGGTCCGCAATTTTTGGATTCTTGAAATGTTTTTTAAAGGCACTTTGTTTGAGCCACATTTTACGAATTTGCGAAATGCCGTGCTCACCGGCACGACCTTCGGGAAGGTTTTCGCGAAACGCCGTTTCCTGTTGATGGATGGCTATAAGCACTGCCGCATCAATATCGAATCGAGTGGCGGCCCGGTAAATTCCCAAGCCGTACTCCATCAATTTGGTTTCACCGAGGTAGGGCTGCACGGCCTTGATGGCGTGGGCAATCTTTACCACTTCGCCCAAAGTTTCATGGGTAAGGCGGTTGCCGTCGGCGTGCGAAAACCCGCTCACCAAAAACAGAAATGTAAGAAGTAACTTAGCCACGTTGCCCTTAAACATTGCAACGAGGGGGCCGACGAGTGGCCAAATAGCGATAGAAAATCAGCACCTTAAACCACGCCTGAGGCTAATCCCTGCCTGTACTCTAGACACCTCTCCCGAAATATTAAATTCACGTCGTGATATCAGTAGGTTACGACTGAATGAATACAGTCGGCAGTTTCGTAAAATGGGTTAGCCACTAAGTACCGAGAACAGTTGCTACTTCTGCGTATTCAGCCGCAGCCTCTGTTCAACGACTAGACAACTTTACCTTTAATGAGGTGCGCCGGTGCGTGACCGCCTTTACCGACACGTCGTCGTGGGCATTGGCGATTGCGGCGGTGTTAAACATTTCAATTCCGATGTTCAGCTCTTTTTGCGGAACGTGAATGATCGGAAAAAGTTTGGTAGCGGCGGCAGGAATCGTTAGTTCCCATTTTGCCGCGGAGGGGGCGCTGCGCTTTGGTAGACAACCCAAATGATAGCCGCGGTTTCTATTGGTATTGTAGCCGCTGATATCAATTCGAAGTGATTCACCGCCGGTGAAACTTGTGACCTTTAAATGAAAGTCTTTTCCCGGCATAAAGACCCCATCCGCCTTTACCTTGTAGGGAGCAACGCCAGAAGTTTTGAATTTGAAACTCCGCTCTTTGCGTTCTGTAGCTCCCACCAGGGTAAACTTTTCGGTTAAGCTCAGCCACTTGGCCAATTGAGCGTGAGCAAACCCGGGGCCGGTCATGTCGCGGAAGTAATTAGACGGAAGAAAAGAAAGCGCAGCTTCGCCCTCCTTTTTAAATGAGAGCTCCTTAAGGCCGAAATCAAACCCATCGGGATCGGGGTAATCCACTCGCGCATTAAAATCGAACTGGCGTAAACGACATTCGCCAAACACTTCGTCACTAACCACCTGCGGGCTGCGAAACGAAACCGAGGCTTCAAGAAATTTTTTATCCAAGGTGTAAGCGGCGATTTCATCTTCATCGATGCGAATGTTGAGCGACTGCTTTATTGCGGCGCTTTGATCGATACCCTGAGGTAGTGGCTTAGTGGCAGCCAGTGGCTCCAATAACTCTGCCGAGAAAGGCGATAATGAACTTGGGCCTTTGGCTCCGGGCACTGGATTCGGAAATCCCCGGTCGTCGGTTCGGGCGACCAACGTATCCCACTTCTTTACGCCGGTTTTGTCCATGGTAAGGCGCAGTACCCAACTGGTCCGGCTAAGTTCTTCTAATTCCCAACGACTTTCCCGGTGCATGTCGGCAAAATCGTCGAAAACGAAATTGCCTAGGCTATAAACAATTAATTTGCCCTTGTAAGTTTCGCTACCCTCGGTGACGTGCGGGTGGCCGCCGATGACCACGTCGGCGCCGGCATCAATCATTTTACGGGCCAGGTTTTTTTGTCGGGCGTTAGGATGGGTGAGGTATTCCTCACCCCAGTGCATAAAAGTGAGCACAAGATCAACTTGCGATCGAACCGCACGAATGTCCTCTATCACTTCTGCGTCTTCGCTCCACGCCACGCCCGCTTTAGTCTCGGTGGCTTCAAACGAACGGGGTCGAAATTCGTTGTAGCCCAGAATCGCAATTCTCAAACCCTTCTTTTCCACAATCCAGGGTGCATGCGCCCGTTTCTTGTTCTCACCCGCGCCAAAGTAGTTCACCTTGGCGGATTTTAAGTTACCAAACATTTCGGTGAGGGCTTCGGGGCCAAAATCGACGGTGTGGTTGTTGGCGAGAGAAACGGCGTCAAAGTGTTTGGCGACGTACGAAAGTACCGCGGGGTCGGCGCGAAACGTGTAGTGCTTTTCCGCGCGCAACCCGGAATCGGCGGCCACGCACTCCAAATTACCCACACGAATATCGGCGGCGGCTAAGACCGAGGCAAACCCGGCAAACGGGTCTTGGCCTTGGGCAATGAATTTGCCGGGCCGCCGCCCGAGAAGAATGTCACCTACAAATACCAGATCTACCGTTGGGGAAGGCCTGACCGCCTTAGCGGCGAGGCTATTCGGCGGACAAAGCAAGTACGCAAACCCTAAAATAAATAACATGGGGCGAATCATAACCTTCGTTTTGGCATTCACGGCTCGACCCGGCAAGCATCGGTAACTAATGAACCATCTTCGAGCGGCTAAGCAACGCGGTACCCATTGCCGCTACAAAAATGAGCAACGCCCCCACCCATTGAATTGGATTCATATGTTCGCCGAACAAAAGAAAAGCAAACAGCGCCGCAAATGGCCCCTCCAATAGTAAAAAAACGCTCACCACCGATGGCGAAATCACTTTTTGCGCCCGAATCTGAATCATAAATCCGATGAGCGAAGAGCCCACGGCTAAAAACACAATCCCGGCCGCCGCCAACGGCTGGATGGGAAACCAATGAATCGGTTCAAGTGGCACGGCGAGACAGAGCGGAATGAGCCCGGCCCAAAAACTTTGGAAGACATTAAATTGAAACGACGATCCCATCCTACCCGCCAGCGCCCCCAAACTTATGATCTGAACGGCCGCACATAGGGAACAGGCAAGAGTCATGAGATCTCCCACGTTCCAATCTCCACTTTCGACTCCGGACATAAATCCCGTACCCAGCAAGGCCACAAAAACAAAAAGCAGGTGCCAGGGCCGAACCGACTGTTTTCGAAAGGTGGTCTCAAAGAGGGGAACAAACACAACGTAGAGGCAGGTGATGAAACCACTTTTTGTAACGGTGGTGTATTTTAGTCCATACGTTTGAAAAATGAGTGAGGCCCCCAAAAAGAGTCCGGGGGTGGCGGCCAGATAGAACTGCGACAGGGGCGGCAGTTTAAAAGGCCGTCGGCCCCCAAAGAAAAATGGCAGCGCAACCACTACGACAACAAAAGAACGAATCGCTTGGATCCAGAGGGGACCGTAACTCTCGAGCGCCCAACGCGTGGCCACGAATCCAAAACCCCACAGTGCCGAAGCAAAAAGCAACTCAAGAAGAATAAGTGGTCGCGAAGAATGTGATGCTGGGTAAGCCATTTTGGTTGGCTAGGGTCTTACCCGTGATTGCGGTCGAGGAGAATAAGATTATTCCCGCTCCTTTTCCACGGGCTTGCGGGGCGTTGGCGGTGTTTCAAGTCATGAAAAAATCAGAGCCATTTCAAAGGTTAGGAAACCGCAAGCGACAATTCGCGGCACGGTGTCTAACGACCAACGTCTCTTGAGCCTAAATCCAAGCTAAATGGGGTGGTCCACTGACTGCATACACCGTTATAGCTTTTCCTTTATTGGGGGACCGATCCCCGTGAGGAAACGCGTTGGTGGGTAGGGACACGAGGATGATTTTTACTAACTTATTGGAAAGCGAAGGCAACGCCGTGGACAGGGCCAGGCGTTTTGTGCTTTTTGTTTTTCCGCTTTTCGTCGCGATGGTAGTGGCGGCCACTTGGCCTTACCAGCCCACCGCCGAGGTTCGCATCGCGACCCCCGAAGAAAAAGAGACCGTGGTGGAGAGCCTTGGCCGTTTGCCTAGCTACTACCACCAGCTAGAAAAAGTAAGCGCGAGCCTTATCGATGACCTGGTCTTCGAACGTGTCACCATTCAAGTTCACAACCAAGCGGCCCCTACTGCCGAAGTTCACGAAGATACCCTGAGGTTGAGCGAAGGTTTCTTTGAAACCGATCCGCGATCGCAAGCTGAAGCCATTGCCGCCGCCATTGCCCCGCCCGACAAAAAATTAAAATCTAATTCTGAAATCGCTACCGTTGGCGAATAAATTACAGTTCCGGATTCCAATACAGAAACGGCTGGTCTTTAAGCACGCTCATCCATTGCAGTGTTCTTAAGCTCTCTTTTCCCATAACGTGAAGCAGCAGCTCACTCGTGAGATCGCTCTTTTCCATTTTAATGAGGCCCCCGCCTTCGAACATATCGAATAGGCCCGGCGATTCGGCCACCGAAAGAACCTCAAAATCACCCGGCGCATAGCCCACCTGAGTGGCGGCGTATTGAACCGCTTTATGAATGCCGCCAATCTCATCAACCAATTTATGCTTTAAAGCCTGACGTCCAATCCACACCCTTCCCTTCGCCACTTTATCTACTTCAATTTGCGAAAGCTTTCGCGCCTTGGCCACGAAACTGGTGAAACCGTCGTAATACTGATCGACCCGGCGACTCAGAAGTTTTCTTTCTTGATCGCTCCAAGCCCGGTCTTCGGAATCGATGGCCGCAAAGGGACCACCGCCCAAAAACTCTTTGCGCAGTTCAATTTTCTTAAATAGGCCACCTAAATTAAACTTGCCCAAGAAAACGCCAATCGATCCAGTTTGCGTAAGGTTGTCGGCAAAAATTCTGTCGGCCGGCGCCGAGATCATGTAGCCGCCACTGGCGGCAACGTCGCCCATTGAAATGACAACGAGCTTGTCTTTTTTAGCCCGCTCAACCATCGCCGCAATTTCATCGCTGGGTAAAATTTCGCCACCGGGGCTCGAAACCCGCAAGACAATGGCGCGCGTACGCCGATCCGACATTGCCCGCCTAAACTGCCTCTCGACCGAGTCGGGAGTGATGTGACTCTCGCCACCGAGAGAAAGCAACCGGCTCTTCTTTCGCAAAATATCCCCGTCGGCCACAATGACACTCACCCGCGGGGGTAAAGCGAGACGATCGCTTTCCATAAAGAGATCATCGATCATCACATAACTTTTGCGAATCTTTTCGCCCTCTTTTTGCCAACCGCTTACGGCGTCGACGAGCCCGTTAGCTTTTGCGTCTTCGGCGCCAAAAATCCCTTGCTCTACAATCGACTGCCATTTGGTGGCGTCGATACGTCGAGATTTCATCAGTAGTCTTTGTATTTCGGTTTCGGTGGCTTCGATCTGCTCGAGCGTGGCTCGGCGCGAGGAGTCCGAACTTTCTCGGCGCGTAAACATTTCGGGGGCCGACTTGTATTCGCCCTTAGCCAAAAACTGCCCCTCCACCCCCAATTTTTCTAAGGTGCCCTTTAAGAAATAGCGTTGCGACTTAAGCCCAAGAATTTTTAACTCGCCGGCCGATTCCATGTGCACGGTGGTTCCCGCCGAGGCGATCAGATATTCTTTGATGCCGGCATTGCCCAAAAAGACTTCAACTTTCTTGCCCGCCTGGCGCACTTTCCAAATGGCCTCAAATAACTCTTCGGCGGCGCCCAATCCCAAGGCAAAACTTTCGAGGCGAATCACCACCGCGTCTACGCGCGTTTGTTTCTCGGCCATTTCCAGCTGTTGAATCACGTCGAGCAAGGATTGCCGGTCTTTGAGAAAAAGGCCGCCCCGGTACCCCATTTCGTCGATCTGGTTATCTACCTTGAGCCGAAGCGCGGTGGGGGGATCCACCACTGACGAAGCGTATGGCTGGGTGTTGGCCTCAACCTGCACGGTGACGCTGCGGGGGGCAGCCGCGTCGGGCTGAAATGACGAGGCCAGTTTGATATTGGCCAGCCGGAGCTGAATTCCCGCATTCCATTTAAATTGCTCGTGATACCCGGCACGAACAAAAAGGCCCGGAATCACTTCCGCCTGGGCGTTGGCCTGGTAACTCAAGGTTTGTAAAAAGTTGGTGCTGGTGGTGTCGACGTCGGCCATCAGGGTGACCCAGGGAAGGGGACGAAGCGTTGCCCCAAAAACAAATTGGACCGGAAGCACCGCGCCCGCCAATTGTGGACGGTTTAAGTCGTTGGCAAAAATACCGACGCTCCAAAGTTTTGAAGGCCTAATTTGCAGACCTAGTCCAACCGAATCGTAAGAACCCAAAGTCGCCACATCGGAGCGAACCAGAACGTAGCGCAATCCCAGGTAAACCATGGGGGGAAGGCTCGGCCACAGGGGAAAGGAGGGCAGCCCCAGGGCAAAACCAAAACGCTGCCGTTTTCCCGGTGCAAATTGAATCTCTTCTAGACCTAAGCTAACCAGACCGTAGCCGAGGGTTACCGCAAAATCGTGAGACTGCACCCGGCTAAAGCCAAATGACTCAGAAAGAATTAAGCGCGACCCGTTTAGCTCAGAGTCAAAACCAATTGCCGCCGGGTTGGTCCATAAGTTTTGCGAACCGTGGGTGTGGGATACCGAGGTGCCAGGCTCTACGTTGCCCACTAAGGGTTCGGCCATTCCCAGTTTCGTAACCAGGCAAAAAATTAAAATGAACCAAAGAAACGCGAAGTTTTTCATGGAAAGGCCCCTAGCTCGAAAAGACCCGCAAAAGATAGCTAATCTCTCCTCGTCACGACAGTCATTTCTCGGGCTTTGAAAACGGCACAACAAGCGACCGACCGCGTTAGCGTCGTTTGCCCCCCAACTAGTAACGGCCGGATAAGATTCAACAATGGCGGTGGGGCCGGAGGCCCATTTGATCCCGGTGCTTAGTTTTGTTAAAGAGAGGGGATGGCATTGGACCCACTCGAAAAAGATCACCTCCGGCAACAGATGGCCACCCGCATGGGCAGTTTTCTTGAAGGGGGCAAAACCGTGAGCTGCGTTAGCGGCCACGTCTTTAATGAGCTTAGGCAGTGCGAGCTTTGCGGACGCGTGCATGCGGATGAGCTAATGGTAATCAAGAACCGGGCTCACAAAAAGATGATGGTATCGCTCGATTGCCTCAAAGAGATGGTGCGCTTTAGCGTGACCGACGTGGAAGACCTTCCCAAATGGCTGGAAAAGATCAAAACGCTTTGGGGAGAAGAGGGTCGCCGTAAGGAAGAAGAGACCAAGAAACGCGATGATGAACGGCGCCGCCTTGAAAAAAAGGTGATCGTGCGCAAGCGACCTAGGCTTCCCGCTTAACGCCTATTCGATTAGGCTGCTGGCCTAATGAGCTCCCTCAATTTTATTGAAACTTTGGCCATTGGTGACGAACTGCTCACCGGAAAAATAGCGGACACCAACTCCGCCTTTATTGCGGCTCGTCTTTTTGAACTGGGCATTCGGCTGCACCGCTCGAGTGTGGTCGCGGATGACGAAAGTGAAATCGTCGATGTGCTTGGCGCGGTGAGTAAACGTAGCCGGGTAGCGATCGTGTTTGGCGGTTTGGGGCCAACCTCGGATGACAAAACGGCCGAAGTGGTGACCAGGTTGATCGGTGGCTCGCTCACGGTGCACGAACCTTCTCGCCAAAGGCTCATTCGCTTCATGGCCGATCGTAAACGCGAGATCAACGCCACCGTTCTCAAACAAGTTAACTACCCCGAAAAAGCCGAACCCATTCTCAATCCCGAAGGGCTTGCCCCGGCGTTTACGGTGCAGTGGCAGGGCTGCCGTTTCTATTTCTTACCCGGTGTCCCCATTGAAATGAAGGCGATCTGGACCTCGGCCATTCAAAGTCAGCTGGTGGAACTTCACAAAGAGACCGGAGCCGCGGGCGTGCTGCATCACGGCTGGCGGCTACTCGGAATTCCTGAATCCGAAGTGCAACGGCTGATGGATCCGGTGGAGGCCGCCCTGCCGCCGGGAGTTTGGCTTGGTTACCGCACCCATTTTCCTGAAAACCATTTGGTGCTGTACGTCAGCTCCGCCAGCAAAGACGCGCCGCACCTGCTTGAGGCGTACACGCAAAAAATCACCCCCCTCGTTGCCCCTTTTCTCTACACCGAAGAAGAAAAAGACTTAGAAGTTCTCATTCACGACCTGCTTAAGGCCAAAAACAAAACACTCGCCCTGGCAGAGTCTTGCACCGGTGGTTTGGCAAGTTACCGACTCACCAAGATTCCGGGTCTGTCCGCGCACTTTTGGGGAAGCGAGGTGGTGTATCAAATGGCCGCCAAGAACGCCGTGTTTGGCCTGGGGCTGACGCGCGAAGAGCAAACCGTATCGGCAGACTGCTCGAAGCATTTGGCCGAGGCTTTGTTCAAAAAAAGCGGCTGCGATGTGGTAGCGGCGATCACCGGTTACCTAGGGCCCGCTGGAGGCACTGAAGAAAACCCGCCCGGCACCCTCTACATTCACGTGAAAAGCAAAACTCATGGCGTGTCGAGTCGATTCAGCGTGATGGTGCGTGACCGAGAGCGGGCCCAATGGGGCGCCGCGACTTATCTTTTTTACGAAATAGTGAAGAGGCTTCGGAGTGAGGCCCAGTAGAAATAAAAAAAGCCCCGTAGAAAGAGCTACTTTCTACGGGGCTTAATTTTAAAACTTACTCTTCGGTGTTGGAGTTGCCGTTAGCGGAACCAAAATGGCTTCCGATCGCTGCTCCGGCCACCGCACCTGCAGCGGCACCTACGAGACCCGAGCTAACCGCACGAAGGTTAGGCTTCATCTTGGTCGTAGACTTGCTGGTCCGAACCGAAGTGGTCCGGGTAGCTTTCTTGGCCGTTTTGCTTACCACTTTTTTGGCAGGCTTACGCGCCGTGACTTTTTTCTTAGTGGCCTTTTTTGCCGCTTTGCGTGCTGGTTTTTTTGCCGCTACTTTTTTCTTCGTAGCCTTTTTTGCTTTTGCTTTTTTCTTAGCCATTTCACCCCTCCTTGCGGGATTTACCGTCGGAAAACAGATTTTCCTCGACTACCACGCGCCATATTGACGCGCAATCGAAGACTTTTTGTTATTGCATAAAAAACGGAATCCGTTTATCCATAAATTGTCTAATTAAACTCTCACAACAATTTATTTGGTTTCAAGTTACTTAATCGTAAGAGAGTACAAACTTGAGATAGCGGGTTTTATGTTGGTCATCTCTTTTGGGGGGAACATGGCCAAAAAAACTAAGGCAGTAGTCCGTAAACCGGTAGTTGTTGCTAAAACGCACGCTAAGGCTCAAAAGGCCGAACTGGCGCCAAAGGCAAAACCTACCAAGGCGATCGTCGCCAATTCTTCTTCCAAGAAGGCGGAAGGCAAGAAGTTATCTTCAAAACTGTTAGAGGCGATTGAAAAACGCCAAAACGCTAAGGCAACAGGCCCGGGAAAACCAAGTCCTTTTGGTCGTCCTATGGGACGCCGCGGTCGTCGGCCCAAGCGTTTGGCGGAATACACTCCCACTAATGGCGAAGAGAACTCTTCCGATCAAATGGAAAATGAAAATCAAATGGAAGGGCTGGAATATGACACCGGCATCCGTTTGAAAGAGGTGAAAAACGAGGACATGTTCTCGATGGATCGCTTCGAAGATTACGACGAAGAGCTGAATTTTGACCGGTGAGCTCGCTCACCGATTGAAAGAGACATTAGTAGTTTCGTGGGACGGGAGTAAAGGGGTGGGCCAGCAATGGTTAGCCTACTTTGCTCCCGACTCGCAGTTTAATTGGCCAACTGACTTTTCTCTTGGTTCCCCACACTTTTTCGAGCTGCTTTTGCACCTCGGGGACCGGGCTGTGGCCGTTCTTTTTGATGTAGGCCTGCACCGCCGACCAGCTTTCCAGATAGCCCGCAAATTGGGTTAAGTCCCAAACCACTTCTAGCTCAAAGCTTGGTGCCTCAATTTCCCGGAAGGGAAACGGGATGGTTTGATACCCCTCGTCAATGAGCTGCCGCGCCGGATCCCAATAGCCAGCTAAGGTGTTGGCGTAAAAGGCTTGTTCGATCCGGTCGACTTCGGGGCCACTCTTGCAACTGCCGTAGCACCAGACCGCGAAGAGGCCTCCGGGCTTCAAGATGCGCTTAACCTCGGGGTAAAATTTATCGAGTTCAAACCAATGCAGCGCTTGCGCCACGGTTATCAAGTCGGCGCTCTGATCAGCCAGGCCAGGGTCTTCAGCGACGGCGACCCGGTACTCGACATTGGCAAGCTTAGGCGCTTGTGAGAGCTGCTTGGCGCTGCCGTCAGTAGCAATCACCCGCGTAAAATACGGAGCTAAGCCGGAGGCCGCCTGGCCATTGCCGGTGCCACAATCCCACGCCAGGTCCCGCCCCGAAACCTGACTCACCAAGTACTTAAAAAGTTCGGGCGGATAGGTGGGACGAAAGCTTCTGTAGGTAGCGGCTTGAGCTGAAAAGAGATCCTTTTGCATCGGCTGCGGACCTTAGCCGAAAATGGCTAAAACGGGCAAGAAAGTGAGCCGGACCATTAACCGAGCGTGGCGAGAGCTGGCAGTCCAAACGAAAGCACGACAAACAGCACCCAGTAAGCCAGGGCGGTTTCGTGAACGTCGTGCTCGAAAATAGGGGCCGAGGAGCGCAGCAACTTCTTTTCGATCTGAATTTCGCTATGAATCCATTTTACGAATTCATCAAATTCGTGCTGTGCGTCGATCATCAACCCGAAGTAACGAACCCCATCGTTGAAGTTGGCCCACATGATTTTAGAGGGGAACATTTTTTCTTTTCCCGCCCAACGAATCGAAACCGAAATCGCATCGCCCGCCCCTTTGCGCTTCACAAAGGTTTCATGATGGCGGGTATCTAAGCCCACCGCCAAGCCGCCCGAAGAGAGATCGCGGATGCGGGCTGGCACGCGGTGCTCGGGACGTTCACCAGTTAGGCTGATTTCGTAATGAACTCGAATACGGCGGGTTTTGCGCCAAATTCGAAAGTCAGAAGTCAGCAGCGGAAAGAGAAAATCTTTATTACCGAAAAAGAAGCCAATGTAGCCCATGAAAGCAATGAGCACGTAGCGCGCTAAAGCCATGTCTAACGGGATCTCTTGGGCGTTCAAAACCGAGTGGGTAAAAAGGGCAACGCACTGCAATCCGTAAAGGGGAAGAAATAGATAGCGGCGGCGGGCAAGCGAGTAGGCGAGAAGCAAAGGAAACACCCAGTACGCCCCGAGAATCACAAAGGTGCGCCCCATCCCGTGATGCGCCGCAAAAGACCAGGGTTTTTGGATAAAGGTGAGCGAAAGAAAGGGCGTGAACAAAAACAAAAAGAACATCACCAGCACTGGCAGGGGCATGGATCGAAAAACGCGCTTGAAATGCATAGGTTTCACTTACGTTCCACTGGTTGCGGGTTGAAGGCTAAGAGAGCAAAAAAAAACGGGATAACTTATTGTATACAGCACCGCGTCAGACCACAAGACTCAACTTAAGTCATTGAATTTACGTAGTTTTACTCCGCAGTAGGGGCAATCAACGGGGTCAGAAAGCCAGAATAAAACACCGGCGCCTGACTTAGAAGTGCGGAAGAGAATTTCGCCGCAATCGGGGCAGCGCCAATAGACAAAAGCGGTGACCAGGGAAAGGGCAAAGCCGCCCATTAACCCCAGCCAAACCAATCGCGGCGGGTAACCCGGAGCCTTTAAGAAGTGCCAAGCGTAGGCCACCCCGACGCAAAAAATGGTGGGGTAGGTGGCCCATTGAACGATCCGGCGGTTGGCGGCCCACGTTCCCCAAATGTGCTCTTGCTCCATTTTTGGAGACCATTTGGGAATCTGGCGGGTGTGGCGTTCTTTGCGGACGGGCATGCCCAATTTTAACAGGCTAGCGAGCTGGCTGCTTAACGTTTACGGGCAGAGTGAATTGGGGCAAAGTTTTGCCCATGATTTTCATTACCGGTGCAAGCAGCGGAATTGGCAGGGCCACGGCAACGGCCTTTGCAAAAATGGGTCGCCCCTTACTCTTGGTGGCGCGGCGTAAAGATCGGCTCGAGGCCCTGGCAAAAGAGCTGGCTGACGTTTTCAAAGTGGCGGTGGTGCCTTACGTGCTCGACGTTCGCAAACCAAGAGACATTGAGGCCTTCAGCGTCAGCCACGCCGATTACCTTGAACGGGTCGAGGTGCTCGTCAACAATGCCGGCCTAGCCAAGGGGTTCGATCCCTTTCAAACGTCGAACCCAGAAGACTGGGAGGCGATGTGGGA
Source organism: Pseudomonadota bacterium (assembly GCA_043718025.1). GTDB lineage: Bacteria > Bdellovibrionota > FAC87 > UBA2466 > UBA2466 > JBGSST01. The sequence goes on from JAYSWN010000073.1 coordinate 30,535, forward strand.
CACCAACGTAAAGGGGCTTCTCTACGTCACTCGCGTTTGTCTGCCGCATTTCTTAAAAGCTAAGCGTGGCCACATTATCAACCTGGGATCGGTAGCCGGTCGCTGGGTTTATCCGCGCGGCCACGTTTACAGCGCCACCAAGCGCGCGGTGAGCGCCCTTACCGAAGGGTTGCGCTTAGATCTACACGGCAGCGGTATCCGCGTTACAGAAATTGCACCGGGAATGGTGGAGACTGAGTTTTCAGAGGTGCGATTCGAAGATAAGGCCAAAGCCAAAACGGTTTATCAGGGGCTCACCCCATTATCGGCCGCCGATATTGCCGAAACCATCGTGTGGTGCGCAAATCGCCCCAGCCACGTCAACATTCAAGAGCTGGTGATTTATCCCACCGATCAGGCTTCGCCCACGACCGTAAACCGAAAGGCATAAGTTTATGCCGTTACTCAAAACAGCGGGAGCCCAGGTCTTTTATGAAACTTGGGCGGCCGGGGATGGAGCGGCTTGGGTGGCACTGGTAAACGGCCATACCCGCACGCACGCTGATTTTGCCAGCCTAGCCGCCACTTTAAACCGCAAAGGCTATTCAGTGCTGGCGCTGGATAATCGGGGTTGCGGCAAGACGGTTACCGAACGAGCTTTTAGCTTGGATGAAATGGCTCAGGATGTAGAAAAACTCATTCAACAGCAGGCCGGTGGACTGGCGCACTTGGTGGGGTTTTCACTTGGCGGCGCAGTTTCGCTAAAGCTCGCCGCCCAACACCCAAAGAGCGTAAGGAGCCTCTGTTTGGTCTCTTCCACCACGACGTGGGAAGACTCTCTGCCCGACGCCATGGCGCCGGATTTTATCGCCCAGCTCGATCGCTTCTTTTCGGTGGCGTTTTTTAAAGCGCAGCAAAATTTTATTATTCACTTTGCCAAAGATCTCAGAAAACGCGCCGAAGAGCCACAAACGCGCCAGGGGGCGATTTGGCAGCGAAAAGCGCTTGAAGCTCAAGAGCTGACGCCGCTTTTGCAACGGATTCACCTTCCTACGTTAGTAATTCACGGGGATGAAGACCGCGTGATTGCGATCGCCCGAGCCATAACGATGCACCAAAACATTGCCGCCTCGAGGCTAGAGATTCTAAGCGGGGTGGGTCACTTGCCGCTGGTCGAATGCCCAGCGCGGCTCTACGACAAAATCGCTGACTTCATCAAACAGGTAGATAATACTCCGTGAAATGAACGCAATCGTCAGTGACCTTCTTTCGTTTTTAGAAAAATCGCCCACCCCTTTTCACGCCGTCGCTAACCTTAAATCGCAACTTACGGCGGCGGGCTTTACTGAACTGCACGAGGCAGCAACGTGGAACAAAAATTTACCCGAAGCGGCTTTTGTTATTCGTGACGGCGCCATTGTGGCGTTTCGACGGGGCAAAGAGCCCTTAGAAAAAACGGGCTACCGTTTGACCGGTTCGCATACGGATAGCCCGTGCCTAAAGGTAAAGCCTTGCGCACCAATTGAAGTGCACGGCTACGTAAAGTTAGGCGTCGAAGTTTACGGCGGCGTAATTTTGTCGACCTGGTTCGATCGCGACCTCTCTTTGGCGGGTCGAGTAAGCTACGTCGACCCAAGCGGCAAGGTGCAAACGGCGTTGGTCGATTTTAAACGGCCGGTGGCCACGCTTCCCAACTTGGCGATTCACCTCAATCGCGAGGTGAATGAAAACCGCACCATCAACAAACAGTGGGAGCTGCCGCCCTTGTTGTTTCAATGGCAAAAAGATCACAAGCGCGGAGAGTTCGAGTTAGAAAAATTGCTGGCCGATGAACTGGCGGGGCAAAAAATTTCGATCAAAAAAGTTTTGGCCTTCGACCTGTCTTTTTACGACACCCAAAAGCCTGCGCTGGTCGGACTGAACCAAGAATTTATTGCCAGTAGCCGGCTCGATAATTTACTAAGCGTTTACATGGGGCTTAGGGCGCTAATCGAGGCTAGCCCTACGGCGACCTCGATTTTTGTAGCAAACGATCACGAAGAGGTGGGTAGCGAAAGTCTGTCGGGCGCCCAGGGAACTTTTTTGTCGACGGTACTGGAACGACTGGCCGGAAGCCGCGAAGGGTTTCATCGAGCCATCGCCCAGTCTACCTTCGTATCCACCGACAATGCTCACGGAGTGCATCCCAACTATCCGGAGAAACACGACCGGGATCACGCGCCACTTTTAAATCATGGGCCGGCGATTAAGGTGAATGCAAATCAGCGCTACGCCACCAATTGTGAAACGGCGGCCCTTTTTACCCAAGCCTGTGCCAAAGCCGATGTGCCGGTTCAGCACTTTGTGGCCCGCAGTGACATGCCCTGCGGCAGCACCATTGGCCCTCTCACCGCCTCCAAGCTAGGGGTGAAAACCGTTGACGTTGGCGTTCCTACTTTTGCCATGCACTCTATTCGCGAGCTGGCTGGGGTGCGCGATCCGGAGTGGTTGCGTCTGGCATTAAAAGCTTTTTACGAGTCCTAAACAAAATGAGTGAAGAAATTAAACCACGTTCGATTAATGTTTTGGGAACGCCACTTAAGGCGTGCTGCAACCGACTTAAAACCGGTTTTTTTCGCACTGGATCGTGCGAAACCAACGATGAAGACCATGGGTTGCACACCGTTTGCACTCGGGTAAACGAAGAATTTCTCGAGTATTCGCGGTTGTCGGGAAATGACCTTTCTACGCCACGTCCCGAATATGGTTTTGCGGGTTTACAGCCCGGTGACTGTTGGTGCGTTTGCGCACTTCGCTGGAAACAGGCCTTCGACGCCGGCTACGCGGCCCCGATAAATTTAGAGGCGACTGAAGAGAGCACTCTCGAATACATTCCTCTTTCCGATCTGATGAAAAGTGCGATTCCCGAACAGCGCAACTAGAAGCCAACGCGATAGCAGACCAGCTAGCTCATGATTCGCGTCGGCCTCCCGCCTTTTACGGAAGCTCTAAGTCTTTTACCTGAGAACCAGCAAAGGCCTGTGGATAAGAGGGCTTAATCGGCTGCCCTTCGATCAACATCTGTCGCCCCTTAATGTAGATCTTTTTTGCCTCTTCAAGCTTGTCCGGCGCCTCGGCCGTTTCCGCCAAGCCCTGAGCCTCATCGACGAGCTTTCGGCCCTCGGCGGTCAGTTTGGCGTTGCGTTCGCTCAGCGCCTTCTCTTTTTCGGTTACGCAAGTCGTAGTGTTTTTATACACCTCGGCCCAGCTCTTGGCCGTGGGCAGTGCCTCGATAAGGCAACCATCCCAATAGGTATAAACATGGTCAGAACGACATCCGAACGAAGGCCTATCGTAGCGAGCGGCAGTCATGACGATGCGATTTGATTTTTGCATCAGCTCGTCAACAAATACTCCCGAGTAGCACGCCGAAATCAAAACTACCGTCGGCTGATCACCGCAAGTATCGGTAAGCATTTTATCTAGGTCGGCCGGCCGCAAGCCACTGTCGGGCTTGATGTAGGTAAAACCCTGTTTGCTACCGTGAGAGGTAACGTGAACGAGACAGGCATCACCTGATTTTGCCCCTAATTTTTCTAGAGAACGCTGAATGTTCTCGGGCGTGGTGCGCTCCACATTGCCGGTGATCTCGTCTGGATTTACTGAGAGTTCGCGAATGTTTTTGGCGTCGACGCCGCGTTTTTCTAAAATCTCTTTTATCTTTTTTCGGGCGTTGTCGAACGTCTTGATGCTGTCGTCGCCGCTAGCGAGCACCACTTTCCAATTCAACTTTGATTCGGCTTTGGCCGAAGTGCCTAAGGTAAGTGTGATTGCGAAGGCCACTAAGGTAAGTGCCCGCACGGTGTTATTCCCCATTTTTCCCCCTCCAGATCGAATTAACTTCCTGCTTGGTTGTCTATTTTGACCATACGGTAGGCCCTAAAACTGGCGGTAATTGAAATTGAGGCATCGGTAGAATTGCGCTGCCAAATGTTAACGCGGGGTTTAACGACCCCTGACTCGCCCAACCCCCTTGGTGCTGTCTTAAAGTTGAACACTTTTTTCAGGGACTTAGCTTGAATTCATCGGGTATGCGGCTTGCAAACTCTAATGGTTCAACTACGTACAGCACCTTTAGAAACGGCACCTTTGAGGTTTCACCACTATGCGACCCTCTGATACGGCGGAGACAAAAACGGTAGACATGGCACGGGTGTCGGCAAAGCTCCCGCGCGTGAATGGCCCAACCGAACTCCAGCTTCGCTACTCCCGCGAGTACCTCGACCGAAAGGCATCGCGCCCCCCCCAAAAAAGTGCCCTTCGCAAATTTTTTGAAATACTTGACCCCCGAGCGTGGACGCTGGCCTTCATTTTTTCTGCCCTCTTCACGTCGAGCCTGGGCCTGTTTCTCCATTCAACTTACCGCCGGCAGTCCAGTCTCTTTAAGGCCCCGCTTTTTCCCGTGCTCCAAGTCACCACCCAATTGCAGTGGGGACTGGCGATTTGCGTGGCACTCACGCTTCTCATTTTTCATTTTTTATTAAATTACCGCCGTCGTGGCCGTGGGGGACTGATCAAAGCCTACTGGTATGCGGCTTGGGCGTTTGCATTTGGCTTTTTCTTTTTGCCCCAGGTGCACCGGCCGATTTCGCAACACCGTGCCAACCAAATTAATGAATACTGCTTTGTGAATAAGAAGAGTGAGAAATGTAGCCGCTATCTTGCGTTGATTTACAAGGGTCAACGACCACGCGACGTGCTTC
>JAYSWN010000074.1:0-12168 GCA_043718025.1 Pseudomonadota bacterium
TTAATCTTTTCAAATCCATCATTGGGAAGTGGGTCATTCAGTCGTTGAAAAATTTGCGCCCGCGACATGGCCAGTGCCACTTCGGTAATTTGCACCATATGGTCATTGGCGTCTCCGAAGGAGGCTTGTGAGCTCTCGAGAATCGCCTGCCCCTGGTGTATGGCTTCTGAAAAGGTCATCCGGCGGTTTGGGATTTGAGCGCAAGGGCTTCGTAATGCGCCGAAAGCTGGCTTAGTAATGGTTCGATGTCGCCCATGATGAAGCTATCAATGGTGTGAATCGTCACGCCAATGCGGTGATCGCTGACGCGCCCTTGAGGGAAATTATAAGTTCTTATTTTTTCGCTACGGTCGCCCGACCCCACCTGACTCAGTCGGTCGGCGGCAATTCTATTGTGCTGCTCATTTTGTTTGGCTTCGAGTAAACGGGACGCCAAAACTTTGAGTGCTTTGGATTTATTTTTGTGCTGGGATTTTTCATCACGGCAGATAACGACTAGCCCGGTTGGATTGTGGGTAACTCTTACGGCGGAGTCTGTAGTGTTTACGCTTTGACCGCCGGGGCCCGAGCTGCGGAATACATCGATGCGAAGATCGTTAGGGTTGATATTCACTTCTACTTCATCGGCTTCAGGCAGAATGGCTACCGTAACGGTGCTCGTGTGAATGCGCCCCTGGGTTTCGGTTTTGGGCACCCGCTGCACTCGGTGTACCCCGCTTTCATATTTTAACCGGCTGTAGACCTTGTCGCCGCGAATCATGACGATGATCTCTTTGAATCCGCCCACGTCATTGCTTTGAATGCTCATGGGTTCCACCTGCCAGCCGAGCTTTTCGGAATAGCGGGTGTACATTCGGTAAAGATCACCAGCAAAGATGCCGGCTTCGTCGCCACCGGCTCCGGCCCTAATTTCGAGAATAATGTTGCGATCGTCGTTAGGGTCTTTGGGCAAGAGCAGGATGCGTAGGCGGCGCTCTATGAGTGAGAGCTCTTTTTCAAGCTCTTGGTTTTCTGAAAGAGCAATTTCTTTCAGCTCTCCTGACTCACTGCTAATGAGTTCGAGGTTCTCGTTAAATTGTTTTTTAGCGTGTTTGAATTCGCGATAGGCAGTAACTACCGGCAAAAGACCAGCATGCTCTTTGCTGAGTTTTTGAAATAAGGTGGCGTTGCCCGCGATATCGGGAGAGGTGAGGCGCGCCTCCATGTCTTCGAAAACAGCCTCTACCGCATCCAGCTTCTTAAACATGAAAAATAGGGGTTAGGGCGTATATCAATTGCAGTACTGCATTAATACTTACGCTTGTTCCCGTACTTCTTCATGAAGCGGTCAATACGACCTTCTGTGTCCATGACCTTTTGCTTGCCAGTGAAAAGAGGATGGCAGCTCGAACAGATCTCAACGCGAATGTCTTTCTTTGTCGCGCGAGTTAAAATCTCGTTTCCACAAGCACACCGGATGGTGGTTTCCAAATAATCGGGATGGATTCCTTCTCTCATTGCCGTTTCCTCGTAACCTAAATTAAAGAGGGGGAACTTCGCATAAACGTGACTTTGTGGCAAGGCGCAATTTGGGAAGTACCCGGTACACCTCGCCCTCAAGCCCCTGAATTTCAAATATTTCCCGAAGCTTTCGTTTTTCGCCATCGCGCTCCAGGTACACCACCACATCTACCGCGTGGGCCACCCACTCTCGTAACGCCTTGGGAGACAAGGGCAGGCCGCACAATAGCGCTAGAGATTCCAGCCTTCTGAGGCCATCTAAGGCGCTACGGGAGTGGATGGTGGAAAGCGATCCCCCGTGCCCGGTATTCCAGGCCTGAATCAGCTCAAAAGCCTCGGCCCCCCTGCATTCCCCAAGCACAATTCGGTCGGGCCGCATACGCAAAGCGTTTCTCAATAGGGTTCTTACGGTGACCTCGCCCGCCCCATCGGGCGACGGCGGGCGGGCCTCCATATGAAGGGCGTGGGGGTGGTTTACCCTTAGCTCTAATGCCTCTTCAATCAGGAGCAGCCGCTCGGTATGTGGCACTGACTGAAGAAGTAACGAGGCCAGGGTGGTCTTGCCCGAACCCGTGCCCCCGCAAATGAGGATGTTTTTCCTCTCGGTGAGTTTCTTCTCAAGCCAACTCAGCCATTTCTCTTCACCGAAGTTTTCGCGATGAACGGCGGCATCCAGGCTGCCGCGACGAATGCTAATTAGTGGCCCTTCGGCCGCGATCGGCGGTAGCAGAATGTGCAGCCGGCTGCCATCGGCCAGCCGGCCATCGACGTAGGGACGGGCAGCGTCGGTGCGTTTGCCTAGTGGAACCAGCAGCCGCTCAATGAAGTCGTTGAGCTCTTGGCGTTGAGAGAAGGGGTTGGGAAAGACCTCGAGCCGCCCTCTTCGTTCGATATAAACCGAAGCCGTGCCGTTAATTAAAATGTCGGTTACCCCAGGCTGGTCAAAGAGCGGCAGAAAAGAGACCGCCTTGCCGGTGAATTGCTGTTCAAGTGTGAGTTTCACAAATCAACCTTTTTGGCGCGCAGGCGGCTATCCCAATCGCGTTGCTTTTGGCGGTTTCTCTCAACGGTGGTGAAAGAATAGGTCACGGTCATAAAGAGTTCGGTGTCTTCGGTGTGCGTGCCCCGCTGGCCGAAAAGGTCGCCGAGCAATGGCAGATCAGAAAGAATGGGAATGCCTTCCTTGGTTTTGCCTTCCACTTGGCGAAGCAGACCTGAGAGGATCACGGTTTCGCCATCTAGCGAGCTTGTTTTGGTTTCAAGTTTGCGACGAGTTAGAGAGGGAATGCCTTCGAGGCCAGCGCCGTGATTTAACTCAGATAGCTCGAGCGCGACGTCAGATTGAATGTGCAGGTGGTCGTGGCTGCGGGGCTTTACTTTAAGACTTAATCCGTAAGGCTTCCAGTCGACCCGCCGGTGAAACGTACCGGACGAGGCGTTAGAATAGGCCACCGGGAATTCGCCGCCCGAATGAAAGCTGGCCTCCTCTCCCGTGCGCACAAAGAGTTCGGGGCGTGCCAGTATTTTGGCCAGCCCCTTTTTGACGAGTAAGTTAAGGGCACCTTTGCTTGAGGTGACACTGGCTGAGTAGTTTATCGCCGATGAGGCAAGGTCTCCGCTGGCACCCCCGGCCCCTGAAAAGTGTATCGAGTCTGGCCAGCGCAGCCCGAGCGCTTCTCCGGCCGAGCTGGTGACCTCAAGAAACTCAATGGAGATGCGAATCACGCTGCTGTCCCCATCGTCGCGGATCGAATCAATCACCTCACCACCCACCACTGAAATGGAGATCGTGCTTTCGCCCGCCGTGCCCCATGCCCGGACCAGTGTTTTTCCGGACTGGCGTGCCGTGACCAGTAAAACGTCAGGGGGAAACGCCCGCACCCGCGCCACTTTTTCGTCGCCTACGGCGGCACGTAGCAGTCCTGGAATTTTGAGGGTTTCGTTGAAGCCAGTTCGCAGGGTAAGCGAAAAAGGGGGGGCGGGCGCCGCTACTAAGAGCGGCGCCCAGCCTAGGGACACTAAGATCAAAAAGTTTAAAGCTTTCACCTAAGAGAGCTTAAGCAACCTTAGGGCCATTCACTTCACTCGGCGCCCTTGGGGCAGCTGAGTGGTACTCGGTCATCGCAGAGCGACTACCGGTCTTAGAGAAGCAACATTCCTAAATCATGAGCGTCGTTAACTTTTTCTAACCAAGCCCGGTTATCCGAGCGGGTGAGGTCAGAAAAGTAAGAGGCTTCGTATTTCACGCCGCCCGAAGTTACCGGGCCACCAGCGTGAACGTTTCCGACCAAAACTTGTTTGCCGTTGCGAAAAACGATTCCGGCACCGCCCGAATCGCCGAAGCAAGTTCCACCGGCGGTTACGCCCCGTACCGATAAGCTATAGACTTGGCGAACGGTCAGGAACCCATCTTCGTTATCCGAGTAAAGTGAAGTGGTAAGGGCGCGGCGCGTGCCTGAACCGCTGCGGGTATCGAGATATTGGCATCCGTAGCCAACCATTTTGAAGCGCTCGCCTGAGTCGACCGTGCTGCCGATAGCTAAAATATTTCTGGGGTCGGTAATGATTTCATCGAATACCAGAACCGCGATGTCTTGCTTGTCGTCTACGGAGCCCACATCGCCATCATCGTTAAGGTAATAAGTGTAGGTGCTGTAACGGCCTTTGTCGGAAACAATTTCGAAACGTCCGGAGAGACCAACTACGCAGTGGGCGGCCGTAAGGACCGTTTTTAGCCCTACGATGTTGCCCGAGCAGATTCCTTTGCCGTTGGGAAGTTTAACCAAAACGATCGAGGGTTCGTTGGCGTTTTGAACTAGCCCCTCATTGATGCTGGCTTGACCAGATTGATTGCTGATCCCGCAGCCAGATAGCATGAGTATGGCTGTAAATAGAATATTGCTGCAAACGTACCGCATAAAATGTTTCGATCCCCTATTAACCCCGCAGGCAGCTTCTTTGCTTCCCCGCTATAAACCTCAATGCACGACTGGAATGTTGATTAAGGTTGCAAGCTGAAGGCCGGTTTGGGCGGACGCGCAGAACGGTTGGAACCCACAGGACAATTGCAAAGTTTTGTCTGCTTCTTAGGCAACTGCCAAATAGGGGTACAGGCGGCTTACTTTTTTACACGTTAGCTTCACAATTGGGGGTGGCTTTTAGATTCAACGGTTTAGCGGCACTACTTCTTAGACACCGCGATTTTTGTGCCTGAAGCTTAAGGGAATACGGGGTTAAGTCTCTGCAGTTACGAGCGAAAATAAACATTTCCAAGAATGTGGTGATGAGACTTTGTGCGAATTACACAATTGTTGGGACACGGGTTTAGGGCATTTGGCCGGCATTAATTGCTTAGGGAGCGGCGAATGTACTCTAAATTTTTTCCTCGGCTCACGTCGCTAAAAGCGGTCGAGGTGCCGGCGTCGCCCCCATATAAAAGCCCATGAAGCACTCCGACGATCTGGTAAGCGCCATTGCGTTTAACCAGGGCCGGGCCGCCCGAGTCACCCGAGCAGGATTCAGCGCGGTTACTGGGACCTTCAATGCGGGTGGGAGGGGGCTTAGTGCGCGACCACAAAACCTCTAGGTAATCGCGAATCCGATGCAGTTTATGAGTGCCCATGGCGCGTTGCTGGCAGCCGTACCCAATCATGGTGAGCACTTCGCCGACATTCACGTTTTCAGCAAGTTCGAGCGGTTTGATATCGCTGCCTTCCAAAACTGAATTCTCAAAAAAAAGTAACCCTACGTCTAGAGAATCCAGCTCCTTGCCAGGGCCGTGCGTGGTGTAACGGGCGGCGGTGAGCTTGCGGTTTTGAAACGATACAAAAACATTTACTGACTTTAGGCAGTGCGCCGCGGTGAGCACCACTTTGTCTTTGATAATTGTGCCGGTACACAGATTGGGCCCGAATAGCGAAACCACTTGGGGAATTTCTTTGGTGCGAGCCACTCTTTCTTGGCTTGGGGCATCTAGTGAGTTGCCAATGTCATCCCGCCCGCAGGCGGCCAAAAAGAGGAGCAACGAGAGCGAAATGGTTGTTAACAAGATTTTCATTTTGAAGCCGTGCACAGAGGTGTACTCCAAGCCGCCGTCGGGTTTCCATAAGAAAGTGAAAGGGGCAATTACCCTTTTTCTTCCGGCAGGTTAGCGTCACGCCAGGCACGAATGCCACCGTCCATTGAGATAACATCGGTGTAGCCCATTCGTTGCAGGTTTTCGGCTGCCAGGGCTGAGCGAAAGCCGCCGCCACAGTACAGCACAAGCTTTTGATTTTTGTTGGGAACCAAGTTCTCAATGTCGCGTTCGATTACGCCCCGGCCCACGTGGATGGCCCCCTTGGCTCGGCCCGCACGCCATTCATCATCTTCGCGCACATCGATGAAGGTGAAAGCCACCTGGTCGGTGAGCATTTTCAAAACATCGTTGATTCGCACCTCACGAATTTTTGCTTTGGCCTCATTTACTAACTTTATAAAACTACCGCTGTGTTCCATCGTGGCTCCTAGTTACGCCTGTACGAATGTATTAAGATGAGCGGGTATGAAAGTGAAGCCTCTAATTATTTTGTTGCTGGCGGGTGCGTCATTGTTTGGCGAGAACGCGGCAGAAAAACGATTGATGAAAAGGTACCCGCGCCAGGCGGAGATTGCCTTGGGCCTTAAGTTTACGGTCGATAAAATGACCGCCGACAAGTTTGGGCGCAACGCTAAAAAAGATGAAAGCGACGGCTACCGCCATTTTGTGGGAGCGATTTTATTGACCAACGTCTTTGGCCCGGCCCTCGCCGAAAAATTTTTGAACGCCCACGAAACCGGGCCTGGAAATACGCACGCCGAACGGCAAATGGATTTAGCTAACAACAAAAAGGGAATCGAAGCGGCGGAGCTTCTGAAAGGGGATGGCCCGATCACGCCCGACCGGGCTTCGGCGCTGGCGATGCAGTATTTGCGCGAGGGCAAAATTGTGGTGCTGGAACCGAAGGGCCTTCCCCATTAAGCCGCTGAGTTATTTGCCCGTTCTACCGCTCTTCAAACCGCTACCGTTGAGTTTGTCTCTCACCTCCAACCTTTTTCGGCAGTTGGCAATTTTGGCGGGGCTGGCTAGTGTTGGGTTTAGTCTGTCCCCATAGTTAAATGGATATAACGAGGGATTCCTAATCCCTAATTACAAGTTCGATTCTTGTTGGGGACATATTTCTATCTGCCGTCTATTGCTCAAAATACGCTTCCACATTGCTCAAGGTGAACGCCGTGCATTCTGATGGCGTCACGTAGTGCGCGGTGCGCACGCTCAGTCGCATGTTGGGCGGGGTGTCCGTTAGGATGGCCGACCATTCGTACGGAAGACTGGGCTTCAGCACGTTAAGGTTCAAAGTGCCGTAATCACCGTCAAGGATCGAAGACGTTTCGTACTGCCAGCCCCCTAGCTGAAACAGCGCCGCTGTAAAATTTAAAACTGGCGAACCCGAAGGAGACGAGCCGCAGATTCCCGAACCGGGTGAATCAAAGTAGAAAGTTCTCCCTCGAAGTTGAATATGCAGAGTGCCGTAGCGTCCGCTTAAATACGATGCCGAAAGACCGCCGGTTGAGATGAATATGTCATAGCGCTCGTGGTAATCGGAATTGCCGATGTTTAAACGACTTATTCTTTTATAAACGTCCAAAAAATCGCTGAGGCGGATTTCGAAAGGGGTCGAGCCATCGGGATTTAAAGGTCCGGAGTTAAAAACGACGCTGCTTGATCCCGCCACGTCACTTTTCCCCCGAAGCACTTTATTGACGTTGAGATAAAGGCGCGGGTCTCCATCAATGGTTCGGGTAGCGTTGGCGATTTGATTGAGGGTGGAGGCATCGAGTTTCGCCTCGATGGAAACCTTTGCACTGCCGGCAAGATCCGCGGTGCTTTCGCCTACGAGATAAAGTGCGGCCACCGAGTATTTTTTGAAATTTGCGGCGAAAGGGTTGGTGGCGCAGTTAGGACCGTCAACGCCCAAAATTCGTAGGCGCGTAATGGCGAGGGGAATATTGAGCGACACCCCGGTTTGTAACTGAGTTTTGGTGTAAGGGCCGAAAACGGTGCCGTCAGCGCCGATGGCGGCGGGATCTAAACCTTCGAGAACTTCGCGCGAGAGAGTGCTTTGGTTGCCGCTACTCAACGCGGTGAGAAACAAGCAGTCTTGCATCTCGTCTAAGGAAACGGCCCCCCGAGCAAAACTCTTTTTTGGCCAGCTGACCTGTACGCTCACCAAAGGCTGAATCGGCCGCAGCGAGCATGACGCTGCGAGCAAAAGGCTCAAGGTAAAAAGGGCAATGCCTAGTGAAATTCGAATACCACTCATCGGCGATAATTATCGCACACTTGGCTAGAGGGTCAGCTCAATTTTGGCGACAGCTTTTCCCAGGTTTTTTGGAGCAGCGAATTTTTGAGTCGGGCTTTTTCCGCGATGAGTTTTGGCGTACCGGCTTTGACCTCGGCCATCCACTCCTTACTAAAGTGCCCATCACGGATTTCGGTCAGAATTTTCTTCATCTCTTGTTTGGTCGATTCTGGAATGACGCGTTTGGCGCGAGTCGCTCCGCCGTAAAGTGCGGTGGGGCTGATTTTAGTCGCCATTCCCGCGGGTCCATATTTCATCCACAGTTCCAAAATCATTCGGGCTTCGAAACAGGTCTCAAAAAACGCCATTTCCGGGGTGTGCCCGGCCTCGACCAAAATCTGGAAGGCGGTTTCCATCGTCTCCATAAAGCCACCGCAAAGCACCGCTTGCTCGCCAAACAGATCGCACTCGGTCTCCTCCCGAAACGTAGTTTTTATAAGCACGCTGCTGGCGCAGCCGATGCCTTTGGCGTAGCTCATCGCCAACGTTTCGGTTTCTCGATTGGGCTCTGGCTCAACCGCGTACACTCCCGGAAGGCCGCCGCCTTTGCTAAAGTTTTCGCGTAGTAGAGCACCGGCCCCTTTAGGCCCCACCAAAAAGTAGCTGCATCCCGTAATTTTCTGGATGTGGCCGAATACCAATGCAAAGCCGTGGGCAAAGCCGATAGTTTTGGGCGACGCTTTTAGCTGCTCTACGCACGCATTGTAAATTTCAGGGATAGTCTGGTCTGGAAACAAGAACATCACAACGCTGGCAGCGTGGATGGCGGCCGGAATGTCCATGACCGGCAGGCCATCTTCGCGGGCCCGATTGGCTCCCGCCCCTGGCCGGGCTCCGACCACAACCTTAACCCCAGAGTCGCGCAAATTGAGCGCGTGGGCGCGTCCCTGGTTGCCGTAACCTAGAATGGCCACCGTCTGCTCAAGAATCTTTTGCAGTGAGACATTTGAGACTTCCATGGCGGTGGGTATACTACGCCCGATGTCAGATTTCGTTTTAAAAAGTGAGTTCATTCCCCGCGGCGACCAGCCCGCCGCCATTGCTCAAATCGTTAAGAATCTTAAGGAAGGTAAGCGCGACACCGTTCTTTTGGGCGTAACCGGCAGCGGCAAGACCTTCACCACCGCGCAGGTGATTGCCGAGTTAAATCGACCGGCGTTGATCTTGGCCCCCAATAAAACCTTGGCGGCGCAGCTTTACTCAGAATTCAAAGACCTGTTTCCGGACAACGCGGTGGAGTACTTCGTAAGTTATTACGATTACTACCAGCCCGAGGCGTACATTCCGTCGTCAGACACTTTTATCGAAAAAGACTCGGCAATTAACGACCAGATTGATCAGTTGCGCCATTCGGCGACGCGAAGTTTGCTGTCACGGCGCGATGTTTTAATCGTGGCCAGCGTTTCTTGCATTTACGGTCTGGGCTCACCGGAAGTCTATCGCCAGATGGTCATTGAGCTCGAACAGGGCAAAGTTCACCGGCGCGATGAGCTGTTAATGCATTTGGTAGAAATCCAGTACGAACGAAACGACTACGACTTTCACCGCGGCACGTTTCGCGTGCGGGGCGACATTGTCGAGATCTTTCCGGCGTTCGAAGTGACCGACGCCTACCGCGTGAGTTTCTGGGGCGATGAGATTGAAAAGCTTCAGCGCATCGATCCTATCACCGGCAAAGTGTCCGAAGAGCTAAAGAAAATATCGATCTTTCCGGGCAGCCATTACGTCACCGAAAAAGACATGCTGAAAAGGGCCGTGCGTTCCATCCAGGAAGAACTACAGGTTCGTTTGCAGCAGCTAAAATCGCTAAATAAGTTGGTGGAGGCCCAGCGTATCGAAAGCCGTACCTATTACGATATCGAAATGCTGGAAGAGGTTGGCTACTGCAACGGCATCGAAAACTACAGCCGGCACTTTACCGGCCGCAACGTCGGCGATCCGCCGCCGACCCTCATTGAGTATTTTCCCGAAGATTTTCTCTTGTTCATCGACGAGAGCCACGTCACGGTGCCGCAAGTGGGTGGCATGTACCGCGGTGACCGGGCCCGAAAAGAGACTCTGGTGGAACACGGTTTTCGGCTACCGTCGGCACTCGATAACCGTCCGTTGAACTTTTCTGAGTTTGAATCGCTAATTGGCCAAGTGGTCTATGTCTCGGCAACTCCCGGCAAATACGAAATGGCGAAAACGCGGGGCGAAGTGGTGCAGCAGATCATTCGGCCCACCGGCCTAACCGATCCGCAGATCACCATTAAACCGGCAACTGGTGCAGTTGAAGACCTTTACGGTGAAGTGAAAAAAGTGGTCGAAAAAGGGTTTCGCGTTCTGATCACCACGCTGACCAAACGCATGGCCGAAGACTTAACCGAGTATTATCAAAAAATGGGCATTCGGGTGCAGTACCTACATTCGGATATCGACGCCATCGAGCGGGTTGAAATATTGCGTCAGCTTCGTTTAGGCCAATTCGACGTGTTGGTGGGCATCAACCTACTTAGGGAAGGGCTAGACATTCCGGAGTGCGCTTTAGTCGGTATTTTAGACGCCGATAAAGAAGGGTTTTTAAGAAGCCAGACCGCGCTTATTCAGACCATTGGCCGCGCCGCCCGAAATCTGGAAGGGCGGGTCATTCTGTACGCGGATAAAATGACCGATTCGATTAATTTCGCGGTCTCTGAAACCGATCGCCGGCGAAAAATCCAGGAGGATTACAACGTCGCAAACAACATCACGCCCACCACCGTAAAGAAAAACATTCAGAGTTCGCTCTATAGTGGGGCAGACAAAGATTACTTTACGCCCGCCAATCTTCCCGTCGACAAGAACGGGGCGGTGGATCCTAAGCAGTTGCCTAAGCAGATCGACCGGCTCGAAAAAATGATGAAAACGGCGGCTAAAAATTTGGACTTTGAGAAGGCCGCCGAGATTCGCGATCGCATCAATACTTTAAAACGAAGCCAGCTATTGGCGGTCAGTTAAGCAGCGGCCTTCGCCGCACGATCCTAAGCTACTCTGACACTCAAAATGCGAATCCGCGGTAAACGTAAAGCGCACCCAGCCGTGAAAGTCGGTGCGCAGCACTTCAGCGCCAAACTGCCGTAAGCGTTCTAGCACGGTGGCGTTGGGGTGGCCGTAGCGGTTGGTCACTCCTGACGAGACCACCGCGAACCGCGGGCTAAGTTTCCTTAGAAACCGGGGAGTGCTCGAAGTGCGGCTTCCGTGGTGGGCCACTTTTAGTACCGTGGGGGCTGGCCAATCGGCGCTTCGCGCCACCAGCTCTTTTTCACCCTCTTTTTCAATATCGCCGGTGAGTAAAACTGAACATTCGCCAAACTGGAGGTTGAGTACCAGCGCTCGGTCGTTAGTTGTGATTCCCTTTAGGGGAAGTAGCGAGACCCGCGCTCCGCCCAGCCGCTGGCTCTGGGGCCGGGTGATCGGAAGGGCTTTGGCCTTGCGTAAATGCGCGCGCGCAATGAGATCGGTGAGCAGAGGTTTGGTGACCTTTGCCCTTTCAGTGATAGCGGGGTTGTACAAAAATGAATCTACCGTTAGTTCGCTCAATAATGATAGCAACCCCTCGCCATGATCCGCGTCAGGGTGAGTAAGCACCATGCTGTGGAGTCGCAAGATTCCCTGCGAGGTTAGTTCGGCAAATAGCTCCCGCCCAATCTGCCGTTCTAAGAATGCACCGCCGCCGTCTACCATCCAACGGGACCGGTCGGGAAAGTCGATGAGGGCACTGTCGCCTTGGCCAACGTCAAAAAAGGTGATTTGCAGCTTGGGGGTTGAGAAGGGGGCCAATCGAACCATGGTGCGGTAAAGCAGGAAAAGGCTACTCCCCAAGACGATAAACCGACCCAGAACTCGATTTTTAGGCACCATTCGTAGGAGCAGAAGCAAAAGATCGGCCAGGGGGGCAGACTCCCGTTGACACTAAGACGCGCAGCGTTAAAACGGGTCTGTACTTAATTTTGGAGGTTTATATGGCCCGTCTGTTTATGGCTTTTTTCGCTCTTTTAAGCGTTTCCACTTTCGCAAATCCCCCGAGTTTTGAAACCATTCCCGACGAGGAGAAGGTGATCTCCCCGTTATTGGTTCTAGGGACGGAAGCGGGATTGAAAAAATCGTTCGTCGAAATCGAAAAGAAAATTGGGGAGCTAACCAAGGCCGGTACCGATCCAAAAGGGGTGGTTAAAGCGGTGCGCGATGCTCACCCCCAAGCCCACGGCTGCGTTCGTGCCAGTTTTAGCGTGCTTTCGGACAAGGATCTGAATGTAAACAAAGAGAC
>JAYSWN010000075.1:0-34862 GCA_043718025.1 Pseudomonadota bacterium
TTTTTTCTGCTCTTCACCAAGGGTTAAAAGATCTCTAAACGGTACCTTACGCAATGCCGCTAAAGCATGTTCGTGAAGACGGCCCTCGCCGTAAATGGCGAGGTTAAATAGTTCTGCGATGAGAGACTGATTCTCAGGCGGAACTAGGTCAAAAGACCGCCGGTACCATTCGCTTTCGCCTAGTCCACTTCCGGCCAGCGGCCGAAAGACATTCGGAACTTCCAGAATATGTTTCGCCGCGTCTTTCACGTCGGGGTCGTGCCTTGAAATAAATCTTAGCCGTTCGAGATCACCAGGGGTAAGCCCTTGTTCCAGTGCTCGTTGCAACGCAAGCAGTTTAACCGCTTTCGGGTCGGAGGGGCTAAACGGTTTCATCACGCTAGATTGCCCAAGCAGCTCATCCATTAGGGGATAGATCGTGGCCCAGTCGTAAACTTGAGAATCTGGCATGGTCGACAGAATTTGGGAGGCACGCTTTCGAACCGTGGGGTTCGGATCCCAGTACGCCACGTCTTGCAAAAAAGACCGCCACTCAGGGGTGTTGCGGGCCACTTGCGCAAAAAGATTTTCTAATCTCTTTACGGCCGGGGCATCGATGGTGAATCCCCGCGGGATTCCCGACCTATTTATCCGTGCGTAATTTAAATCTCGCCACTTATTCCAGCCAAGCGCGCCTAAACCCACCCCGATCTGCAAGGCCGAAGACAGGAGCAAAAAACGGCAAAGACTCAATTTAGGACGGTTATCGCTCGGGGTTGGGCTTGTTTCGGCAACTATCGGGGTTGAAAGGAGAATAAGGACAAAGAAAAGACGCACGGCCGCTGTTACCATCATGAGAAAATGGCTCCTAAGTAACCGTGGGATGCCTGTCTAACATCGTTGAATGAATTACGCTATTCTCTTGGAAATAAGTCGACGGTACCGCGGTGCACGAATTGGTCGGGCCCTTTTTTTTCATAAAAATTGCCGACGAAGCTTCGGTTAGAGTCACGGAAAAATAATTCAGCGTAATAGTACTCACTGATTTCAAGAATTAGCCAAGGGCTTCCGGGGCTGGATCGTCTTAACATCGATATTGAATTCTGCTCTTTTCTCCAGGCAATGCGTTTTGATCCGTTTAGAAGGATTACGGACGCCGTTCCTGAATAACGGTCGGCCCAAGGTTTTCCATTCAATTCAAAGTTTAGAGACCAAACCGCGCTGGGGTTGGTGAGTGACACGACCCCCAGGTACTTTCCGTTAAGACTCAAAAAGAGCGCATCATTTTTCTCGGGACGAAACGAATCATTTAAAGTTGAACCAAAATCACCTTGACGGTGTTTCTTAAGAAACTCGTTAGCGCCGTCGCGCTCTAGCTCTGCGTTTTGTTGTAGCGCAGATGGGGGGCTGGCATGAACCGCCGGAGGAGGGGGTTTTGTCGGGGGGGCTTTTTCGGATTGGAGTATGGGTTGATCCTGCTGAGGCGTGGGCTCGGCCACTTCAGGTTCTCGCTCCTTTGGCGGAGTGTAGGGTGGTGGAGTTTCTGCTTTTTTAAACCGCTGCCCCAAATCGAGAAGAAATAGGGACATTATCTTTTCGAGTAACTCGTCGGCCTTTTTTAGCTTTTCGCTTTGCCCCTTTAGTTCACGGTACTCCTGAAGCTCGTGTTGCTCCAGATCAGCGAGTGATTGTTTAAGGTGCTGTAGCTCTTTTGAATCAGGTGAGGAGGCCTTCCCCATCCAATAGCCGCCGCCGAATACCACAATAACTAGGGCGGCGAACGCGGTTGAGCGGCTCATACCGCTTCTAGTATCTCGCTAAGGCTGAATACCGTGAGTAATTTATTTTAGTTGGTTAAGTTTTTTTAAGGCGAACGACGCTATTCGGTTTTCTTCTCTTCGCAAGTCTCTTGGCTGGCAACCGTTCGCACCGGCTCGCCACTGGCGCAGAGCTTATATTTGTCGATTTTAGCCGCATCGCTATCGCCCGCTACCGAGCTCAAGCACCAGCCCAGATCGCACTGATTTGCAGCTCCAGTATAGGACGTAAAACAGTCATCGGTGGTAACGATTGATGCGGCCAGTTTGGGAAGCGCGGCGGCATGAGCCACCGAAATTGAACAAAAATAAAGAACGCCGGCGAGAACATACATACTGCGTGCGCGCATCGAAGTACTCCTGATTGTGGGGAAATTTAATACTATGCTCCAATAGTGAAGGAAAATTGTGGGCTCGCGCACGCTTATTTGGCGCGTGCCAAGGGCGGAACTGACCAAGTTTTGTACACAAATTTACATTTTCGGTGAGCCTTTTTACCGAGACTTACGCGTAAGGGGATGGGGGAAGCGTTGTGCTTTTGCCGTAACCAGGAGCTTGCGATGAAACGGTTTTTATTTGGTCTGGGTTTGTTTTTAATATCCAACGCGGGGCAGGCGGCCCTGCCCAACACGGCGTATTTTTATTATCCCGCCAGCGAAGGTTACTTTGTAAAAGACGTACAGACCGGGGTCTGGTCAGAGACCATTCAAAACACCGAGGTTTTTTACTTTAAAGAAATAGGCAGCTCGGCCAACGCGGTTGACCTGTTTGATCCCACTCGTAATATGACGGTTAAGTTGGATAAAAACGGAGTGTTTTTAAAGGCCATGGGTGAAACCAAATTCACCTTTTACCGCTCGGGAAGCTGGGACAACCGCAGTCTTTTTTCTTACAACCTAGGGGCGGGACGGAGCGGCTATTATCAACTAATCGGTGGCAACATGTACCGCCACGTCACGAACGACAATGGGCAGAAATCCAGCAGCTACCTGCGAAACAATGGCCGGGATTACCAAACCGTAAACTTGCTCTATCCCAAAAATCAAACCAGTTACGCTATTCAGGGCAACGAAGTCTTTATCCAAACCAAACCTGGAAAATGGAGCAAGCTCTTTAGTGGCAATTGGCAGTAACGAGAAGGCATTTAAACCTATAATCTCAATTTGTGAGCATTTTCATTCGCCGGTTTTTTCGCTAGTCTCGCCGACATGCGCAATCGCGAGTACTACCGGCATCAGTTCGCCAAACAAATTATTTTAAGCAAGCACCAGCCCCCGGGTCCGTTTCCGCTGGTGATGATTCTTGACCAAATGAAGGCCACTTTTAACGTTGGCAAAATAATTCGCACGGCTAACGCTTTGGGAATTAGGGAAGTGCACTTGGTGGGGATGCCAATTTTTGACCTGCGTACTTGTCGTGGGGCACTTCAGCACACGCGCAGCCGATCGTTTGAGACTTTTAATGAGTCCTACGAAGTGCTTGCTGCTGAGGGGTATGAGTTTTTTGGCTTAGCGCCGCAGGGTGAAGAGACTTTAGGCGCTAAGCCCTTTCCGGAGAAGAGCGCCGTGATTGTGGGGCACGAAGAGTTTGGTTTAAGTTTTGACCCGGCGGCTTACCCCAAAATAAAAAAGCTTCGCATTCCGCAGTTTGGTCAGGTGCAAAGTCTAAACGCCAGTATCGCCGCTTCAATGGCCTGCTTTGAGTACGTCCGGCAACGCGATTTTACTCCGGCGGGCGGTGAGGGGAAAAGATCGTAAACTATGGTGGTGGATACCGAACCGGGCCACGTTCGTATTGTAGGGAACCACGTCGATAAAGCCCGCATCCAAAAGCTGACGCACCAGCGAGGGGTAGGTGAAAAGGCGCATCTCTAAAGTGGCGCCGTCGCCTTCGTGAAATACCGGTGCATCAAACCACTGGCTATGGCCTTGCTTGGTCTTATTGTGCAATCTCTTGTTTCCGTTGCTCTCCACAATTTCAAAGTTATTCAAATCTGGATAGTGCTCTTGGGTTTCGCCCGTTTCCAAGAAAGGAACGGTAAGCACAAACACCCCGCCCGGTTTTAAAGAACGAAAAACATTTTGAAAGGCGCAATTCACCGGGGGATTGATGTGTTCAAAAACATCTGAAGAGATCACAAAATCAAATTTTGATTCGAAGGCTTCGGGAAGTTGAGTGATGTCGAGGCGGGGTTCTTGGTGATAAAAGGTATTTTGGTAATCGAATTTTCGCTTCAATCGATTGGCGTAGCCGTGCCAATCACTCATTCCGTAGCCGCGCCGGAGGGGGCGGCTCGAAAACCACGGCAATGGAATCGATTTTCGAAAGAGCGAAAGCGAAAGAGCGTGAACGAGCGATCGAAAACGAACATTGGATCCACAATGGCGGCACGTGGGATCTTCTCGCGTTAGCTGGCCGGTGGTGGCGGCGTTGGGAAAGCAACACACGTTGCAGAGGAAGGGCCTTTTTTTTAGCGCCCCCGTGGTTTTAGCCAGGGCTCGAGTGACTAGCGACGGGGTGTTCATGGCGTAAACAAAGAATGGATAGCTGGCTTCGTCAAGTTTCGGGCCCTTGGTTTCGCCCCTTTTCAGCATATTGCGGCAATTTTTGCCTCATGCTAAACGTCTCCCCGTGAAACCACTAAAACTGATTTTTTGCTCGCTTGCGGCACTCTTCGAAACGGGCTTGGCTGCCACCCCAGCGCCTTTACCGCAAGAGCCGGCGGGGCCGGTGACGCTGCCGCTGACCGAAATCACTCTCGACGTGGAGCCGTTAAAAGCCTTTGGTAAAGAGGGGTCCGTCGATGCCGTACTTGCCGCTATCCAAAGAGCAGGTGAGCCTAAGGTTTTAATTTTGGACCGCTTTTCGAAGTCTTTGCCTAAAGAAAATACCGTCACCCTAACCAACGATCCCGCCGATCAGCCGGCGGCAGAACAGTACGCAGAGTTGTATGGGCCTAAGATCGAAGCCCAAGGGGCAACTGCGACTTTTATTGCGCCCTATGGTGCGGATTCGGCCTCGGCTATTTATCGTCCCCGCCCGGTGATGATTGTGGCTAGAAATGCGCCGCGGAAGACTTTGTTGCACGAGTACCTGCGTTACCTGATTTGGGCCGCCCGCCACCAGCGCAGTCCCCAGTATTTTGAACGCGACGGAAAAACCGATAGCGTCGATGCCTGGAGGCGCATCGATAACAACCGGCTGGCGAAAAAACTATCCATTGAAATCTCAACCTTTCCCCTCGCCCAAAGCCAAGCAGAGCGTGATGCGGTCTGGCTCCGCGTTTCAGAGCCGTTCGTCGATTTTCAAGCTAAGCAGTTAGACTCAATGGCGCAAAGTTTTGCCGAAGAGTTAGATGTCTCGCGATTTTTGATCGAGCGCGAAACCGAATTGGGGTTGAGTAAAAATGATCTGTTTCTCGAAAGAGTGAATTACCACCGTAACCTGCGCCTTTGGTCTCAAAACTATTCGGAGCTTGCCCAACACAATGCGGTTCAGTTTCTGCGTGAAGAAATTCCCACCGGTGAACAATCTCGAAAGCAATCCGAAGCTTTGCGCGACAAATTAGAAGACATTTTGTCGTCCAATCTTCTAAAGATTGCGCGTGCCACGCAATGGCACACGGCCCAGCGCAAAGCTTTGCGCTAAGCGGTCTTTCGGTATCAACGCTACCCCTACGCAAACCGTTTTTTAAACTCATCGGTAGAGGTTTTTGCGCGCTTTCCGCCGTGCTCCATTTCAAAGAGTAAGAGTTGCTGGGCGGTGACTGACGGTGATCGTTTTTCAAATTCTGCATCGTAGAGTTTATCGCCCATTACTGGATAGCCCTGGTGGGCCATATGCACGCGGGCTTGATGCTCGACGTTGGTGGTCATGGTGATTTCAGCCAGAAAAAAGCCTTTTTGCTCTGGACGCTTGTATCTTTCTACCACCCGCACCACGGTTACCGCGTCTTTGGCGGGCGGGTTAAATTTCATTTCGGGGGTGGTGGGGACGGCCCATGCGTCAATGTCGCCCGGCAGCTTGCCAATTTGGGTTGAAATAAAAAAACGATGCGGCTTAGGTTCGCCCCAGCACCAGGCGAGGTAGCTAAAGGTGATCTTTTTTTGCTCGTACCGCTCCTGCCACAACTTAAAGCCGGCCACATTTTTTGCCACCAGCACAATGCCGGTGACGTCGGCATCGATGGAGTAGGGAGTGACGACCGGTTGCGGATCGGTGAACTCATTTTTCAAGTTGGCAAACCTGGCCAGGGCCCACGAGGTGATAGTTTTTGAATCAAATAGCGACTTTGGCGCGCACAGCATGCCCACGGGTTTTTCGACCACTACCACGTCGTTATCTTGGTCTACGACCTTCAGGCGCACAATCGGGTCGCCCTTTGAAAGCGATTCAAGCTGCTCGGCTAGGCGCCTAAGCTGTACGTTAGTGGGCGGCAGGCGGTCGCCCTTTTTAAGCCGCTTGCCGTCAGCGCCGACCACCAGGCCGCTCTCAATGGCCTCTTCGACCTGACGGCGGCTTAAGCCGCTAAATTGGTTTTTAATCACGGCGTCGACGCGCTGGGTTTCGTCTTCCATGGCCGTAAATTAGCGAAGAAAAGGGCGGGCGTATACTGTGGCGCGCACTTTCCTTTTGGTGGCCATCTTAGGTACGGTTTAGCCCTCTCCGTACCGAGCGTTTTTTACCGCGAATTCGATCAATAGTTTTTCACAGAGTCGCAGCGTCTTATTGGTGCGGTAGGCTAGATCCACCCCGGCAAAGATCTGCTTCCCCGTCGCCATTACTTTTACTAAAGCTCCGTTTTCGAGGTCATCGACCGTCAAATAGTTGGGCAAAATGCCCACGCCAAAACCGGTTTGCAGTATCTGCCTCACCACCAAAAAATTGGGGGCCACAATGTCCGGCACGCGGTGAAGTAGGGCGGGTAAAAGCGAATCGCAGTTTTTTCGAAACCAAGTGGAAAAGCAGGCAAAGGTCGCGGTGATGTCGATCAGCTTGTCATCGAGCAGCTGCTTATAGTTGGTGATGCGGCGGTCTTTTAGGTAATGAGGGTTAGAATAAATTGAGTGAAATGTTTTGCCCATCGATTTGCGAATGAACATTTCGGGTTGAGAAAAAAACACGGTAAACGCCATATCTAGTTTGTTTTCTAGCATCATCGCCTCTAGTTCGCGGCTTGGGGCCTCAACTAGGTCAAAGGCAATTTCTGGATGCGTCTTGCAAAAGCGGCCGAGGGTCTCGCCAATTTTAAATTCATTTCCATGGTCGTTCAGCACGCCGAGTTGAATGCGGCCTTCGGCTGCATTTAATTTTTCTTGCACGCTGAATATTCCGTCGTCGAGTTCGCCCAGTTTTTGTTTAGCGAGTCGGTAAAGGACTTCGCCATCGCGGGAGAGAAAAATTCGGGCGTTGCGGCGCTCTAGCAACTTTAGACCAAGCTCCTCCTCGAGTAGCTGCAGCTGTTGGGTTACCGCCGATTGGGTGCGGCGAAGTTTGGTCGCGGCACCGGTGACTGAACCCAATTCCGCCACATTAGTGAATACTTTCAATTTGTTATAAAGCATAAGTTTATCTGATTTAAACTGGTATTTTTTCTAATTTTTCTTATAGCGCGATACACGGCACAAATCTTCCTGAAACAATTTTTGCTTTGAAAAAAAGCAGGGGGAACAGATGAAAAATAGAACACGCGCACTTATTGGGATTTCACTTTGGCTGGTTTCGGTAGGGCAAGCCGACGTCACTCACCAGGAAACCGCAAATTATCGCACCATCGCGGCGACCGTGGCCGAACAGGTGAACGCGCACGGCCGAGAAAACGTGCTCGTTGTCTTCGACATCGACAACACCTTGCTTTCGATGGACACCGACTTGGGGTCCGACGCCTGGTTTGAATGGCAAGCTGAGTTAATTAAAAAAGGGCAGCTTGAAAACGCCGTCGCCGACTCGATGGCGGGCTTAATTGAAGCGCAGGCCACGCTGTACTACCTCGGTAAAATGTCGGAAACCGAGCCGGCGGTGGATGAGGTGGTAAAAACTTTTCAAAACGCCGGAGTTTCCGTCATCGCGCTTACCGCACGGGGTCCGGTCACTCGCACGGCCACGGTGCGCGAATTGCGACGAAACGGTATTGAATTCGCCCGACGCGGGCTGGGGCAAGAGCAAAAAGGTGGCTCACCATTTCTGCCGTACACCCGCACTTCGCTGAATGAAATTGGCATTTCAAATGCGGAAGTCAGCCAGTGGAAGTTAAAAGAGCCTCGCGAGGTCTCTTTTTCCGAAGGCGTCTTCATGGCCTCGGGACAACA
The DNA here is from genome assembly GCA_043718025.1 of Pseudomonadota bacterium. Classification (GTDB taxonomy): domain Bacteria; phylum Bdellovibrionota; class FAC87; order UBA2466; family UBA2466; genus JBGSST01. The sequence goes on from JAYSWN010000075.1 coordinate 8,105, forward strand.
CAAAGGGGCCATGCTCAGAATTTTACTCGCCCAGTCCGGCGCCAAGTTTAGTTCCATCGTTTTTGTTGATGATAAAGAGAAAAATACTTTGGATGTGGCGGCAGGCTTTGAAGCAACCTCAGTTGATGTCACCGCGATTCGTTACTCGCGCAAAGACCAGGAAGTTGAAAGCTTTCTCCACGGCCCCAAGAACTTAGTGGCCGCGCAGTGGAAACGACTCTCCGGCATTTTAAAAGACCTTTTTGGCGCGACGAATATTTGAATTAACCCCAATTCGGGCGGCTGGTGTCATGGGATAACAGCCGCTCAAGCCCATTTGACGCGGTGCATCTTTTGGAGTAAGTGGCAACTCAAAAGGTGGTACCCAATGAGTAATGTGACAAATAGTTTTTTTGGTGACGAAGATTTTTCAACGGCAAACCGAGGCCCGCTCGGAGAGATTAGAAGTCAGGCCGGCTGGTTAATGGTTCTAGGCGTAGTACTTATGGTGATTGGTTTTGTGGCCATCAATCACTCGATCTCCAGTACGCTACTCACGATGGTTTTCGTGGGTTGGCTCGTGGTTTTCGCCGGGGTGGCGCAGTTTGTTCAGGCTTTTCGTTCGGGCAAAGTAGGTCTGTTTTTCTTGCACCTACTAGTGGCCATTCTGTACGTGGTGACCGGCTTCCTTTTGATTGCAAATCCCGGGGCTGGCGCCCTCACGCTTACGCTATTAATGGCAGGCATCTTTTTGGTGAGCGGAATTTTTAAGGTCTGCGCCGCCATCGCCTTACGTGGTTCAGGGTCAGGTTGGCTGGCCTTCAACGGCGTGGTCACCTTTATTCTTGGTTTGATCGTACAAAACCAGTGGCCGGTTTCTGGTCTTTGGATCATCGGAACCTTTTTAGGAATCGACTTCGTAATGAGCGGAGTGCATCTGCTGGTATTGGGAGGCGGCGCTCGCAAATTGATTCCAAAGACTGCGTAAGAACTTAAAGAGTTTAATCCGACCGCGACAAAGTTAAGTGGAGTCTTAGCTCCACTTAACTTTGTCGCCCGGTTATTTAGACGAGCTGACGCCTTATCAACAGAGCGTAGTTCATGACGCGTCGCCCGCACCTTCCGGCTTCACACAATCATTCCAGACTTGAAAACGTTATCCCCGCAAAATAAGTAAAAAAGTACAAAACTTTAATACTTGGGGGACGTTATGAACTTTGTTGCCGCGATTTTGGCTATTGGTGTGAGTCTACAGGCCTTCGCCGTCGAGCCCGGCGTTTTACGCGATCAGGCTATTCATTTCTTGCAGAAGAACGTGATCGGCCGCACCCAAAAAATTGCTACCGAAGGAACGGTTAATTCTGAAGGGCAAGAATATCAGGTGCGTTTCAACGCGATTCTTAGCTGGCGCAATTTGCGTCGGACCGCCGAAGGTTTAACTTTCGATCAGATTCGTGACATCCAACAGGCCAATACCAAGATTGATGAAAATGGAAAAGCGGTTGGACCAACGGTTCGAACCGATCGCCGCGTGGTTTTTCACTATGCGCTGGCCGAGCGTTTAACTAGCAAGAGTATGGTGGGATTAGCCACCATGCGAAAAAACACCCTTGAAGATCCCACCGGCGTTGGCTTTGTGACGATGCTTGAAATTAGCGCCGATAATAAAGAGCTTTATCTCTACGAATCCCAAGCCGGGTTCGGCGAAACCTCACTCGATGGCAAAAACCTGGTTCCGGTAGCTTCGGCTTCGGAAGCGACGCTGTTTCTCGATAAAAAGGGAAAGCTTGAGACCAACGAGACGCTCAAGTTCTACAGCGTTGACGTGAATAAGGATTTTGCCCGTAAGGAGATCCACCGCTTTAATTTGTCGGCCACCGAAATCACTAAATAATTGCCGCTGAGGAGGACACTTCCATGAAGAATAATTTATTGGCCGCACTTATTGTATTCACCTTTCTTTTAGCGCCACCGCTTGAAGCCAACGGCAGAAGACCCGGAGGTGGTGGTGGCGGAGGACGGCCCGGCGGTGGATTTAAACCCAGCCGACCCCCGTCGCATGCCGCTCGCCCACCGCGCCCGGCCGCTGGCCCGAGGCCGGGAACGATGCCGGTGAAACATCCGGGCGTAGGCCCCGGTGGAGCGCATAAACCGATTGGTGCAGGTGGTCCCGGTGCGATTAAACCGCGCCCCGGAACTATGCCCGTAAAACCTGGAGGCCATCCCGGAGGTCACCCTGCGGCAGGGGACGTTGGCAAATTTTTGGGCGGCCACCCGCCTGGACACTTTCCCGGAACTCCCGGGCATCGTCCTGGCTACACTGGCGTGCATAAAGCGGAATATCACGTCAACATTAACAACCATTTTCATGCCCACCCGGTTTACGGTCATCCGTTTGGCGGACCGTGGCTAGCGCATTACCAATGGCACTACAATAACTGGCCGGTATGGACGGTGGCGGCAACGGCCGTAGGGGTGGCGAGTTGGATTGGGGTTGGCAATTACGCCGGCTATGGTTCGGCTCAACCGGTTCCCTATTATCCTGTAGAGCAGGCGCCGGCCCAAGTGTACGAACAGCAGGTGAATGCTCCGGCTGAAGTGGTGGCGGCGGGCAAAGCCGCGCCGGTTGCCGAAGATGTGGAATGGCTCAACGTGGGAACGTTTGGCATGATTCCGTTTCAGCAAAAAGACTTGGCCTACGCCGTACAGCTAGCGACCACCAAAGACGGAGTGGTTCGTGGCGTGCAATGGGACATGAAGGCAAGTACCGCGGTTGAAGTAGAAGGCTCGATTGAAAAGGATACGCTTCGCATTGCCTGGCAGGAGAAGGGTTCAGACTTGGCCCCTTACTTTGAAACCAATGTCGATCAACTGACGCAGAAAGAGTCGATGGTTAACGTCTACAATCCAAACACCAAGGCGTTAATTAGTTGGCAGCTCATTCAAATCGACGAGAAAGATTTGCCGCCTAAAAATCAAGAGAACTAAGGGCCGGTGGGTTAAATAATTGATTGGTGCCGGGAAGCGAATCTACTTTCGCTTCCCGGTTTTATTTTAGGCCTCGTTCTAGTTGATGGCGGTTGGAATACAGCTGGTATCAATTACCCTTACGGTATTCGGATAGAATTCAGCTATTCTGCCCCCTATGTTTAGGGTTCAGTTGTTTGTTTTGGCGTTTCTGGTCACCGTGGATTTGTTTGCCCGGACCAGCCCGCAATGCGTGATTTATCTTTCAGACCTGGCTTACAAAAAATGGGCCGGTGGTAGCTACACTCTTAATGACGTCGAACGGGTATTTCATCGAAAGTTTAGAAATGATCCCACTTTTGCGACCTGGATCTATGCGCAAAAAGAGCTTTCTGAAACGCCTGAGCAGTTGCTTACCCGTTTTGAAAACGAAAATCCAAAGTTAGACTCGATGGTTCCAGCCAGTTGGGATCTTACCAACTACGGAAAAAACTTGGCTCCGATCACGGATGACACCCGCCCGATGCACGGAATGCGATACTACCTTGAGCAGGCGCGAAGGTTTGTACCACTCTGGCGAACCATTCCCAAGCGATCTCCGTACGACGAAGCGGTGCTTTCTTTACGAAAAGGGGACACCGTTGAATTCGGGGCCCATAAATTTGTACTTGGTGATTTTTTAGGATCGGGAAATTCCACGTTTGTTTTTCGTCTTGAAGGCCAACCGGGTAAAGTGATTCGAATCCCTTTTTTGGTAGCGCCATTGAAGGGGGTGGGATTTCATCCCGAGATCTTCAATATGCTCACCCGTTGGCGGCAAAAAGATCCGAACATCCCGCAGGTAAAAATCTATCAAAGCGAATATGGCTTTAGCATCGTGTCAGAGGTGGATGGCAACGAAAATGGCAATGAGTTTTTAATCTCGGTTCGGCGAAAATACATGAACAATATGTCACCAGACATGCAACGTTTTTTCACAGAGCTTTCGGAACAAAATCTTTCGTGGGCTACCGTCCACTGGTACTTGGCGGTTGAGAAACTAGCTCTTCAAGAAAATGACCTTGAGACATTCAATCGTTTACGCTTATTGAGAACACGGGCCAATCAGTATCAGAACAATGCTCTTCTGCTCCACATTTTGGAATACACTAGACAGTTTGTTTGGGATCGGACCAAGCGAGACTGGATTTTGGTCGATTGGGAATAGAATGCAGCGCCCAAGGCCGTTTGCCGAGAGCTACTCTAATTCGCTCACAATGTGGTCGACGGCCTCTTTGGCGAAGCCCGAGATGGTGAAATGATTTAAATTCAGAATGCGGCAGCTGCTGGCTAGGCGGCGCTGATTTTGCGGAAAGCTGCGACAGGTGGCCAGCGCCACGCTGCCTTCAACTAAGCCGTCGCTTAGCAGATAATTTTCCCACGTCATTCGATCCATGGCCTGACCCAGCCCGGGATAGTTTTGGGCTTGGCGCCGAAACTCTTGCATGCCTAAGTCATAGTATTCATGCGCCGCTTCACTTTGTAACGGCGGAATTGCTTCGGTAAATCTCTGGGCGGTTTTTTCGATGAGAATGTCGATCACCTTGGGGGCCTCTTGCGCTTGTTTGATAGTGCCGGCGAGTTTACCGATGGATTGAAGTAATTCAGATTTAGATTCTGCGCCTTGTTTTTCGATGCGTTGAAGGCTTTCGGTATCGGGTAACTGCTTAGTGCCCACTGCACCGCGATGAGATCCGGAGGCCGAAAGTCTTCCCCTAAACCAACCGTCTCCCCGAAGGGGTTCATTAAAACGGAGTCCGGCCGGTATGCCGTCGTCCAGCACCGCCAAAGGGCTAAGGTGATGCCAAGCCGGGTTAGTTTTTCCGGCCACCACGTCCGAAAAAATATCGATACCACTGCCGAGTAAACAGGGTTCGGTAGTGTCGGGTTGCCATTCGGGCACTACCTGAACGAACAGTGCCAGAGTGGAAAAAAAGTCAGTTGCTAAAGCAGGTTCCCTTTTTATTTTCGCGCCGAGCATGGCGGCGCTAAGGCCAATGCCGCCGGATGGGCTTGACGCCGTATAAATGTGGGCGAGGTTTTCACAAACCCCCTGCGACTTTGCTTTTTTCTCATCGCACCGGCGGGCGATGAGCTCGCTAATGGTACCGCCTGAAGAGTGTCCAATGAGTGCGCACTTCTTTTGCCCCATCCACGTTACGGGTAGATCGGCTGGGCAGCCGTGGCTTTCAAGAAAGGCCTCAGTGCGTTCCGTCATTTCCCAGATCGTACTTTGCGTCGACTCTTGTACGGTAGTAATCACCTCATCGCACACCTGCTTACGCAGGCGATCAACCAGAAACGGGCCGCCGTAATAACTTTCGGCAAAGGCGCCAACCGGGGTGAGCCCCCTTAGGGCATTCATTAATTGCACCATTCTCGCCCCGGCCCCTTTTTGCTTGATCACAAAATCGATCACTTTTTGGGTAATGCCGTGTCCGTTTAGCAGGATGCAGCGCCGAAAGGGGCGTACCTTTGGTTCGCGTGGCGGCAAGAGGTGAAAGTACAAGCCTCCGTCTGCTTCCGGGTAGGGGTACTGGGCTTTCGGACTACGTTCCCCCGGAAAATAGGCGTCGCCAGTAGCCACCGCTGGCAAGCAACAAACCGTGGAGAGTAGCAGGGAACAAAAGAGGCGCATGGCTACGGCAATAACCTAGGCGCCGAGCTGAATCCAGCAATTAAACGACCAGAACTTTAGGCAGGGCGATTTCTCATTTTTCGCAGGTAGAGCAAGATAAAGACAAGGCAAAACAGGAAACTGACGCCGGTTATATAAAGTCCAATCCGAGCGTCTTCGGCCGTGCACCCTAAGCAGAGGGTCAAAGTGCTTTCGATTGGGTAGTTATTGAGGAGGGGCCAGTTTTTATTTTTTAGGTATTCGTAACGCCCGACGCTCATGGTGTAGAGAAGGCCGGTAGGATTCCCACTTCCGCACTGATCCTCTTTTCTAGGTTCTACGGCGACCAGGTTTCCGGTTACCCCGTCGCGCAGGGGAAAGGTTCGAGACCCGTCGAACTCAAAAGATTCAGAACATTTCCATTCTAAACCGGTCAACGTAACCCAGATTTTTTTTCCGGGCTCAAGGGGACCCACGTCGTAGAGTGAGGTCACTCGAGGCTCGCCTCTAAAAATCGAAAGATCATTCCAGCATCCCCAAAAGCCATAGGCCAGGGCTCCGGCAAATAGACCGAAGAGAAGAACCGGTATGATCGGAAAACGTTCGAATAGTTTTCCGACGTACTTCATCGCTACGTGGCTGGGCATGGTGGTAAAATTTTATCATGAAAATTAGGCGAAGAACGAAGTGATACAATCAGGGTCATGCGAAATCCACTGCCCCTGTTTTTTCTATGTGCGCTCTTTTCCGCTGCGGTGCGCGCCGAACCGCCATTGTTCGACAAGCCTAAGTTCGAAGCTACCGTCGGCGGTCCGCTGACCTCGCATTGGGAGTATGGACTCGCCGACGCGAGACAATTAAATAGACTGATCTCCCACCCCTGTTTCGAGTACACGCAACCCTACTGCATGCCAAAATCGAATACCGACGTCGGCTTTGTTTGTTCGGGCCAAGCGGCGGTGGTCGTGACGCACTTAAGAAGTTTGGGGTTAAGGGCCGCACCATTTTACTTAGAGTGGGAGAACAGCAAAGGCGGGGTTGAAGCTCACGCCATGGTCATCGTGCCCTACTTGGAGAAGCAGCAACTCTGTCACCACATATTAGAAGTGGCGCGCACTTGGCCCCACCAGCCGGTAGTTGAATTTTCCCACTGCGAACCGGGTAAACCGAAAACGGGTAAGGCGTTGCAAGAGGTTTTGAGAAGAGTGGCGCGCGATCATTTTGTTAACCCGCCCCCTCACACCGCTGAGCGAGAAAGGGCTGACTTACCGGCCCGGACGGGCATTCCGAAAGACTCTCCGTTCACCGTCCGTATCACCGAAGAAGCATTTGATTTAAACGACAAATACAATTCCGACGCCCCGATCTGGACGTTAGAGAAAGGAAAACTTGCTTGCCCCCAGGGGCTTTGCAAAGTGCATGAAGTGGCGCCCCACATCAAAATTGACCAGTCCAAGGTTGTCTCCGGCGACCGAGACACTTATGCGAAGACCAAGATTATTGTCGATTACTCCGAAACGCAGCAGTACGACTGCATACAAGAGTGCAAAGCAGAAGATTGCACATTGAGGCAGACGAACCGGGTGGCTACGGTGGGGCTTAAAGTGATTTGGCCGACAATTCGGGCTACCTGTTCGCCAGCGGCGGTGCTGCGAAGTCACGTGGTGAACCCAGGCCTTAGTTGCCTAAATCAGTGCCAAACTCCGAGGCGTGACGATGGGTATCAGGGGGGGACGTACAATTTAAATGCCAAAGAAAACCCGATGGTCTGTTCAACGGTAGGCCCCGTTCATCACAGCGTTCGTAAACCACCGGGCGATACCCACGCCCCCGACGGCAGCGCCACTCCCAACCGGACGATACGCAAAGATCCCTAAATCCGAACGAAACGGTAAATGAGTAGAGCCCGGCCTTGAACGGCGGTAGGACGGTGCGGAGTTGCGGCGGCCCGCCGAAATTTAACTGCGCGTTCGATTGAGGTGAAGACTAGAGTTTGATTGGATGGTGTGGTTAGCACTCCAGCCGGTTCAAAGTCTGGCGGTAATACGGTCCAAAGTTCATTGGCCGAAGTTTTTGGGATGCCTTCAACCGCCTCCGTTCCTTCGCCCCACAGGGTAACGGTTGCGGCCAGATAACCTCCATCTAAATGCCATGGCCTGTCGGTGACTTCACCCTCTTTGGTGATGACGAACAATACCTCGCTCAGACGTATTTTTTCGCGGTCTAAACAATGATTAATGCTCCTTGCCAACCACTCCCCATAATCCAGACCTCCCCGGGTAAACCAGACGGGGACCGGCTTGTGGGTGGTTCCGTTGCGATTAACGGTTATCATCCGGCCCACATCGCGTCCGCCCAATAGTGAGGCAGAGCCGCTTTTCGGAAGCCTCTGACGCATTTTAGTGATCAATCCGGTTGGAAAAAAAGTTTCGGAATTGAGTAGGCTAAAGCCCTTACCGCCAAGCTTTAAAGGGGCTAAAATTAGGGACGCCTCAGCCGACAGATCCTCCCGCCGAGAAGTGTTACCCACGTGATCAGCCCAGAGCTTAAAGACATTGATATTTCTGCCGGCGAGTTCTTCAGCACAAAAAACTCCGCTCTTCTGCAGGTTGGAGCCGTCCGCGGGCAGGTAGCTCGAGACTAACGCAAAAATTAGGGTCGGAAGTAGCCGGAGCATACCGGCCTGTTTACCATATTTGAGCAATGGTAAGTTACAGGGTACCGACGAGCCGCAAGTTTAATTTTTATAGGCGGTGAAAATAGATTCCAAGAGTCGGCCGCAAAATCCTGGTTCGGCCGGGGCGTCGTGGGGTTCACTTAAGCGGGTGGCCGATCGCCTTGCCCTAAACCAAGTGCGCTTCGAGGCATTTAGTAGCTCGTTAACAACGTGCCCTCCATAATTTGCGGCCAATAGCGCAGAGACAATCTTTCCGCCCTCGACCACCGGTTCGCCAGCCGTGCCAAATGACATCGCGAAATCTTTCAACGGCTCAAATACCACTCCCGGCAAAACGGCCACCGCCGCCCAAAAAGAGAGTGAAGCGGCGCCGATGACAGTAGCGAAGCTAAATTTCTGGGGAGTTCCGACTCCCCCCAATAATCCGGGTCGGCGAAACCCCTCATCGGTAAAATAGGAAGCATCGATCTGCCGTTGCCAAAATTCGCGGGTGCCGAAACCCCACTCTTTATTGGCCGAGGGCATTGGTTCGGCTCGTGCAAACATTTCGGCAATCGTGGAGCTTGGCCGCTGAGGACCGTAAGCACGGTAAAGGATGAGCTGCTCTTTGCGGTTTCTCGCCAGTTGATTGAATAGGCGCATCGCCAATTCGCTTCGGTAGGCCCGCAGCGGTTGCAATACGTGCCTCAATTGCGGAGGAAAATTGTGAAGGATCCATTCAACTCGATCAATGAGTGCGATCGCTTCGATTGGCCTCGGCATGGTATCTAGCCAGTCATCGGTTTTCTTTCTAAGCCATCCGAAAAATTCATCCGTGTCGTAATGATTACGGAACAGGATGGGTAGCACCGGAATCAATCGGTCGAGAAAAGCAATTACGAATTCGCCTTCAGTCGTATCATTTAAAATCGCCTCGACCGCGCGGAGGTCGTCCCGTTCGATGTTGTAGAGCGCTCTTTTCTGGGGATTGAGTAACACGTTGCGGGCGCTGGCAAGCAGAACCACTGCGTCGGCGTCATTGGCAAAGGTGAGGAGAAGCAGGTTGGCTTCGAGCTCTACCACTTCGGGGGGGGAATTCTCGCTAATTCCGAGCCGCTCATACAAATCAAGGGCGTAGGGGTCGGGCCAGAGGGTACGACTCTCTTCCTCTTTCAATCGACCCGCTAAGCGATCTCGGTTCTCCGCGACGAAATGAAAAGCACGGCGGGTATCTTTTTTTCCTATAATTTGAAATGCGGAAGTCAAATTTCGTTGCGCCTGGGTATCGGTTTTATTTTGGGCAAAGGCATCAATATAAAGATCAAGAATTTGCCCCTGATCCATATTCCAACTGGCGCCCAATCGCGCGTAGGGATCGTCACTAAATGGGTTGGCAATTAACTCAGACTGCGCTCCGGTTTCGTCTCTCTCCAACGCTGGCTTTGGCGCTATTGGTCCGTAGGCTCCGGGTTTCTCATCGTAGCGCGCCCGAAATGCGGCATCGGATAGTAGACTATAGGTATTGTGCAGTAAGGCGGCCGCAGCTTCGTTATCTTTGGCAAAGACCAGACTTCTACGGTGGCCCTCGGCCAAAATTTGTTCATTGGCATCCTCGGGAACATCTAAGCGTTCGTAGAGCGTTTGCCCCTCTAAAAGCGCCACGGCATCGGCTTTTGAAAGATCTCGAACCCTCATCCAAATGCGGACCTTTCCCTCGTCGGTTTTTTGTTCGAATAGACCAACTGCCGCACAGACGGCCCGGGCCGAAAAATTGTCTGCGTCTACGACTAAGAACAGTTCAGAGCGACCGTCTGGGTTAAGACGAGCGATTAACTCTTGAATCAGCAGCGTGCCGACCTTTTGTCGCCGAAACTCGGGCGCCACGGCCAAGCGAATGATTCGAATATGGGTGGCCGTCATTTCGTAAATCACGTAGCCAAGCACCTGTCCGTTGCGTTCGACTACCCGGGAAAAAACGTTGGGTTTTTTCTGTTCGCGAGAAAAGTCGGCCGGCGACCAGGCTTTGGCGCTCGATAACTTTTCAATATTAAGTACTTGGTCGCAATCTTGCGGTCCAAAGGGGCGAACTAGGTCTCCCTCGGCCAAAACGGGTGAGGGCAAAAGAAAGCAGAGCGCGAGAAAAAGAGGCAAAAAACGGTGGGCAAATGTGCGTCCACAACTCAAATAGGCACCCTGAAGTTTGCGTAAACTCTTAATGAGAATGGGTTATTTGCCCGAATTCAGCCCTTAGATCCAGAGTAAAATGCGTCTGATTCTAATATGGGGAACAACGATGTGCGGTTTGGTTATAGAAAGGCCCCGCCACTTTTTGCGATGACGGGGCCTTTCGACGAGCTCTTACTGACTGACGATTAGGGTGTAGATTCGATTTTGAATATTCTGATTGGCGAGGGCCTTCAAAGTGTCGTCAACAAATTGGGTCATACCGGTTCTTAGCTCGTAAGACTCTTCGTCGGTAATCACAATCGACATTCGGTTTGCCCCTTTCCAACTCAATCCCTTAGCGGCCAGCGCCATGCCGTGAAACGACGCCTCGCCGGGATTCGTGCTGTGATTCTTTTTAGCATACTCGGCTAGCAGCCGTTTCAAAGTGGTGCCGGTTTTCACCATGTCGTTAGTAAAGTCTTGCTCGACCAGTTCTCGCTTAGGTTCACCAAAAGTAACGATGGCGATACGAATGTCTCTTCCTGCCTTTTTTACGTTCTCAAGCTCGGTCACAATCGACAACAGGCCATCAATCACCCCTTGAATGTCATCGGCCATCGAGCCTGAGTAGTCGACAATGAAGGCAATTTCTAACGCATCAGAGTTTTTATTCAGCTGCTGTTTAAAATGGCTGATGCTGTCACTGATCGAGACCGGCAGGCTGGCCGCGGTTTTCGAAAAGCCGACGCTGCCGCCGGTTTTGGAGCTCAAAATGACACCGTCCTCTGCGGCCTGCACGGAAAATCCGTTGCGGGTGGCGTACTCGGTGACCGCCTTGGCATCGGATAAGGGGAGCAATTTGCCCGTGGTATCTCGTACCCAGCCCGAGTCTTTCGCCCCGACTGCCGCCGCCACTTCTTGGTCGCGTGCAGTAGGAACAATTTGTGGAATTGACTGCACCATTGGCGCCTTATTGCCAGTGAGCCGCGCATAGACTTGTGACTTGGAGTGAGCGTACGCCAGGATAGTTTTTTGATCCTGGGTGAGTAGGCTGCGAATGCCAGACAAAGTGCTCGAAAGCCGTTCATAGCGCCGCTTTTTTTCAAGCAGTTCATTTTTCTTAGCGTCACCGAGTTGGTAGACCAAGGCAGCGTTGTCGGCGAGCCCGCTCCACAGCACGAGAATTTGTTGCTCAAGCGCGGTGAGTTTATTAACCGCCCTTCGATGTAATTCAGTCGTGACTTTAACTTGGGCCTCTAAAGCCGTTGCCGTGATGTCGGAGAGCTGCACAACGAGCCGATCGGAAGTCATCACCACTTCGCCGGTGCTAGTTGCGTACTCGCTCAAAGTGACGTCGAGGTCTTCCAAGGCTAACAGCTCTTTTTCAGACTCTTGCTGTGCCCGGTAGGAGGTGCCCAAAAGGGCGTTATATTTTTTGACCAGTTCATTGTAGTCGTTGCCGTTCGACGGCGTTGGCACGGTTAGCGGAATTCCGCAGCCGGTGAGTAAAAGACAGAGGGCTACTAAAGTGGCGGTTAGTTTTCGTTGTAACATAATTTCTTTCCTTCGTATGACGGGCGGGCCCGTCGGTTTTGGTTGAAGGGGTTATAGAAATTCCAATGGCGAGTTTCTAGTAAATGCCGTGAATTAGGTTGATTCTTGTTTCGCGGGCGAAACAGAGCAAGGATGAAAGAGCCCATTGCCTGGGTTCTATCCACTATTAGTGGGCGCGTTTTCGCTCTCGTCTTTGCGAGGCCGCAGGCCGAAGCAATCCTCACACGGTGGAATAAAAGTCATTCCATTGAAAATTGTTGGTAACGCCGATGTAAAGGACGCTACCAGTCCAATTCGCCATAATGTAAATAAAACTCTGTCTCTCATCAATCATCGGCCAAGGATTGCCGCGCCACTTCGTGGCTCGCAAGGACGGGTGGGGAGCTTACCGCCAACTTTTAGAGGAAAGAACCCATTGTCTGTTTACGCAATTGGCAATTTTGATGGGGTGGACACTTTAGTTCCGTATTCTAAAGGAACACAACGCTGCCGGTCTGGGCCTCGAAACTGCACTTAAACCGTTTAGTCGGAATTGGGGGGCTCATCATGGAACGGCACATCGGCTGGGGAATTCTCATCCTTATAGTTCTGCTTATTTTCTCTAAAACCAGGGTTGAAACAAGGGCATTGGTTTCGCCACGCCAGGCTTCTGTCGCGCGCGAAATTCCGGCGGCTGAAGCAAATCGTGGCCCCGCGATGGAAAAAGAGCGAATGGCTCCAAGCAAAGAGGTAGTGCCAGACTCCGCGCGCGAGGCAAGTCTCGCCGTCGATATGGAGCGGCTGCTCACCATGGCCGCGAACGCGGGCAGTAGAATGGCGGTGGAACGGGCAATAGCGCAATTCGAGCTGGTCGGGCTGTTGGCGAAACAGGGGCGTATCGCCGAGGCAGTTATGGCCGCGCAGGTTGCCCAGGCCATTGCAGAAGAGTCGGGTGACGATGGTCATCGTCGGCGCGCGGCGCGGATTTTGGCGACGCTTTATGAATTAAAAAATTCTGGAGCAGATGCTAGATCTCGGTTGGTGCCCGCCGGATGGACCGAGGCGCGCGAAAAAGAAGACCCAAGTATCCCGGCTGAGGCGCTCCCATTAGTTACTTCGAGCGTTCCCACTGCCGATGAGGCGGCCGCACGTGATCAAGCGGAAATAGATTTAAAGGCCCGCCTAAAAAGAACTTACGCAGATTCCGAAGTCTTTAGTGCCCCAAAGGTTAGCCCTTACCTTATGGAACGCGCAGGAATAGCGGTACGGTACCAGTCCCTTGGATTTCCCGAAGAGGCCGAAAAGCGCTTTGCTGACTTGCTACACGAGTACGGTGATTCCACTTACGTACAGAAGGAGTATGCCGGCTATTTGGCGCAAACCAGAGGCGAGAAAGCGGCCATTCGCTACTTAAGGGAAAAGAATTTGCAAACCCCGAATGATCTTTTCTTGCGGGTATCGTTAGATACCGCCGAAGAATTAGCGTTACTTCCGAACGCTGACAACGCGCGCGACCGCCTTTATCTTGAGATCGGCGGCCGCCTACAATTTCTAAACGCCCTGCCCACATTCGCAACGGCGAGCGACACAAACTAGAAGCTGTATTCAACGCCACCGGAGATCAAGGCCGCGCTACCGCCCGCAAAGATCATGCGCAAATTAGCCACGGCCACCAAGTTTTTGGAAAGGTCGTAGGTAAAGGCACCGCCTAAGTTCAGGCCGACAGAAGTGCTGCTAGCCGAGAGCAAACCAACCGTCGTACTGGCGTTTAAGAGCGCAAACCCAAATTCGCCGCCAACGTGCATTTTGTTTCCGAGCGAATAAATGCCTCGTGCGTTGAATAAAATTTCGAAGGCCGAACTAGAGGCGCCCGCGCCGCCCGCCGAGGGAAAAAAGAATAACGAAGGGCCAAGATCTAAACGGATTTCGGGAGTAAGACGCGTTAGTTTGTAGTACCCGCCAATGCCCGGCGCAAATCCCGTGCCCCCGGTCTGTACGCCTAAATCAGCGTGAACCGAGTAGGGGTGAGCGATTGGTCCCGAAGTGGTGGCATAACTCTCGCTGGCGGTATTGCGATCGCCATTGCTCCCATTGTCGGTCTGTTTTACGTTTTTTGCGGCAATCCAAACTGACTTACCGTTGTAGTTTATGGCCACCCAGTTGCCTTTGGTGCTGATCACTTGAAACCGTTGCCCAGGTGTGGCGGTGCCGATTTTCTTAGGCTTGTTGTTGGCCCCGCTTCCGAATAGGTCAGTTTTTTGCGTGACCTCAACTTCACCGGCCATCGCCGAAATAAAAGAAAATAAAAAACCGATCAGCCCAACTTTTGCCACCCAAGTCATTTTCATATTCCCCCTAGAAACGATTTAACGACCATATTAACGCGGGTTTCAACAAACCCAAGCGCTATTTTTGTACGGCCCACTTCTTGTCTTTGCCAAAAATGACGGTGCACGCCAAATCGCCGTTGATTTTGAAATGGCGTTTAAAAGATTTGATGCCTTGGCTTGGGTAGTAAGAAAGCTGGTACTTAAGCGAAAACGCCTCGTCGCGGTTGGTGCCAATGGCCAAGCTACCGATCATGATATTGGTCAGAGTTGGCGTGTGATAAACGCGGTGCATTAACATCAAAGGCACTTCGAGCTCGCTGGCGTCATTGCCGGAAGGCTTTCCGATGACAAATAGCGGCTCATTTTTCAAGTTTAGCCAGCCGCCCTTTTCTTCATCCTGCACGGCCGGTGCATTGCTAAAGCCCTTGATGCGCAATTTTGCCTTGAAGCCCGACCCTTTTTCTTCTGCATCCTGGGTGGTCGGCGACACTTCGCACTCCAGCGTTTCATCGGCAACGCGAGCTAGCTCTAGCTGCATTGAAGTGTCGGCACCGAAGCCGGAATTGAAACAAAGTAAGCCAATTGAAAAAATAAATTTAATTGATCGCATAGTCCCCCCGAACCAAAATCGAACTGTGTGTTTATTTCTCATCCAAGGAAACTGACGTAAATGTTTTTATGAGAAATAAAGATATTTAGATTGGCTCGTTGCGTTAGCGAATTGAGTGACTACCGCTTAAAAGCGGCGGGGCCGATTTCTAAAACGGCCGCATTAGCAAAGCATTCAAAAGCCAAATCCCCAATTAGCGGGTCTGAAGAGTCGCGGGCTTGTTGAAGAAGGCCTTCTCCCGCCTGAATTAGCATTTTTATCGATTGGGCCTGACGCGCATAATTGGCAACGGCGCGCCAATTCTTAAGCTTCGCATTCGCCACGGCGAGGCGAAGCGCATTCCTTTTTTCCTCATTCTCAGGTTTCCATTTTTCAAGCACCGCGGGACGAAAGATTTCATCGATCGCCGCCGATCTGAATTCATCGGCCACCGTGGGGTGGAAGGGTAGTAAATCTTCCTGCTCGTTTAACGCAACTCCCCTAAATAGTACGGCTTCGGCTTTGGCCGCCGTGTATTTAATTTCAGCTCGATTCAAGCGCTCAATATAGCGCCGATTTAACCCCTCATCCCTCATCTCCCGCAACATAGGCAACAGTTTAGAGTCGTCCCTTGCAACGCTCAGCCGGCGATTGCCAGGTAGGCCACTTTCAGTGAGTAGATCTATAACCTGCACCGCCGCTGACCAATTGCCATCAAGCCGCGCCGCCGCCGCGTTGAGTTCCCAAGGCACGTAGTAGTACGCATCGGCGTTGTGGTGCTTACCAGTGGTTCGAAAGCTAAAAATCGTATCGCCAAAATGGCGCAGCCGCGCCACATCGCGGATAGAGACCAAGGCATCTACAACGTGATCGCTTACGGGAATAAACTCTTCTTCGTGCTGCAGAATTTTGTCGGAAAGGGCTTGGATCCGTTTCACAATCCCATCGTCTTCACAAACGGTTAAAAGCTTTGGTGTGTTTCCATACGAATGGGCGTAAGCGACTGTATCTCCAGTCGCCCTGAGCGCATCCAGCGCGAGCGCGTAATAATCAATCTCGTCTCGTAGTCCCCAGTCATCGACGTCGCGTTTTCGCTGTTCGATAAAGCGGGCGCTTGATATTTCGTCAGCAAAAGTTTGCAGCAGCCGGCGGGCATCCCCTCTAAGGTCAGCGCCTTGGATTAACCCCAAACTTCGCACCCCTTCGCTGAAGAGGGGGCGAATCGTGCTAAACCGCAAATCGTTAGAAACTTCTTTCACCGCCATTCTCACCGAAGCCTCGGCAAATTGAGCCATGGCGATATTAAACAGAGCTACGTCATGCTTGAGAAGATAGGCGAGATCGGTTGCAGTAGACCAGTCTCGCATTGTGATTAGGTAGCTAAGCAGTTGCGTGGCTTCCGAAACCATGTCTGCCGCGAGGGCCAGGCGGGCCACTTCGAGTGCTTTGTATCCCCAGATTTCGAACTCATTTTCGTCATCAAGCCGAAGGTTTCGCATCTGGAACATCGCCGTCACGTTGCCCGCCATGGCTTCTCTGATTTCGTGATCTTCCGCGTCTAGCGGTGGATTTACCATTGGGATATGTAAAATGTTTTCGCCGATGTTCATAAAGGGAATAAACGGCTTTATCCACTCGGCGCTCGCCGTGGGCTGTCCAATCAGATCTCCAGCTCTCACCTTTGGTGCCACCTCGCCTAAGAACCACGGTGGCATTTTCGGTTGAGGCCCCCAGCCAGGAACAATTCGCGTGGCAATGTATTTTTTGACCAAAGGGCGAATCAGTTTCTTTGAGTCCTTTAGTGGCACCCCAAGGAGCAGCAGGCGATAAAAAGACTGCAACGCTCGGCCTGAGTCCTTGTAGATACCGAGTTTTTGGTCGCTATATAGTCCGGCCGTGGCGGCGGCAATCAGTCGACCCCTCATTGTGCGAGTGGCGAGGCTAAACACGGTGGGCAGCTCCCTTGCCGAGTAAAGGTTTAGCGTTTTTTGATCAACGCCGAAGCGTAAAATCAACTGGGCGCACGTCACTTTATCGAGCCCGGGAGTCACGCCAGAGGCAAAAAGGGAAGGGATGAAGACCAGAAGTAGGATCGAATAAAGGGTAGGCACTCAGTCTCCATGACCCCGCGCATTAGAGCGGGTCATTTCATAATCTTCTGCACAATACAATTCGTAAGTGGATGAGCGGCGTGCCCGAGCGCCAGTTTGGAAACCCCGTGGATACTGGTTTAGGGAAAGTGCGGACAAAGCGCCCTGACCCCAAGCGCTTGGTTTATCCAATAAAAGCTGCTTTCGAAGCCGTTTTTTTAGTTAATGTGATGAATTTATTTTCTTTTTACCGGTTAAATAAATAAGCTGTCGTAAACCTAAAGATAAGAGTGCGAAATGCCCCCAAAATCCAAATTTTTTCGACGGCTACTGGTTGATTTTTCCGCCCCCATCACTTTAGTTTTCTTGGCGTTAGCGCTATGGGGGGCCTACGTCAGCCGCAATATTGAGTTAAAACTCTCTTTGACCGACCTGCTCCCGCAAAATCACCCCGGGGTTATCAAGTTCAATAAACTCACCGAGATCGTGGGCGGCGTGGGGTACATGGAGATTGTGCTCCATGCGGAAGATGGAAAGTCGCATCTCGCCATCGCCCCGTCCCTTATCCAAAAGTTTAAGGCCTCGCCACTGGTGCGAAGCGCTTTTTTTGACCGCGAAGAACACTTTTTTCTCACCCGGGCTCTCTACTATGTCGACTTACCGAAGCTAAAAGAAATTCAGAAAAACGCGGACCGCGGAGTGGTGAACGCGAAACGGCGCATGTTTGATATTGGCCTTTGGGACGATGAGCCGCAGGCCGAGGCCGCCCCGATCATTGATGCCGATTTAAAAAACTTTGCCGAGCGCGTGGCCACGAGTCGGCCGCAGCTCACGTCGAAAGATGGAAAAGATCTGCTGTTGTTACTCAAACCCAACTTCGACTCCCTCGACATGGAGCGCAGTAAAGAGCTCGTAACGCTGACCGAAACGATTCTAAACGAAAACATTAAACCGCCAGTAAGTTACCGTTTGGCGGGTCGTTATTACAGTAAGGTGAAAGACGCCGAGATCATCGATCACGATATCGTTGTGCTGGGCCTGCTTTCTAATTTGGTAATGGCGATCATTCTCCTCTTTTATTTTCGCAGCGTGCGCGCCGTTATATCTATCTTTATTCCGGTGGTTTTGGGTTTAGGCGTGGCGAGCTTGCTCACTTGGGCCGTCATTGGTCACATCAATCTGATTACGGGTTTTCTGGTTGGAATTATTTCTGGAGTGGGTTCCGACTACGGCATTCACATGCTTTGGCGATTGCGCCTCGAACAGCGTGAACCCTCGGGGCCCGACCCCGATCCGTTGTGGCGCACGCTACAAACTAGCGGCTGGGCAAACTTTGTTACGATTATTTCTACGGTGCTTTGCTTTGGCTTTATGTGTGGAAGTTCTTTTAAGGTCTTTTCTGAATTTGGCTTTATCAGCGCCGTCGGCCTCTCGGCCATTCTGTTCTCAAAACTGGGGTCATTTTATTGGACCTCGAAGTTGCTAAATCTTGAAGAGATCATGGCTAAAGGAAAATACCCATTTGGTAACCGATCGCTGTGGCTACTTTCTGGTCAGCGCCCTTTCCTCTTGTCGCTCGCCGTTTCGGCTCTGTTAATCGCGTTTTCATCAAAGGTGGGTTTTGAATTCGATTTCGAGAAGATGATGCAGCACTCTGCCGAGGTGGGTAAAACCAATCACCTCATCGATGAGATTTATAATCGTTCGTCTACCCCCTCTGCTTTTGCTACCGACAGTAAAGAGCGAGCGCTCGAAGTTGAGAAGTACATAAACAAGAAATACATGCCGGAAACGGTACAAAGCATTATTGGCGGGGCCAGCATTCTTCCTGATCAGCAGCAGGAGAAGGCGGAAGTTCTCGCCAAAATGAACAAAACGTTGCTCCCGATCAAAGACAAATTGCTCACCGAGGCCCTGGGGGTGCCGGGAAAATCGATTCGTTCTTGGGTGAACGCCACCCCGTTTACCTTTAGCGACGTGCCCATTTATATTCAGGAGGCTTTGCGTGGTACCAAGCAGGCCGGTTACCTAATCTACGTTTACCCGGTAGAGCATCTCGACAATGCTAAATCGGTGGCCAAATTTGCCGCCTTTATTAAAGACGTGGAGACCCGTTTTCCGGACCTGATCAGCGGCTCCGACGTTGGCATTTTTTCTGACATTCTAGATTTGGTGAAAAGAGACGGCACCATTATCTTGCTGCTTATTCTCGTATTCGTCGGGATTTTTATGTGGATAAATCTCCGTAGCTTTACCGAGGCGGTACTCTGTTACGTGCCGTTTATCTTGTCGTTACCAATTGGCATTGGCCTGATGGCGTTGTTCAAGGTGGAGTTCAATATATTCAATACGGCCATTCTGCCGGCGTTGGTGGCGGTAGGCATTGAGATTCCAATTCAACTCATGCAGCGGGCTCGCGAAGTGAAATCCGGTTTCAAAGCGGTAAACGATGTTGCGGTGAGCCTTCAGCTTTCATTATTGACCACCTTTATCGGCTTCGGCACTCTGGTCTTCACCCGCGCCGGAGTTTTAAAAAGCCTGGGCTGGATCTCGTTGCTTTCAATTGCCGCTATTTGGTTCGTGGGTATTTTTGTGCAGCCTGCAATTCTAGAGCGCTTTTACCAGCGTTCCCGCAAAAAAGCGTTGCTGACGACAAATGAAGAGGTCACCGTTTAAAGGCCAGCGTTTCCCGCCGGCCCAACTCGAATACGAATCACTGGCGTCTTTGAATATCTAGTCGTTCCTTCGCGGATAAAAAATCCACGTTGGCGCAGGGTGGCTACCCATTGTGCGTAGGCCGCTGACTGCGCAAAGTTTCTATCGAGCTGAGAAAAGATCTCGCCGTCGGGTGCGAGCCAACGAGCGTAACGTTTTATTGTAGCGTGCAGTACCGCGCCATAAGCCACAACGTCGGTTTCGGCGGAACCGGCGGGCCCCAGTAGCCCCCCGATGGGGCGAATGACGATGAGATCAAATTGGTCAACGCCCCTTGTTTTCATATCTGCGCTAACCGCCGTCGCGGTGGCCCTTCTATAAACATCTCCGCTAACTTGCCCGCGCTTGATGCGTGGGTCAGGCGGAGCGTCGGCAAATTGTTTTTTAGTGAGCCGCACCCCGGTGATGCTGTCGACATCTTGGGGGTTGAGAAATACGCCGGAGCCAGCCAGCTCAAGAACGTGCCTGCGCGTTGGCCCGCGTTGGCGTAACAACTCTGCGAAAGTTCCTTCCGGCAGAACCGAAGCAAAGTAGTCGTTATAGTCGGGGGTGCTCATGCCGTCGGCGCCTACGATTTCGTTATGGCCCATGTCCCCCAATGACAGCAGGGAGTGCACGAATTCGGTTTCGTAACTCAGGAACTTGCGCATGGCCGGCAACAAAGATTTACAATCCGCGGCCGCGGCCGGCGGGGTAAAAAAGCAGAGTAGAAGATAGAGTAAAGATGAAAGGGGAAGAATGACAAAGAGAAGAGAAATGGTAGTTTTCATGGAGCGCACCCTAGCAAAAGAGAAAAATGGAGTGTGTCGTAAACCACTCAACTGAGGCTCAAACTGGAAACCAATTGGTTAACGATCTTAAGGTTATCAGGGGCTGACACCCATCTCCGGATTCGCATGGGGCTAGACGCGGTTCATGAAATCCGCAATGAGGGAGAAGAGTGACAACGTCGAGTGCGTGGCAAGTTTTAATGCTTTTTCTGATTCCGATCGGCGGGGGCATTCCGGCCGGGGTGTTGCGCGCGCGCAGCCTTACTATCGACTGGCCCGGAATGTTGGTTTTGTATTTCATATCCGACGTGATTTTGGCCTGCGCCTTTGAGCCGATGATGAAGCTGATCCTCTTTTTGGGAAAAGACTCGCCCTTTTTCGCCCGCTTTCGGGAGGCAATGAATAGGTCGATAAAAATGACCACCCCCCATTACGGCAGCGCGATGGGGCCGCTTGCGCTTATTCTGGTGGCCTTCGGGGTTGACCCCATGACCGGTCGAGCGGTGTCTAAGGCGGCCGGCCACGGTTTTATCACCGGTTGGGCGCTGGCGATTGCGGGCGACATGCTCTACTTCACCGTATTGATGATATCCACCCTCTGGCTCAATAACATTCTCGGCGATGGAACCTGGACCACGATCATCATCATTGGACTGATGATTGTCGTTCCCCCGCTTATCAGGCGCCTGCGTGGGCGCAAGCCGCCATCCGCTGGGCCATAATAGCCTTCATCTTATTGTCAGAATGTAGTACATCGGTTTTGTTTCTAAACCGGAGGTAGTTGCGGTGAATAGAAAACTATTTTGTTCCCTGGCGCTGATTTCTCTATTGGCGGGTTGTGGCGGCAATTGTGGCAACCAGTTTATCTCTGATTATAATTCAGCTTTTGCCTATCCCGGCACACGCGCCAGACAGTGCGAGCTGGTCCGTCAATTTAAAGCCAAATGGGCAGGTACGGTCTGTTCTGCTCAAATCGGCGATATTCAAAAGAGCAAAACTACGATCAATGCCAATAACGTCGCAGACAACGTTTTGGCCGGATGTAATTAGAGAATAGCCGGCTATAGAAAGCGCTAATTTCTTTTCTCTATAACGTTTGCAAAAAGGCGATGAGGTCGTGTTTTTGATCCTGCGTATAGCGCTCTTTGCCGTCGTCTAAAAAAATACCTTCGTCGTGTCCGCTGGGCCTTAGACCGGCCTGCAGTCCGTCAAAAGCCGTCTCCTCATTTCCATCGTGGGCGCAATTACGACGCGCTTTTCGCCGTGTTACAATTTGGCATGGTGTCTAAACTCGCCCCTCATTGGCCGATTTACATAGCGTGCTTGCTGAGTTCTCCCCTGGTCTTTGCCGCTAATCGGTGTGACCAAACTCTGACGGAAATAGCCGCCCATCAGGTGCTGCGTACTGATCGAGATGCCGCGGCGATCATTCAAAAATACAAGCGGACGGAAGGGCTTGCGCCCGCACTTTCCGATTTTAGCGAGGGTGTCATTAGCGCCGACGGCAGCACGGCCGTGATTATTTCTCAAATGGGCTTTCGAATTTGGGACGTAAAGGCAAAACACTGGGTGGGCGAGCTGATTAGGACTGACGTTTCTTCTGAATTGGCTTTGGCCAACGATGGCTCACAAGTGGTCGGAATGATCCGCAAAAAAGGGGTGACGGTATGGGATACGCGCAGCGGCAGAGTGATCTCCCAGCACGCGGTAGCCGAAATCGGTGACCCGCACAAATTCTCTCCCGATGGAAAAACCCTACTCCTGGTAAAAGCGCGAGAAGACAAATCGCCGAAACCAGGAGACCAAGAGGGCCCTCCGCTTACCAGCGATGAAATTGTGGCGGCCTATTATAAGAAGATCTCATACGAGGAGTCTGAACTGAATTTGATTGATTCTGGAACTGGAAAAATTATCCGACGATTGCGCGACCATAAAAGCAAATTTCGCAACGCTCATTTTTCTCATGACGGAAAATGGATTGCTACAACCAGTGACGATGGGTTGATTCGCTGTGAAAACACTACCACCGGCGAAGTAAAAGTGGCCTACGGAACCGGAGAAAAAACCGACACGGTTGAGTTTTCTCCAGAAGGAAATTCTCTGTTTGTGGTTCCCCGCACGGGCAACGCCTTGGTGCTTCCGATCGACGGCAGTAACAAACCCACGCCAGTCCCTGCCATTTGGGGCGAGGTTTACGATGGAGCTTTTTCGCCGGGTTCAAAAAATTTATTAGCGCTGCTGACTGACAGTGGGTTCCACCTAGTCGATGGGAAATCTTTTAAAGAAAAAATCTCGATTCGGGGTCTTGAAGAGGGATTAAGTAGGCTTCAGTTTTCTTCGGACGGTAATTACTTCTTACTTTCTCTAGACGATGGAAAGCGTTTTGTCGTATGCGATGTGGCAACGGCGCGCCCGTTGTACGAACTTAAAGGGGCATCGGCTGACGAGGGTTTTAAAGTTTCGCACGCTGAAAAAGACGGGGTCATTGGCGTTTCGTTTTCCAATGACGCATTAAAAATTTGGGAAACTCAAAAAATTACTGCCACCACTTCACCCGACGCAAAGTCTTTTGCCACGGCTGACGGGGCGTACCGCTTCTACCGCGAAAGCCAACCCGATGGCTCGGTTACCATTAAAGTAAAACTAAGATGAAGATGCCCTGACCGCAGTCTCACTTCGGGGTCATGCCGTTCTCTGGTCTCACCCACGGCCCACGCAATCACATCGGCCAACTTTGCCGGGCGCCTTAACTTGGAAGAGAGCAGGTCTTTGAGCACGGTGAGGTATGAGGAGCGTGGCGGATTCCTTGGCGTTTCACTTAATGGTGGGGTTTAGCTTTTCACCTTGGCGCTTGGGCTGAGTTCCGTATCGTGGAGGGGCTACTTACTTTGCCACGTCCCCCTTCCACTAATCATCATAAAGAGTCCCTAAAGAATCCAACCGCAGTGGCTTTGTGCCAAAAAATGGCCTCTTCACCATGTAGACTGGCGGTGAACACTTCGCCAACCGAGCTTGAAATGTCCAATCTATTTGGCGGGCAATTTGCACACCCAAGGCGCGGGATTGAACTCAAGTTACGGTGATGCGGGTTATGATTCGAATTGGGCATATCATTTTTATTATTGCATTGGTTGCGGGTACGGCTAACGCGGAGATTTTTCGCCGGCGGCAGCGTTGTTGTAGCGCCGTGGTCTCTCACGGACAAGCTTTCAAGGGACAGGTCACTCAGGCTGTTCCGGCGGCCCCGGTTACGCCGGCGCGTCCTGTTGTCAAAAACGAATTCGAGATCCAAACCAGAATAGAGAACGACGGAATTACCCGCGCCTTCGTAAGAATTGACGATCAATGGGTGGCTTACGCAGAAATATTGAAGGACGACGACGGAGAGCTGTTTTGGCAAAAGTACAGCAAGCCTGAGGATAAGTGGGTGCCGCTCACCGAGTTGCAAAAAAAGATGGCCCGCGCCAAGCATCGCGCCGAGAAATTGGAGCGCCAACTCGAGACTAAGCGAAACGACCCCAACGCGTCCTTCCAGATTGCCAAACAGAGTGCAGCCTTTCAGCGCTTTAAGGCGGCTTACGGCCCGAACTTGCCGATTGGATTACCGTCGCGTGAAGAGATTATAAAGAAAGCGGGATTCACCCTTAGCCCACGTGGGGCGCACACGGTGGTTTCACCAGTTGATTCGCTTAGACCGGGCGTGGTGATTACGGCGGATGAGGCTCACTACGAAGAGGTAGATGCTACCGTTGCTAAATTGCGGGGCGCTACGACGGCGACCCTGCTTTCGAGAAATATGTTTCGCAGAAAAAAGAGTGACGTGGAGAACATGCGAGCCAACTCGTTTATCGTAGTAAAACCCGGTGATGCCTTTGAACAGGGGCTGGCTCACGCCACCAGCGCTTTAAAAACTGTACCCGATCACGTGGCGGCCCACGCGGTGGCTAGGGCCGAACAGATGACGGGCAGGGGTCCCTTTAGCTCGGCTACTCATAGAGTCGAACGTGCCGCTCAAGGCGGCTTAGGAAGGCGAGAATTTAATAGTGGGATGAATGCGGGTTTTGGCGAAGCCATTGCCTCGGCCAACGAGGCGGTAAGAGACACCGTTGAGCTGATTGCCCAAAAAGCAAAAAGCACGGCGCTTGCCGGGGCGGCGCGCATGGAAGCTCGCGCCATCGAGGTGGAAAAGCCTACGGATCTGCTAGGTTTCGAAGTAGATTTTTTGAATCAAAAACCGATGGGCGTCGAGTACACGCTTACGACCGAAAACGGAAAACACTACTTCATTCGTCACTTAGGAAAAAACTACGCTGATCCGAATGGCCCTTTTGTACCCGCCACGATCTACGGGCGGTTTAATGTTTCGATGCTCGAGGCTTACGAAAAGTACGGAAAAATCACCGAATCTGAACTTCGGCGCGTCGCTGAAATGTATCAATTTAAGATCAAGGAATCGGGTGAATTAACCTTTTTTGGTTCTACCGAAGAGAAGTCCCCATGATGTTGGTAAAACTTTTAGCAAAAAAATCTCAGGTTCACGGCTGCGGCTGTTTTACCCCTAAGCCAATTGCGCGGGGAACGGTAATCGCCTTTTGGGGTGACGATCGCGAAGTGCGTCTGCTCGATGCCACTCGCCACCGAAAAAAATTTGGCAAACGGTTTAAAGTCACTCTGCAAACCGGCGTGCGTTTGATGGGTGATTGGTTTGTAGAATCAATCCGCATCAAAGATAAAGATCCCACTGATTACATCAATCATTCGTTTCGCCCCAACGTTGGCTATACGGGCGGCCTGCTGTTCGCGCTAAAGGACATTGCCGCCGGCGATGAAATGTTTATGGACTACCGATTGCTCAACGCTGGCTTTGAGACGAACGTGGTACGGGGTTACGGAGCGGTACGCCAACTACGCGCTTCTGCCACCCAGGTAAAAAAGGCTTTTGCCCGCCCACGGTAAAAATTAGAAAGTGCCGGCGTTCATACCGAAGGCTGTTCTCAGTAAGAGCAGACCCAGGCCGCCAGCTTACAGCCCTCATCGCCACTGCGTTTACACGATTGCATGGCGTAAGAAATGGCTTGGTATTTGGTGGTGTAGTATCCCCAGCCCAAATTTTTTCCACCCTCAGAACGGGCTACGGCAGCACAGCCGCCTTGCACCCAGACCACCGGGGCGCAATCTTCTTGTCCGCAGTACGCGTTGGCACTGCTGATGGCGTTGGCCCGGGTGTTACTCACCCAACTGACGCCGAAATTTCCTTTTGATTTGGAGATCGAGATGGCTCCAAAGGACGCGTAGTACGGAGCATAATTAAAGGCGCTCCAGTATGAATATCCATAAATCGGATAGTAGGGGGCGCCGTACCAAGGGTAGTAGCCCCAGCCTCCGTAATAGCCGCCAATCCAGGCATTGTTCACGTAAGGATAAAAAATGGGATACGCCTCAGCCTTACCGGAGCCCAATCCCAAGGTTAAAAAGAGTGAAAATAGTATCAGTGCTTTTTTCATAGAGTCCCCCAAAAACATCCCATGAACCCTGACTAGCATGGTTGGTGTTAAGAGGAATCTCTCGCCGCGTTACTGCGCGGCGGTTCACAACTTATTGCGGTGGTGGGAATTGGCCAGGATCTACGGTTCTTCAACTTCCGTGAAGTCTTTGTCCCATCGATAACAAATAAAGTCCGCTCGGCAATGATAGAGAGAGTAAGTTCTTACCCGGGACACCGCTACCGGAACCGGGGCATCATAAGCCGTACCGCGAGCCGTAACCTCTCTCCGGTAGGTTATGGTCCAATCGTTGTAAGATTGGTTGTGAGTGGTCGACCAGCACTGATTCCTCTTCCAACTGGGGTCTTTAAATTCATAGTACGGCCACCCCTTGCATCCAGAAACGGCCTGGTTGTGGGTGGCTTGAATCGATTTCTCGTAGGCATCAAAGTTGTAAGCGTAAGCCTCAGTGGGCTCGGTGGCGGCCTTAGCCAGCTTCGGAGAGTATTTTCCCGCCTTCTCAATGCACGTAATCAGCGTCCTAATTGATTCGTCCTTGGCAAGAGGTTGGCAAACTGAAAGGGCCTTCGCAGGAAACGCCCGATCTCGAGCCGCAACCAAAAGTCGGTTGCGAAAGGAGGCATCGACCAGTTTGTCGGCCATTTCAATAATCGGTTTGGGGTAGGGGCGGGTGGCCTCCCGAACAATTTCTAAACACTTCAAACGATCATGTTCATCGTCCATCTTCGCACAGACGTCATACCCCTGCTGCGGCAGCGCCCATACGCTGATACTAAGCGAGGAGAGAAAAACGACGGCCGCAA
>JAYSWN010000076.1:0-1883 GCA_043718025.1 Pseudomonadota bacterium
TAGGCCGTCATCAACACGCTCTGCTCGCTTCGCCGCCGCACCACGCCCATTTCAAATCGCTGTACTGAACCCGCCGGAACCTTTAGAGCGAGGCCGCTATCAACTTCAAAACGAGTCTGCTTACGAGTCGCCGTATTTCCTGGCGTGTCGAGCAGCCTGACCACCGAACCGTCGCCATCCCCTAAAGTAAATACCCGCCACGGCGGCGGACCAAACGTTTGCATGTTGTACGCCGACAAGCGCAGCGCCATACGGTGCGAGCGCTGAAGCGCCTCATCGGGTAGCCCGTGCATCACCAGAGTGGCGGGTTGAAAGTGCTCAATCAGATCTTTCATCCGCAGCTTAAGCGCAGTGGCCAGCCGAGAATTGAGCCCGCTAAAATCTGCCGCGTAACCCGAAAACTGCCTGAAAAAATGACCGTGACCTGCGAGCAGCACCGCCGTTGGAGGGGTGAGCCGGGAAACTTGTTTGGCAAGTTCAAGCCGCTCCCCTTCCCCGTACCGACAAAAAAGTTGCACGTCTTTGACAAGTTCATCGGCAATAAATCTTCGGGGGCCGAAAACAAACAACACCAAAACGGTAAACAACGCCGGCACCAAGACGGCCCGTCGGTTTGGTTTAAGCCGCCACTCAAACCAAACCACGCCGGGTAGAGCAATTACCGCGATTAGCGCCGTGATTTCAGGCAAAGCGTAGTACCAGTAACTTCGTTCTGCGAAATTATAGAAACAATATTCAATAAGACTGATGGCCGAGATCGTTGACAGCACAAAACTCACGTTAAGGCTTCGGTGCCAAACGGCCAAGCACCCGGCCCCCAGCATAAACAGCCCGCCGGTAATGGCGGCAACCCGAAGCGCAAGCGAGGCAAAGAATGGTTCAAGAAAGCGACCACTCAGCCCGTGGTAGTTTCCGTAATAGAACATCTTCGCGTTAAAACTCTGGGGAAGCGGAGACCCAAATAGCCAGAATGAAAATAAAACCCAGAGGGCCAGGGGTAGCAAAGACCATATTACAAAGGGCTTCGCGTTTTGTTTAAGTTGCGCCTGCCACGCACTTTTTGCCTCGAACCGATCGCGAATTAGGGCCAAGGCGCACAACGCAAACCAAATGCCCACGGCATCGAGCTTTGAAATCACACTCAGGGCCGCAAAAAAATAAAGAAAGCGCGATCTCAGCATAAAAAACCACACCGCAGCCAAGATCAAAGCAAGATGAAGCGGCGTTTCAAGGCCCGAAAAAAATGAGAGGACCAGATATTGAGAACCGAAGGCAATTACCGCAGTCAGGATGGCGGCAACCAAATCATGGGGATAAACCAGTCGGAAAATTCGAAAGAGCACTAAAAAGAAAAAGAAGCTTCCTACCGAATTGGCGAGCACCACCGCTATCTCGGAAGAGAAACTGGCTAACACAAAGAGAGCACACAAAATGAAATGAAGCGGAGAGCTGATGCCAAATACCGGGCCGTCGACTTTATTGAAGGTATAGAAAGCCCCCTGCCGAACGTTGTCGAGATAGCGAAGCAAAATGGCGGTATCGTCGATAAAGGGGAGCGAAAGCGGCCTTACCCACAAATATAGAATGAACGTAAGCGCTACGCTTAAAAGGCCGGGGTATAGCCATTGGCGTCGTAGGCAATTAAGATGAGCCTCGTTTTTAACGTTGCGTGACAAGGGTTAATTATAGCTAAAAACCGGATGGCGTGTACTCAGCGCTTTGGTAGGCTATTTTGTGGACCATGGAGGGCGCAGTGGATCTTCTAACTATTCAGGGAGTGTTTCCACTCCCCATATATAGATTTCAAATCGTCGACGAGGCGTTTAACGATCGTCACGCGGCGCTATTGAGTGGCTTAGATTTTAAGGCCGCCCGAAACGGTG
>JAYSWN010000077.1:0-34838 GCA_043718025.1 Pseudomonadota bacterium
AAAAAACAAGGGCCTAGCTCTTGTCAGGGGAGTCTTTTTCCCTTGTGTTCCTTTTCCATAGACGCAATGACGGCGAAATACCACTTTTGAGAAACTCTCTCAGGAAACCGCCCACCCGACTCGAAGTCTCGCGCAAAAAAGAACCTCGGGCGATGACTATAAGACAAGTAAGGGAAACCCAGTGAAAGTGGTCGTGGCAAAGTAGGTTGCGCCTCCACGATACAGCACAACTCGGCAGCACCAAGGTGAAAAGCTAAAGTCTTACCTTAAGTGAAACGCCAAGGAAGCCTCCACGCTCCCCGCAGATCGCCATTCCTACAGAGGCGCAACCTCGAACATAGGTAACACTTATTTGCGGTATGGCTTTCTACTTTTTCGCGAATGGATAGGAAGTATAAAGGGGCATTTCCGACCAGCCGTCTATTCCCGATAAATGTAACCACGGGCAATAGGTGCTCCAAAACTCCGTCTGACGCTGTGTAAGGGCCGCGAACCTTTCTTTAGACCGGGCGTTATGCGCCGGCTTCCAGTGTCTCCGCTATAACGCATTGGCCGAGCGGGCGCGAGCCCCGCCAGGCCAATGCGCGCGCAACGCTTAGCAAACCGCTTCACCCATAAATTTACGGGGCCGGTCGTCGTGAGATATGCTTCGTCTGTTTAGGTCAGTCGCCGCGATAGCAGAGATAGATAAGACCCATGGGGTCTACACGCGTTAAGGAACTCGAAAACACGTAGAAAAATTCGTAGCCATAGGGGCTCTCCCAGAAACTCAGACCATAGGCGGAAGAAGGTGGCTGATAGAAAAAGCTGATAATCATTCCGGATTTCTGACTGTAGGGAGTTCCATCGGCCAGGGTCGCCTTAGTAGGATCGAAATAAAAACTCTCATTTTTACTCCTTTGGTCGTAGCTAATACTTCCGCGCGGATAGAAGAGGATCTCGCCGCCTAGTCCCACTAACGTGTCTATTTCAGCGGAATAGACTGCGGGAATTGAGCTCCCCTCAGGAGCACGAAGGTCATTAAGGACTCTGAGTTTTTGATATTTGCTCGCGTCGGGCAGGCTATTTGCCAACGCTATCGAAGCGCATGACGCGGTCTGATTAGCGGCATTTCCCACAACGAATGCGGGCCTAGTATCGGAAATTGTAAATAAGCCGCCGGTCCGCTTGCCCTGAACCTCGTAATTAATTTCGAAGCTACCACTTCGTAACGCCCGAAATTCGCCCCAACCAACCACCTCAAAGGCGCTTGGGTCGCTAAATGTGAACGTTCCCATATTGAAAATAGTAGCATCCCGTCGCCATGGAGGTAGCGGACCCCAATGAGCTTTGATTTCGAATTTAAGGATTTCGCTAACCCGAGTCCCAATTCTAGCCTTGAGTCGCATCGAAATGACCGAATCGCTCGGCAGAGGCGGCGCATAGTAGACTGGATTGGCTGCTTGCGAAACATTAACGGCCCCGTAGTAGCTTCCGACAAAAGGTTCCCGATACAACCAGTCAGCCAAAGTGTCTTCGGGAAATTCGCAGTTTGGTCGGTTCGCGGGATACTCTCCTCGGTTTTCAAAACGTACAAAACAGGCGGGAACGAAGAATTTTTCACCTCCCTGCATCGTCACTTGGGCGGAGAAACGGTTCTGATCATAACCCGCGACCTTAACTACGTCGAACGAATCAACACGATTGGGAACGATGGTAATCGCACCAGAAGCCTTGAGTAACGTAGGGCCCAACGAACCATTGCGGTAGTCCAAGATCGTGTCCGCGCAATTCAAGTAGTAGTCGCCGGCTGTAGAGGCAATGAAATACCCCTTCTGTCCTTGAGACGCTGTGTAGACTACAGATGCATTTGCATCGTTCTCCAGTACCCCCTGGGTGTGGGACAAGAAGCAGACTGCATTTCCGGACATTCCATAATCTTCAATATTGTCGAACATCTCAGCGATGGAAAAGACGCCTTGATACGAGGCGGGAATTTTGGGAGTCGCTCTTAGCACGATTGAAGAAACGAACTTTGGCGTCAAGGTGGCAGCGATTTCGATCGACAGACCGCCGACTCTAACCACGAGCTTCGTTTGAATGGGTTGTGCGGCGAGGTCCATCCGGTCAGTTTTTGTTACTAAGGTTAACCAGCCTCTAGTTACCTCCGCGGTCAAATACTCGTTCGGATCAACAGAAACAAGTGTCTCCACGAGCAAGCCGTTTGAATACCTCAATTTAGTAGCCGTAGATTGGCGACGCATGCCGTAAGCCCTATCAAAAGCGAAAAGCATCGAGGGTTGGCCCAGAACTATCTGTGACGGAATGGCGGGTAGCACCGTCACCGTGGCGCGGATCACAGCGTCGCCAATCACCGCCGTTAGGATCCCGGTACCCATTAATGTGGCGTCCGCGTAGACGTTAGCAAAACTCTGCCCGGCCCTTTCCACGATGTTGAAATTGAATACCCTGGTGCTCGTATCGCCGAGCCAGGTGACAGGTCCGACGTGGGGTACGGTTGAGCGGTCCGTGTATACATCTTGCACATACACTTCGCTCGATACTCCCTGCGGGAGACTGAGCTCGGCGGATGAAAAAGTATAGTGATCGAAAACAGCGTTATTAGTCTTAATCGCAACCGTCGTTGAAACGGTTCCACTTGAAATTTTCAATTCGGTGACGCCGGCAGAAAGAAATTTGAGTGAGTAAGGAAGGCTCGAAGACGCCATCTCGGCGGTTCCTTTTTTGGAAAAATCAAACGACAAGTCGGCGAGGTTGTTAACAACTGAGAAATCTGATAGCACGCCGCGAATTTCAAGCGCACGTGTTAATCCTTTAGGGCCTTCCAGCGTCGGACCTGAAACAATCAATTGAGATAACGTGGCCGCGCTAATGGTAATCGGGACCGTGATTCGAATCGAAGCATCTGCCTTAAGAGCGCCTTCTAACTCTGTCGTCCCTTCCGCAAGAGGGACGATTAGGCCAGTGGAATCAATAGTTGCCAGCGTTTCGTTCTTCACGCGAAAACTTAGGTCACCCGTAACATCTTTCGAACTTCCATCGCGGAGGATACCAATTATGGTTACTTTTGATTTCAAACCCTTTGCGACTAGAATCGGGTGAACTGATGCTAAGTTCATTACGACAGAGCCCGGAGGGTTGGCGCCGGTACAAGCTACCAGCAAAAAAACGACCAAGGCAGAAATAATGGCGACGCGAGGAACGAGCATGAATCACCCCAAACCATCGCCTAAAATGCAATCTGCGCACCAGCTTCTGAGCTGAGCTTTGCTGCTGATTTCGTCCAAAGATTAGACAGTATAGGCGTCGGATTCACAATGGCTTGAATCGGTTGATATTGGCTTGCTGCTATTTGGACACTGTCAGGTTTCAGACACTACATAAATTTAGTAATCGACAGTAAGCCCCGCCAAAGCCGCTTCTAACGCGGGGATCCGACTGCGAACTTCACCCTACGGCACGGAGCCGCCCATGCCCTACTTGGCTAATTTCGGGCAGAGTTTTTTCATCGCGGAGGTGACATCCCCGAGTCGGCTCTCTTTCCCTCCCTCGATGAGCAAAGAGCCGCCGTCGATGCGTTGCTTGATGGTAGGCGCCATGATCTTTTCTTTGCCAATTGTGACAAACCCCTCCTTGCCGACGTTGGCACCCGTTGCGTCGGCAAAGCGGAAGGACGCAGCCCGATTCAAACGCACCGTGAAGGAGGTCTGCATGAAACCTTTATCCCCTTCCAGCTTCACCTCATACTCCTTGGAATCGATTTCGTCGACGTCGTGGCCCGTCCAAATCGGCTCCGCCGTCTCGCTACCGATGCGGAAAGCAAGCTCGGGGTTCGCCTGGCCTTTCCCGCATCGCGGACGAGCTTCGAATTTTGCAATCTGTTCGGTGCGCTGCAAGCACCCCTTGTGCTTGGGATCGAGCTCGAATGGATAGTCCGTATAGCCGCATGATTTGCTGAACTCCACCGGCGGCGAGAAGAACTTTTATATGACTTTCGCGGAGCGATCTCACCCCACCAACCCCAAAACCGGGCTGGCCGGGCCGGGGACGGCCGCGGACTTCGCTCTACGGAATGCCGAACTCTGCTCCGTGACGTCGCGGTTTTGATCGCTAGCGCAGACGATAAAGCCCCTTCCAGGTCACGGATTAATCTATGAGGCGCGGTTAGGGCGACGGATAGAAAATCGCTCACCGCGGAACGTGGACGAGAAAAAGGCTCTCGAAAATCTCATGGTACTAATTTATTCATGACGACCACTGCACAAATCTTAGACGCAAAAGTAAAACAACTAGCAAAAACTCTTCTCCACACCGAAGGGTTGGTGCTCACCACTCTCATGGAGATGAGCCGAGCCCGGGTGTTTGCGGAGTTAAATTACTCAGGGGTGTTTGATTACTGCCTTCGCGCATTGGGCATGAGTAAAGAACAGTCTTACTATTTTAAGAAAGTGGCCGAGGTTTCGGTACAAGTACCGGAGCTAAAAACTGCCATCGTTCACGGTGAACTCTCTCTTTCATCGGCTCGCCGCATCGCCCCTATTCTCAACGCGGCAAATCAGGCGGAGTGGATTGGCAAGGCTAAGGAGCTGAAGCAGAGTGAGCTTGAAAAAGCGGTGAGTGAAGTCAATCCGCAGGCTCACCCCCGAGAGCGGATAAAGCCCGTAGCCAAGAACCTATCTAAGCTTCGGGTAGTTATCGATGACGTAACCGATAGCCACCTCATCGCGCTCAAAGACCTGCTCTCTTCCAAGTTAAGACGCCGGCAACCTTGGGTGACGTGATTGCGTGGGCCGCGAAAGAGACCAGAGAATGGCATGATCCCGAAGCTAAGGCTAAACGGGCAAGAAGAGTTTCTCCAGGAAAACCCGAAACACAAAATTCGCTAAGGGCTAATGCCTCAATCAACGCTCGAACTCCAGCCGCCGGAATGGAAGTAACGCCAAGGGAACCGCAACGCCGCCCTATCCCAGCCGCGACCCTTTCCCTAATGGGCAAGACTGAATTCACCCTGAATACGCCGTATTCGTTTTGAACACTTTGAACCCCGTCCACCGATAGTGCCAAAATGGAGAGATGGGGTTAAAGGGCAGATTTTTAGTTGCGGGGGCGTTGTGCCTCATTGCCTTTTCCGTGCACGCCGAACCGGCCAAAGAAGCGATCGATCCTCCTCTCACCCGCCGCCGCCAACTCTCACCGATGGCAAAGGCTATCGACACCATGCTGTTTGGCGACGTTCAGTGGCTAAACTTCCATGACCAAAATCCATTTCTACCAATCGACTATCTGCCCGATAAGAGCCAACTCGCTGCCGCATTGAAGCAAGTGGCGAGCTTTCGCGGTAAATCCTATAATGAGATGGTCGCTCGCGGATATAAACTAAATCAAACTTTCAAGCGCGAGATTAAGAAAGCGACCTACGAGATTTTTGCAAACGAACAACTGGTCACCACGCCTTCGTCGAATGCCCTCTATTCGTGGCAGGTTCTCGTCGCCACCGGAAACCTCGACGAGCGAAAACTCACCCAAGCCGAGCTTAACCTCAAAGCCAATGCGGTGACTCAAACGGTTTTTCCCTTGGCATTTCAGGGTTTAGATCCACCCGGATTGAGCGACCCCGATGCGGCAAAAATTTATAACCAGGCCTACAACCGATCCGAAATTTTTGATTCGGCGCCCGATAGTAAAAAAATTGAGCGAGAGCTATTTGAAGAGTGGCGAGAAAAAGAGATCACCCGGCTAGTAAAAATAATCCAGCGAAACGTGCTGCGGCAGATCGAAAGCCAGTACCGCCGAGGGTTAACCCCATTTAGCCGGGTCACCCAGCCCCCAGCATTTGATAAGGACGGAGGTACCCTCTCTTTTT
Source organism: Pseudomonadota bacterium (assembly GCA_043718025.1). GTDB lineage: Bacteria > Bdellovibrionota > FAC87 > UBA2466 > UBA2466 > JBGSST01. Next base: position 5,864 of record JAYSWN010000077.1, read on the forward strand.
CGGAGCTTGCACAGAGGATTGAGCCGCCCGCGATCATGCGCCGGCACGTAGGTGGGAAACTTAGTTTCGACTACCCCTCCGAAGTTAGATTTACTTTTCTCCCCAACGAGACGCTTATGTATTCGGGGTCAAGGGTTGAGACCCAGACCTTTTCGAGCGCCTTACTAAACCACGCCCAGTGGGGTAAGCTCTCGGTGCCTAACGCCGCCGAAGGGCACCTGAGCGAGGTGCTCGAGCAATCCAACCGGGCTGCCCGCGACGCCTTAAGGCGACTCAATCAGTTTCAGTACGAGCATTATAGGGCCGACGGCGGAAAAGGTTTTTTTCTGGAGTGGAAAAAGGGCATGGCCGCTGAACGGAAGGGTTTAGACAGAGTATGGGCTTTTCCGATGGCCGCCCAGAGCCAAAAAAAATTTGAAGGTAGCCATTTAGAGTCTGCCCTTTGGGCAAGATTTTCGGAGCATCCCGAATTCTGGGATAAAAGAGGGCTGAGAAAGTCTACAATTGTTAATGAGGTATTCGGCTTTCGCCGTATTCAGGTACTTTCAGCGGAGCTTCCCACGCCGGCGTCGACCAGGTTGGCGAACGCAGGTAATAAGTTCATTGAATCAGCGGCAATAAAAGCCGAAGATTTGTTGTTGTCACACCCTGGGGCAACCGCAACTTTGCTGGGGACGGCCATGGCGGCCGGGATTTTCGGAACCTCAGTGTGGCTTAATAATCCTGGTGGAGAAAACCCTTCAGCTCCCGTATCGAGAGCCGCTGCCGATACCAATTTAGCCCCGAGTCACCTCTCCGCCCAGGGAACGGCTTTTAATAAACCGCTTACGGGCCCATCGACTGCGCCTATTTTCACACTGCTTCGCGATAGCGGCGAGAAAAGAAAACCCCTCCGTTTTTCCTTCGGCCGTCCTGATCAAGCTACCACTGACGTTAGGGTCATTAGCTACCCTCTTTATTCTTCCCACTACAGGTTGGGGAGCGAGTTAACTCACACGGGCAATCTCGAAATTCCCACCGCCGACGGCGCCACGCTGGCGTTTTTGAGAGTGGTGGGCAGCGATGGAAGGGTTTGGGCGAGAGACAAGGACTACGCTATCAAGCAGACCCCAACCGGGGAGTATGTGGTTTTTCCCACTTCTCAAGCTGGTTACAAGATAGAGGCCGGTTTTTACGGCGCTCCGGCCGAGCGACCCCAGCTGAAAAGTGCGTCTCTCAAAGAACTCAATCTTGATCAACTGCAGAAGGTGGCCGAAGAGCTGTCTGCCAATGGCTTTACCTACCTACCAAAATTGATCAATCACGTGGTAGCCGTTTCACGCCGTGAAAAGAAATCTTTGAGCGTATTTGATCTCGAAGAAATTTTGCAACAGTCGGCGCTCTACACCCAGAACAAAGAGCAGTACCAATTTTTTACGATGTTTAGATCTGAATTGGCCCGGGCCGCCCGTTTTCTAAATCCGGAAGGGGTCTCTTGTTACATGTGCGATGGGGCGCAGGAATTGGGAGTGTCGATCTATAAAAAGACCTTGGGGCCTCAATCCGACATTGAAGTTTTACCGAGAACGGTTGTGGTTCGGCAACCCGGCGACAACGGGTTGTCGTTGGCTGGTCTACACGCCGATTTTTTACTGAGAGACCCTTTTTCTAAAGAACAAGTGGTCATCGACACAACGCCGCCCCAAAAAGACCCGCGCGATCATCTAACTCACCCGCCGGGCCTGGGCGCCTCTCCCCCCTACGTGGAAAACAATGACGGAGACAAGAACTCTTCGGAGCCGGGTGGGAAGAATAGTGAGCGCAGAAATTTAACTATTGCCACCCTACCCATGCCTTCACCCGGCGATAAAATCACCGGACTGAACGACCAGACGGAAAGTATCCCCCCCGCGCCAGTTCCGTGGGGGCAGCGGCTTAACGAGCTATTTACTACTTGGGAAAAAGCCGACCGTAGCCGCCCCTTTACCCGAGAAGCGGTGCGCCCGGCTTTGGTGGGGGCGGGATTAGACCCCCAAGTCCCATCGGTAACCCCGCACGCTGCGGTGAAAGACACGGTCGAAAAAGGTGCCCCAGATCCTGCCGAGAAAGTTTCGGCGGTTAAACCGCCAATTTCGGCCGCCGGGCAAATTGCCGCACGTTGGGTGTTTGATCCCAAGCTAAAAGACTTAAGTACTAAGTTAGCTGCCCTCGAAAAACTTATCGTTGCGCTTAAACTCTACCCCAACAAAAACGATAGTATTCCCACTTCGTCGGCCGTTGAAATTGTGGGCCTTATCGAAGACGTGCTCACCCGAGAAATTACCGCTGAGGTTTTTCAACAGCGTATGAACCGGCACCTGCCCAGGGACTTTGAGTGGCCCTTGGTCTACTCCAATCAACTAGCCTCAATCGTAAACGCCGCGGGGAAGCGGCTGAGCGCGCATCTTTCGGCCCATCGCGAACAATGGAAACGGGGAGACACCAAGTCTTACCCAAAATTGCTAGACCCTCGCGTTGCAACGGCGGTAAACGGTATTTTAAAGTGGGCGGGCGAACAGACTTGGGAGCCGGCGCGGTTAGTGTACGACGAACCGACCAGGCCGGGCTGCGCGGGAGCGTTGGGGCAGCTGGCGCCTACGCTCGATCTTACCTTTAAAAAAGGCGTGGCCAATGTAAATTCAAGAACGTTGAGTTTTTAGTCACCCTCGCGGCAAAGACTGCCGCTCGATTTCATTGGTGGGCAAAAAATCCATGGCGAGGAGATAGCATTTTGGCCGAGGCGAAGAAACGTTTGATTATAAAGAATGAAAAAATGGGGGAGTGAAGCCAAAAGCTCCGCTCCCCCGGTTTGAATTTTACGGTTTTTCAAGGATCAGATCATTGCCGCTCACGTAGGCGCGGGTGAAAGGGCCGGAGATTCCTTGCCGTTGTAGAATGCGGGTTAGGCCGTAGGTCATCGCCGATTGAGCCCGGGCACTTTTCAGTAGGGTGTCGGCGGCCTTTTCCACCGCTTTTTGAATGCGGCGATCGGTTTTGAAGAGCTTGTTGCAGAAGTCAATTCCGGCCAGTTTGCAGCCGCCCGTGGAAGTGATGTCGGCATCTAGGCGAGACGCGCCGAACGTCATCGCCAATTGTCCGCCCGTCACCTTAGGCAGAGCATTGGTGGCTACCCGGTTTCGCGACATGTTGAAGTCGGGCATCCAGTTGTCGCCAAATTTATTGTGGTACCCTTTTATTTCGCGGCCGTTGTCTTCAAACTCCACCAGCCAATTAAAATGGCTGCCCGAGAAAGTGAAGCGCTGCGATTTTAAGGTCACCTCGTTGACGTAAAAGTGGCCGTCGCCCAAATCGGGGCAGAGAATTCCGCAGTCGATATCGATCACTACGCGATCGATAGTAAAGGGAATTTGAAAGCCCATGAGCTTTAAGTAACTACTCTGTACTTTGTGATTGTTGAGCTTGAGTTGAATTTGCTGAAGCTCCTGATTTACCGCCGCGGCGAACACCGTACCCTTTACGTGAATTCGCTCGACCGCAAACAGGCTACCGCTGAAAAAGACCAGACTGGCTAACGTCGCTAGATTTGTAAGTTTCATTTGAATCCTCCTATCTCTTTACGCGTGGGGGAAAGAAAAAGGGCTCATCGGGCTGGTAGGGGTGCCAACGCCGCCAAGGTAAAAATGGCGGATATTAAACGCTTACCGTCCTTCGGGGTTTTCTATTAGCACTGATTCAACGAGTTTCTTATGTTCAAGCGGGTCAAATTTTGCTGGCACGCCCTGAACGGCCATTCGATTGATCATGGCCGCCAGGCGGTATCCCGCCTTTAAAATCTGGCGCTCGGCGATTTTAAGTGAGCGCCGGGCGTAGTCGGCTTGCACGGTGGGAACTTTTGCGGGGTCGTAAAGGCCAAGGGCGGTATCGTCGGGCTTAGACTTGTCATTTACTTTACAGTATTCGCGGTCTTGCGGTTTGGTCTCTTTTTGATCTGGGTACACGTTCGAGTGAAGGGCGATGGCCTCTTCGTACCACGTGGTGAAGTTGGGAGCTGCTACCTCCTGAAGGTCTTTCTTCTGGATAGCGGGCTGTTTTTCTGCCTCCCGTAAAATAGCATCGGCATATTCAACGTAGCTGATGCGCCTTCGCTCTTTTCGTCGACGAGGGTTTTTGCTGTAGAAATCTTCCGCCACGTAATCAAAAATGCGGTCATCCCAGACGGAGTGAAGGTTTACTTCGATCACCTTTTCGCTGCTCACCTCGCGCCATTGCACCGTGCAGAGACTGCCCCCGCGATCTAGCCCGTTGCCTACGTGCAAGGGTTGGTGAATGTCACCTAACGCGTGGATTAGGTAGCGAAACAGCAACCGCTTTTGGTTGGGGGATTTGCTTGGGTCTAAGAGTAAACTCGGGGCTTGGGTTAAGAGCAGATGGGCGTCTTTTTTAGCTCGGTTTTTAGGGGTGAGGGTTTTTGGCGTAAGGCCAGGCGGAATTTCAATGTAGTGGTACGGAACAAAGGGGTCGAAGCGGGTGTCGGGCCGCACCAGATCCGCAAATAAGGAGGCGGTGGCCAGTGGTTCTGCGCCTAGAGTCTGAGTGACAAAGTGTTTACCTGCCTCCGAAAGGTGCCGTTCGGCAATTTCGGCAATCGTTTGGTGGCCTAAATCGCCCCATCCCCAGGCCTTTTGGATGGGGGCCAGCAGTAATCCGGCGAGCAGAGCGGGGAGCAGGGAGGAGAAAGTTCTAATCATCGTGGCCTCTCGTACGAATTGTAGCAACTTATTCAGGTTAACGCTTCTTGAGGATCAGACCCATTTCAGTTGCTCAGGGCCTTGGCTAATCATGGCGTGGGCACAGGGCTTATGGCGGGAATGGCAACTGCTGGCGCGGCGGCAGCCGGCGGCACTTCCCCCGCTGCAGCGGACTCTTCCCACATGCCGGCCTCTTCGGTTTGCACTTTGAGGGTGACCACCTGGGCTTTGAGTCGTCTCTTTTTTGCTTCGCGTGAGCAGATGGTTTTGCCTTTCTTCTTTTCGGGGATCTGCCAAATTTTCCACAACGGTATGGTGGCGCCGATCACTTGGTCTTCGGCGGCGGTGGTGAGCGAAAACTTTTTGCTTTCGCCCTTGGCCAATGGTTCACCCGCGGTGGTTCCGGTAAACTCCACTTTCACCGGCCGTAGCCCTAAGTTGGTAACTTTGATCTCCGAGCCAATGGCGCCAAAGGCCACGGTTTCGGCAATGTCGCTGGTGGTGGCCGAGTACATGGCTTCGTAACTTTTTTTATACTGGCAGCTCTCGGGGCCACCGGTCGGGGTCATGCCTACGGGGTAGGGGGTTTGCCAGTAGGCCAGGGTGATGGGGCCGTGCTTAGGCGCCAGTTTTATCCGCACCTGGTAGAGCGGTTCAATGGGATCACACCCAAAAACAAACCGTTTAGTGGGGTCGCACTCTTCGGTATCGGCAAAAACAAACTTTCCGGCGATAAGGGCCGCGATCAGAATCCAATTTTTAGGCATCCCTCGATTATATCAAACTGAAGAATAGGGGCGGGGGTGCCCTTTTTTGCGTCGATTAACGGTGAAAAATGGCGTGCCGGTTAGCAAAGCACTTTCATTGGCGTAGCAAACTGAATTAATTCTCTTCAGGGTATGGTTAGGTGGCCCTTTTGGGTTGATTTAGGCGAGTCTTTTCAAGTAAGTTGCGTCGCGTCATGAGAGCCACGTCACATTCCATTTTCGCCTTACGGCGGCCACAGCTAATTCGAATTCCGCGCTACCTCTTGGCCGCTTTACCGATCTGCTTGGCCTATCTGCCCATCGCCTTTGCGTTTGGGGTGAGTGCCCACAATTCTGGTTTTCCGTTTGCCGCTACCGTGGCGATGTCGCTCTTTGTCTATGCCGGCTGCTCGCAAATGATCGCCGTTGGACTGTTGGCGGCTGGCCAACCTGCCTCGGTGGTGATCCTCACTACGTTTTTGGTAAATCTGCGATTGCTGCTGTTGGGCACCGCCATTGCTGAGCGGTTAGGTCATTGGCCCGTGCTTCGAAAAACGCTTTTTGGATTGCAGCACACCGACGAAACTTTTGCCGCTTTATCGGCCGAGGGCGCGCGCGTTCCGCTCTCACAGAATCGCACGTTAAATTTTCAGTCCGTCATTCACGCGTCATGGGTTATCGGTACGATTTTGGGCTACCAATTGAGTGGCATGGTGCTCGATGTAAAAGCGTTTGGCTTAGACTACGCCTTGCCCGGCATGCTGATTGGTTTGGCGGGACTTATGTTGCGCACCCGCATTCAATTGGTGGTGGGGTTGAGCAGTGCTTGCATTGCTTTACTCGCGGTGGCGCTGGGGCAGGCGACGGGTGGAGTTTTATTGGCCGCGATTTGTGGGCCCACCTTAGGCTATTGGCTGGAGAGAGAATGTCAGGCACCAACCCCTACTTAATTGTCGCCGGCATGGCGCTGGTTACGCAAATACCGCGGGTACTACCGTTACTGCTGCTCGGAAGAAAACCGCTGCCCTCGGGAATGCGCCGTTGGCTGTCGTACGTGCCCGCCAGCATCATTTGCGCCATGCTCGCTACTCAACTGTTCGTTTATCAGGGTAGGGTTTCGCTTGCCGGCAACGAGGCTTTTATTTTAGCGGCCGTTCCCAGCTTATTCATTGCGGTAACGGCGCGAAATATTCTGGTGAGCGTACTCACCGGCCTGGTTTCGGTCGCTCTGCTTCGCCTCATCCTTTGACGCTTAGTCCCTAGATCTCCCTTCGGCCGCCCTTTCACGGCGGTTGTTTTGATGACCGGATGCCCTTACAATTCGGTATCTCAATTTAAAAAAAGTGAACCACAACCTTGCCATTCATTTCTTTGAACAAGAATACGGCAAACTCTTTTGTGATTCGCCGGCTTCGTTCGAACCTTGGGGCCGTTACCGCATCTCATTCATTATCGCGGCGCGTCCCGAGCAAATCCCCTACGTGGCGTTGAATTCGTTGCGCGCCTTGAACCTGTCGCGCGAAAGATTTGAAATCATAGTTGCCTACGGAAACCGTCCGGCCCTGCAACGAAACCAAGCCGCCCGGCAAGCCACCGGAAACTTTTTATATTTCTTAGATGACGACACAACCGTAAGTCACACCAACTTGGCCTGTCTGGACCAAACCCTGCGCCAATTTGCGGTGAATCCTAATGAGTTGATTCTCGGCGGGCCGGTGGTGCTTCCCCCCAGCGCCGAACCTTTTGAAAAGGCGTTGGGTTTGGCCTTTGCTTCGCCCTTGGGGATTGGACCTTACCGATTTCGCTATTCAAGGGAAGGGGAGGCTCGTTTTGCTACGGAGCGCGATTTAATTTTGGCGAATCTGCTTATTTCGCGCGACCTCTTTTTGCAGTCAGAGGGCTTTAAAGAAGATCTGTATCCCGGCGAAGAAAATCAGTGGCTAAAGCGGGTAACCGCCGCGGGAATTCGCCCCCTTTATCATCCGCAGTTTGCGGCTTACCGTAGGCAGCGTGCCAGCTTCAAAACAGTGTTCCAGCTCGGTCTAACTTACGGCGAAGGCCGGGCAAAACATTTTTTTGAACACGTGCAGCCTTTGGATCTCATTCTACTTGCCCCCTCAATACTGGTTGGCTTCACAATCTACGCGATGCTAACCAATTCAGTTTTAATTGCCGGGCTAGTCTTCGGCTATTTCGCGGCAATTGTTGTGGCTTCGGTAACGCTATCAAAGTTTAGTGGCGCCCTTTTTAAGTTCACCGGCATTTTTACTCTTCTCCACTATGGCTACGGACTTGGTTTTTTAAAGGGCCTGCTATTTAAAAAGACACGGCGTCCGCCTGCGGGCAGGGTTGAAATTAAGTTTCACAACTTAAAAAATCTTTTGCAACCGCCGGCCTTGGGTTTATCGTGATCCTCACGACCAGTTAATCCGCGACTCCTGACAAAATCGTCAAGATTCCATGGCAAGAAATGATGAAAACACTTTCACTCAGAAATGATCCGCTAAGCGTCTCTTCCCACCAAATCGAGCTGCTCAATGGCGCTCAGGACGGGTTAAACAAGCTGCCAAAGTTTGCGACCAAGCTTGAGGAGACCGGCCTATTCCCTTTAGTGCCCACCGAAATTCATACCCTACAGTTGAATGTGGGAAAAATGTGCAACCAGACGTGCACTCATTGCCACGTCGACGCCGGACCCGATCGCACCGAGGTCATGACCCGCGAAACGATGCAGCACTGCCTAAATGTGATCAAAGGTTCGAAGATCCGTACGGTCGATATTACCGGGGGCGCCCCCGAAATGAACCCTGACTTTCGGTGGTTGGTTGAGCAGCTTTCGGCGTTGGGGGTGCAGGTCATCGTGCGCTGCAATCTTACAATTATTTTGGCGGCCAAGCGCTACAACGACCTGCCTCAGTTTTTTGCCGAGCATAGGGTGCACGTGGTGAGTTCGCTGCCTTGCTACAGCAAAACTAACACCGATCAACAACGCGGCCTGGGCGTTTTCGACAAATCGATTACGGCTTTGAAAATGCTAAACGACGTGGGCTACGGCAAAGACGGTACTGGGTTAATGCTCGACCTGGTCTACAATCCGGCCGGTGCGTTTTTGCCCCCTGATCAAGCAAAGCTTGAGCGCGATTTTAAGCGGGAGCTGAAGAGCCTTTTTGCGATCGAATTTAATGAATTGCTTACCATCACTAACTTGCCGGTTTCGCGGTTTCTTGAGTTTCTCGTTGAAAGTGGGGGGCTGGAAACTTACATGAGCAAACTGGTGCAGTCCTATAACCCAGCCTCGGCGGCCGGCGTGATGTGCCGCAGTATGGTGTCGGTAGGATGGGATGGAAAACTCTACGACTGCGATTTTAATCAGATGCTTGAGATCGAAGTGAAGTCTTCGCTTCGTCACATAAAAGATTTTGACAGTTCCGTACTCAGCTCGCGCTGCATCGCCATTGATCAGCACTGCTACGGTTGCACCGCCGGTCAGGGTTCTAGTTGCGGTGGCCAAACCACCTGAGTTTTTCGCTCAAAGAAGACCACAAATACGCCAACCATTCTCACCGCCTGGATCACCACACTGCCAATCGCCGCCGCGTTGGGATTGGCCTGTTTTTTTGTCCTCGATAAGTTCCTCTAAAATTGCGCATTAATCCTCTTGATTGTGCGCTTGCGTTGTCACATCTTGCGGACACGGACCATTTAGGGCCGGTTGAGGAATTTAAGATGAAAAACTATGCGTTGGTGGCCCTCGCCCTCACTCTTTTCATCGCGGCAACTCCCGTTTTTGGGGGCGATGAAGACAACTATGAAAACGCCTATATGCCGCGGGGAAGGTACCAGGGGCAGCTACTCGACACGCGCGATCGCCGCTCCATCCGTATTTTTACTGATCTCGAGGCCTCCCCCTACCGGCAAAACGCCGACGACATCATTATCGCCAACTTTTATCACGAAGGAAAATTCTGGATCGCCCGCTTTCCGGCAGACGGCGTTGACGAAATTTTTTTTCACAAAGTGGTGATGAAAACTAAGGTTCCGGCTGCGCACGCACAGTTACGCTTTAAAATGAAAAAGGGCCATGAAATTGAGCTCTATGCGCCAGCGGGGGCCGCGGTCCCCACCAGCAATAAAATTTCTGACGTGGTTTACTCCGTCGAGGCGATGCCGGTTTACGGTGACAAATACGATTTATTTAACGGCGTGAGAAACCACTTTGGTTTGGGGCTCAGGTTCATGTCGATTGAAGAGGCCTATTTCAAATCCATTTATCTGAATGACCAGCACGTCGAGCAGATTCCGCTTTCGGTCTTGCCCAATGCTGAACAAACCCTACTTCGGGAAGCCCTGGTCCGTAGTGACACGCTCGGCATGGCCCAAATGTACAACACCCTCACGCGAAGCTGTTGTACCGAATCGTTTGGGCTGCTCGATCGATCTTCGGCCCGCACCTGGCTGCGCATGCCGGCCTATGGTCTGGTGGTATTGCCGATGCTGCCTCGTACTTACTTATGGTTACGGCAGCTCATTGATTTTGGAACCTTGATCCGTAACCAATACCCTTCACTTGAAGAAGAGTTCGCCCACCTGAAAGAAACAGTGGGTTGGTCCGCGCGTAAAGCGGCGTTGCTTGCCCGCGATGCTGCCGATAGAAGCGCGTTTGCAACGCGAATGAATCTTGCCGCGCAAAAATGTGATTTAGATGCCTTTAGCCGTCGCAATCAGGGACCGGATCAGTACGATGGTAGCAATGATGGTGCGGAGTAGACCATAAGCCGGGGGAAAGTTGAAGAAATCGGGCCCCCCTCCGGGTCGTCGCTTTCCCATCGGGGGGCCGATTTAAGGCCTACAAGTCTAGTTTCTCTGTTTGCTACAAATCTGTCGAATTCATAAGGGGAATAGGTGTAATAAATAAAACCTATGATGCCTTCTCCTCACGATTTGGTCTATTTCATCGAGGTCAGCCAGACCCTAAACGTATCCCGCGCCGCCGAGCGATTGGGGATAAGTCAGCCCACATTGAGTTTGGCGGTGCAACGGCTGGAGGCAAATTTTGGCGCCCCGCTCTTAATTCGCACCAAATCGGGGGTGCATTTAACCCACTCCGGCCAGAAGCTGGTCGCTCAAGCGCGCCTGTTGCTACTGGAGTGGGAACGTATCCGCGAAGACGCGCTACGCGATGAAAATGAAATTCGGGGTCGTTACATTATCGGCTGCCACCCTTCGGTGGCGCTCTACTCGCTACCCAGTTTTGTCAGCGACTTGCTCGCCCAGAACGCCGAGTTGGAGTTGAAACTGGTGCACGATTTGTCGCGTAAGATAACTGAAGACGTTATCAGTTTTAAGGTGGACTTCGGAATTGTGGTGAACCCGTGGCAACATCCCGACCTGGTCATTCGGGCGATGGCGAAAGACGAAGTCACACTATGGGTTGGACCGAAGCGCACGCCACTTCAAGATCCGTACAGCGGTGAAGCCGTTTTAATTTGCGACGACGACTTGTTGCAAACCCAGGCAATCTTAAAGCAGCTGGCCAAAAAAGGGATGGGTTTCAAACGCGTATTAAACACCTCGAGCCTTGAAGTGATCACCGCGCTGGTGGCCTCGGGCGCAGGAGTAGGCATTTTGCCGACGCGAGTAGCAACCAGAATCAAAGCCCAAAAGCTCGAGCCATTTGGCGAAGAGAGTCCTCGGTTTTTAGACAAAATATACTTGGTGTTTCGTGCCGACGTGCAAAAATCTAAAGCCAGCCGCCGCCTCGCCAAGATTATTGAGGCGACGATGAATCCCGAAGTTCATGACAATTAAGGGGTCGCTGTTGGGGTCAACCCGCGATTAGCATCGGCAACGTCGCAAGAGAAAAAAGAATCAAAAACAGAAAATAGATCGTTAGTGGTAATTTGAGCGTCTGCATACGTACTCCTTAGGACGGTGAACTAAAAAAAATTGTAAAACTTAACGAGCCAATCCCTTTTGTAGGGAGCCAGGTTCTTCATCGTAAATCCGACCTAAGCTGTCCTTTTCTGTCCAGAGTAGGTTGATTGGGTAAGCTTTATTGGGGGAGACCGATTCGCCAAGCGAACTGGGCTCACACTCATATTCTACAATCGAAACCACGGTGTCGCCGATGCGAATGTGCGAACCTGGGCCGATTGGCATGTCCTTAACTAATTCTTCACCAACAAAGGTTCCGGCCGTCGTCTGCATGTCCATCACGCGCAATTCGCCGCGCAGGCCTTGGTACAACATGGCGTGCTGGCAGGCACAATGATCATCCTCAAGCTTAAGATCTGAGCCTTTGCTGCCGATTATCAGCGAATCCTTTTTGAGTAAGACCGTTTTTGAAACCATTTCACCGGCGGCATCGCATTTCATAACCATTAATTTAATGTACATACTCACTCCTAAACTCTTCGTTAAACTTGAGCCTACGTCCTACAATTAAAGTATAGTTCGCGGTCAAAACTTCTGAACTCACATGGATGTCGGGAGCGTCTGAAACCTAGACAGTTAACTACGGAGTTATTTCAATCATTTGGGAGGTAGGTGAGCGCCTTGGGCCCTTACGCGGCCTGTTTGCGGGGGGGCATGCGAAAATTGATGTGGTAGCGGGTTGCGCTGCCCGCCCCAAATCTTAGAATGAACCCTTCTGAAATGGCGTTGGCGATTAAGCGAGCGGTGTGACGTGGGGTCAAGTTAAGTACCTTAGCGGCGTCGTGGATCGAAAATAAGGTGTCCCCTAGAGTGAAGAGAAGTTTGTTGGAGATGATCTTTCCGGCCGTCTCTTCGCTCCTTCTTCTTGCCAACCGTAAGGTTGTGTTGGTTCGCGCGGCCAAGCGATATTGGCCCTGGTTTTGTTCGATAAAAATCTCACTTTGATTTTCTTTCAGATGGTCTCGTAGCGTATGGATCGATTGGTGGATGCGCTTTTTGGAAGCGGTAGGGTTAAAATACTCCTCACGATGCAGCTCGGCGAAAAGATGGGGCAACGTCGTTGGCCGGTAAAAATCAGAGACCAGGACTCCCATAATCTTCCAGCCCGCCGGCGAGGTTCGCAAACCGAGCCGCGTCTGTAATTCAATCGTCTGGGTGAAATCAAAAAGTTTCGCGTCTTTACCCTGAGGTCCGAGGCTCCAGTCAAAAGTCTCGGGCAAGTCAATCGGAGCCGGAAACTCACGGAAAAGGCGCCTACAAAAGGGTTCGCTGGGAGTTCCGAAACAAAGACGGATGGCCAGCTCCTTGTCGACGAGACAAATCGCTAGATGGTAGTCGCAGTCGCGCACCGTTTCCCAGTGACGTCGAAGCATCGCCTCCTCGCGAATAGCTTTCAGCGGTGCTGAAATGGGGGTTCCCGCCCGCGTGCTTACGTTGAGTTTTAAGATGGCCTGCCATTTACGCACGAATAGCTCGTCAAGCGAGTTTTCTGGCATCACCTTCAAGGCGGAGGCCAATGTTTTTTCTGCCTCTGCCCATTGCTCAGTGCGAATAAAATATTGGGCGGAGAGTTCAAGCGCGTTTCCCAAAAAACGGTCCATCTTATGCTCAGAGGTTGTTTTTTCCAGCTGTTCAATTAATGGGAGCGCCTGATGAAAATCACGTTCGTGAATGAAACTAGCTAACAGATTCAATTGTCCAATCACTCGTTCACGCGGGGAAAGTAGCGACTTGCCTAGATATTGGTTCAATAAGGGGATTACGGCTTCGTAGTCCCAGTTGGCGATAGAGGCGTGGGCGCGGTAGAGCAACACTTCAGGGTGTTCCTTAGGGCTTAAGCCTTCCAAAATATCGATTGCTTCATAAAGCGCGCCAATCTTGATCAGCGCGGCGGCATACACCGCGTTTTCTGCGATTGAAGCCGTTTCTAGATCGCCATCCGCCGGTCGGACCAGGGGACGCAGAAGGCGAATGGCCAGAAACGGGAAACCTGAGACTCGCGCCCAGCTGGCGAAACTTAACTTTTTCGTACGAGGTATGTGATGAAGCGCGAGGTTCTGAAACTCAACGGCGGCCAGCGTGTTACTGCCGACCGCAATCAACTTTTCGATATGATTCATAATCTCAAGCGTCGATCTTTTGGCGGATTGAGACATCGTTATGAGCCCTTAGAAAATCCACCTAAAGTATACTTTATTCATGGGACGTAAGTGGTTGAAAAATTGTGCTGATCTCTTCACTCTTTGGTTAGCCAAGGGTCGCCTCATCGGACTTGTTTTGGTTCTGGTTTTTACCGTTTCGGGGTGCTTAAGACTAACTAGCAGCCGTCCCGTGGTGGGGGGCATCGGTGTGGCGGGTGACGATGGTCCCGCAGAAAAGAAAAATGGTCCCCGCGGCAACGGCGAAGGATACGGCATTACCCGAGGCCTATTTGCAACCACTGATCAACCTCTGGAGATCGTTCTTAACCAAACCGATTCTGGCGGCGCCTTACCTCGGGGGCGCATCACCCTCACTTCGGCGCCCCGCCATGGTTCGGTTGCTCCGCTCATTTTGGATGTTACGGTTGAAGCCGATACCGCTATCTACCTACCCATGGCTGGATACCGCGGCCGTGACAGCTTCACATACTATTTGGAACCTGCCGATGGCAGCCCCGTAATCGAAGTGAATGTAATTGTGGATGTGTTGCAGTGCATGCGTATTCCCCGCGGCGCTAATTTGGCCTCCAACGTTCATATCATTAACACGCGATACATGCCGTCCGATGCTTTCCCCGCTGCTGAGGTAGAGGTTGTCGTTGCGCCAGCCCCCGGCCCAATTACTTTGGTGCTTGGTTCGTTTTCTCCCGCAGCCCGATGGAAAATTACTTTACAACCCAGCGCTGTGCTTTCAAGGGTGGTTGAGATCCATCCCCTAGGAAACCAGTCGCCAGTCATCGTGGGGACCACTGTCTTGATCGAACACCTTGAATATCAGGTCGACGGAATTACCGAAGCTATCCCGCTCGATTGGGTGGGACAAGAGGAAGTGAGTTTCGCGAAGTATGTAGGCTTTGTCCGAGACTATCTGGGCGCCGTGGAAATGACATACCAAACCACAGAATACTGGGCGAATATCCGGGTTCCGATGAACGCCCGATCGGTTTCGACCGACGTCCATTATTCCCTCGCCGACCAAAACTGCAGTGCCATGTGCACCCCCATTACGGTGGAGCCGGGGCCTGTCCATTGGGTACCAACTAGGGAAGGCAATGTCGCTATCAATGGGGTGTCGGCAACGGGGGCGAGCCGTTTCGGTAGTGTGTTCTCGACGAGCGTCGGCCGTTCGTGCGGGAAATACTATTTCGAATTTACGGTGGATGAAAAAACGACGGACGTTAGTGACGCTTATAATTTACTGTTCATGGGTTCTTACTATGAGAATGTGCTCGGAACGTACGGATACGAATCATTGGCAAGCGGGATGTTTTGGAATGAATCGGGCGCTGCACCCGCTTTTACCGTTGGTCAAACTATTGGGGTGGCGCTCAACCTTGACGAAGGAACCGTGGCGTATTTCCGCGACGGAAAACCACAAGCTTTTTCGCCGGTAGAAGAATCGACTTTTTATCGCCAATTCATCGACAACCCACACAACTTTCCGTTTTTCAGCTCACTGAATTTATTGACCTATAACCCGGTGTTTCCCGCGGCCGCCTTGGTGACGGGGACGAAAATCACCGCCAATTTCGGTGTGACTCCGTTGAAGTATGCTCCGCCGAATGGTTTCTTTGCAGGGTGGCCGATCGCGGGCGAGGGAACGCAAGATATTTCAACGAATTTAACGGGCACTGATTATCAAATCACGCGAAATCTCTTTGCCAGTGAAAACCACAGCAGCCTTGTCAATTTATTGCAGAATGATCAGGGAGAGCTCTTTTCGATGCAAAGCGTTCAACTTACTCGAGCCCCTGAACATGGGGTGATCAAGGAGATGGCGTTTGGTGCGACATACTTAAATGGCAACGCTACTTACATTCCGGATGGCGATTATACGGGACCAGATTTTTGGCAATACGATATTCAGGAGGCTAACGGCGATCGCATCACCGTAAAGGTAAAAGTTGACGTTCTGGTTTGTAAGCGAGCTCCCAATGGACTGGCAATTTCTGACGCTATGCACGTGGTTGTGGTCTCTCCGAAGACTAAATACAACTCGGTCACGAAACAGAACGACTTGGTGGTGGACGATTCTATTCCGGTAAGGGTTGCGGCAACTGGCTCGCCGCTGACGCTCTATTTGGGCGGTAACGTAAAGCAGTGGGTGATCCAGCCCGACCCCGGCGCTCAGATCGAAAAAATCTTCACCATGCAATTTGGTAGTGCCCCTACCGTTATCGGAACTAACGCCCCGGTCGTCTCTATTCAGTCAAATTACTTTTCAGCAACCGGAATGTATGGGAGCCCCCTGGCGGCTCCGATTGCGCTCGCACGCGCTCAATCGGGCAAACTTGAGACCTCATTTCAACAATGCAGAGAGGTAAGGTCCTTTCGGATTCCGTTTAGCCCGACCTCACTGGAGACCTCCTGTGGTTCACCGTACATCTCGGAGCGACCAGAACATTATTCCTACGCGATGCAACAGTGCACAGGACAGTGCAACCCAGTCTTGTCGGAGGCCGGACCAAGCCACCTGACCCAAATTATCCCCCCTTACGTTCCTTACGCCATCAGCCCGATCCTAGCGAATGGAGGTTTGACGGCGAGCACTCCAGCGGGAATCAATTTCATTCAGACCGAAAGCGTTCTCAGCGTCGGTTCTGTGGGTTGGTCCTGTGGAAAAAGGTATTTTGAGGTGACTATTAATGTTCCGGATTCTGATGTGGATGAAATCGATCGGCTTTATCCCGCAGCGGGAATTGGAGATCTGGCTTATCTGGCTGACGGGGCTGGGGGCTCCCTTGATGGGTTTTTAATCGGCGCGACAACTGGAGTGGCGGTGGACTTGGATGCCGGAACAATCTCGTTCAATTACGCTGGCACGACGTCGACCCGCACCTATAATATAAGTGATAGATTCCATTCGATGTTTCCCTTTATCCAACTGGGAACCGATATGAAAATGACGATAAACTTTGGTGCGTCCTCGTTTCAGTACAGCCCACCCCCGGGTTACGTGGGTTGGTAATCTCAACGCGGATCGGTTTTTGGTGCGGTCCTTCTATAGGTAAGTCGTCATTTGAGCCCGCTACGCCGTGCGCCAAAGTACTTCACTCGATTCGGGGATCATGAAACGGCGCCTCCCAGTTCAAGCAACGCTTTTGAAATTTTGTTAATCTGAATCGCCGGATCGCATAGCCGATGGGCCCGTTCAAAACCGTGAAGGCCCATCCTGCCGCGTCTCTCCGGGCTTTGGATCAGTTCGTAGAGAGCTTTCGCTACCGAAAGGGCACTGCCCGCGTCGGTCCACAGCGCGCAATCGGAATCGGCCAACTCACTCACCCCACCAAGTTTCGTGGTTACCAGGGGAAGCCTCGCCAACATGCTCTCGGCAAAGACAATTCCGAAAGCTTCCGCTCCGATATTAGGCTGACAATAAATGTCAGCCGCCGCATAGACTTCGTTCATCGATGATTGATGGCCAATGAAAATAAGATGCTCCAGAATTCCCGCTGCCTTTGCGGTGGCCTTTAGATTCGCCACTAAATGAATTTCTTGCTCGCTCTGTGGCTCCGAGGCCAGCCAACATTTCCAGCTGAACTGGCCCAAATTTAATCTATTCAACTCAATCAGGGCGTCTATTAAAACCGCGTGGCCTTTACAGCGATCAAATCGCGCGGCCTGCAAAATAACCACATCTGATTTTGTAGCGCCGAGCCGGTCGCGAACCATTTGTCGGGTTGCCGAAACCGACGATTGTCTCAATTCGATGGGAGGAAAAATAATTTTTGCGGGCACATCCCGAAAAAGACTTCGCACCGTTGCCAGCGTAAATTCGCTGTTGGCCACAATTAAGTTGGGGCGAGTAAGGCGTCCGAGGCGCTGGATCCAATGCGTTGGTGAAGGGGCATCGTGCTGCCACAGAATCTGCTTTATTTTCATTTTTACCAGCACCGGGGCGCACACCGAATGCACCCAGCCACCATGATTGATCACGGCATCAAACTTGTTTTCGACGAGTAGTTTTTTTAGAGCTCGCCGCGATTTTAAAATGGTCCACGGGCGGCTCCAGCGCGGCTCTCCTAAAAGAGTGCTTTGTGCACCCAGCTTCTTCAGCTCCGCCGAAAATCGCCCTTCGTAAAATAGGCCAAAATGAAATTCGATATCGGGAGCCAGCTCTTTTCGCTCGGTAAGATTCAAAAGGAAGCGCTCGACCCCGCCAAATAAGCGGCTGGTCGTCAGGTGCAGCACTTTTATCATGGGTGAATTCTAACACAGGGGCTATTGGACGGGGGCGAGTCAGAACCGAGGGGGGTAGTGTTGAGCCGGCTATTTTCGCCGTTTTGCGGCGGCCGGACTTGAATTCTCAAGGCCACGAATATTCATCGTACCGAATCAGATGAAAAACAGATGATAACACCCTCGCTTTTTCAGAATTGCCAAGCGACAGTCAAACCCCTAGCTTCGGCAACATCAGCTTTAATATGAGGAGTGGGAATTATGTTGTTTAAAAACTTGTTGGTGGCTAGTTCGTGTCTTTTCCTGTCGGGTACGATTCTTGGGGCGGATGTCGCAGCGGCTCCGAGAATCTCGGTTATTTGTTCTCATACCATGCCGGGGGTAGAAGGATTTGAGTTGGTGAGGGTGGGCGCGCGCAAATCAATAGGAAAAAGTGAGCACCGTTCCCATCGCGGCGATCACAGCTACCAGGCCACTTACACACGGGCTTCTCAGCGATTAAATGTTCGAGTGGTTAAAGTGGATGAAGACGGGGAAGAGGGTAGGTTTTTGGCGTCGCTCGACATCAAACTACCACCTTCTGAATACGTACGAATGATTCTGGGTACCTCGGCCAACGAGGGCGGGGAAGCCGCGGAACCCAACGAAGTGGTATGTAACGCTATAGCCGCTCCGTAAAAATCAGCGGTGGCACGCCTCACCAAACAGAAGTCTTATACTTTCCGAACGCCGAAGAGTGCCGACTACGGAGTTGAACCGCCTCGCAGAAAAAGGACGTGGGCCCATTTTTTCTAAAGTTACTGTACGAGGCCGGAAGTGGGGAAAACAAACGTCTAACACAGGCGCTTTAAGGCGGCGAGTCACAACCGGGGAGGGCAGGGTTCAGCGGGCTATTTTCGCCGTTTTGCCGCGGACGAGCTTCGGAGCGGCCTCTCTGAAGCCTTGATTTCGGCTGTATTTAACGTTGAGTGAAGTGCGTACTTTCCATTCAGTTCATTAAGACCGATCGCTCCCAAATCCCAGAACAGGCGCACGCCATCGCGAATAACGTGGACGCTGGAGGGGCCCTGATTGCGAAGTTGCACCGGCAGGCGTTTGATCGAGTAATGCCGTTTCAGGGCGATATGAATCAGCTCCACATCAAAACCAAAGCCGTTGATGCTACAAACGGAAAACAGGTCTTCAGCGACACTTGCTTGAAAGCCTTTGAGTCCACACTGGGTGTCGTGCCAGCGCTCTGCGAGAAGCAGACTCACAAATTGAGAATAGAGGCCGCTGCCCAATCGCCGCACGAGGGGCACCTTAGTGAAGTAAGAAGACTGCGGCAGGTTGCGATCGCCCACCACCAGGTGAAAATTTTTATGGGTGAGGTACCACAGCATCTGTTCAAGGGCCTGCGGTTCAAAAGGGATGTCGGCGTCGGTGAAAATTCTGCTTTTCCCCCGAGCCTGAAGCATTCCCATTCGGACGGCGGCCCCCTTACCTAGGTTGAGTGGGAGGCTAAGGTAGTCGCACCCTAAAACTTTGGCCACCGCTTCGGTTTGTCCCGCATCGTTGCTACCGTCATCGCAAATGATCACCTGGCTAGAAATACGATTTAACGCCAAGAAATTGAGCAGAAGCGGCAAATTTTCTTTGAGAACTTGGGCGTGTTTATACGCCGGTATAATCACGCTAAGTTTTGGAACTGATTTGGAACGACTCTTCATAATGACCCGCGTCGGTTCTTTTAAAGAAATAGCACACTGTGTTATCGACCATTTTTTGTTAATACTTAAGTCACGGTTCAAGGCAAGTCGGTCGATAAGACAAGGATGCGGTCCGTCGTCACATCCGTTATTGCCCCTTTAGGCTCGCTTTTAAAGCGGGGGCTAACTCGTTGCGGCCGTCTGAAGTTGTCTGATTTCGTTTTTGTTGGCTTCGCCCTCATTTTTTCAACCGGCTTGATGTGGCACACTTTCAAGTATGAAGCGAACGGCCTTTATTTAAAAATTTCTAACCACATCTGGAGTGATTTTTTAGCCCACCTTCCGATCATTCGTTCTTTTTCTTATGGCCACAACTGGCCGCCGGAATACCCGTTCTATCCCGGTGAGCCGATGCGGTATCATTTTCTCTTCGATGCCATAATTGGTGGGCTAGAAAAACTGGGGCTACCGCTAGACTGGGCGCTAAATCTACCCAGTGTTCTGTCTTTGCTGAGTCTGCTTATCGTTGTCTACGCGTTTGCCGTTTATCTTTACCGAGATCGGCGGGTGGCGTGGCTTTCGGCGCTGCTACTTTTGTTCAATGGATCGGGCGCCTTTGTTAATTTCTTGGTTAAACATCACGATTCAAAAAACCTGTGGTTCGCTTTTTGGAATCTAGCGCACTTTCCGGCGTTTGGTCCCTACGATGGTTCAGAGATTACCGCCTTCTGGAATTTGAACGTCTTCACCAACCAGAGGCACCTGGCCGCCGCTCTGGCCTACGTCATCTTGCTTTGCCTGCTTACCCTGTGGCTGCAAGAAAAACCGAAGCGGCTGCAAAGCCGGCTGGGCATGCTCTTTGGCCTAGGCGCGGGGCTCTTTCCTTTCTTTCATCAGCCGGCGCTTTTTATGATGGCGTTAACCTCGTTCGTCTATCTGCTATTGGTTCCCGCTTCGCGTCGGTTTTTACTCGTTTTTGGCGCTACCACTACTCTCGTGGTTGCGCTTCAGATTCCGTTCTTAATTAAAATAACGACCGGAGAGGGCAGCCCCATCATTTTTTATCCGGGCTATCAAATTCATAACTCGTTGAGCCTTTCTCATTTTCTAAGCTACTGGATCAAGAACCTGGGGATTCATTCCGTGCTTATTCCGCTCGGAATTTTTTTATCTCCAAAAAAAGTGCGACTCGCCTACGTGCCGGCGATGCTCATTTTTATATTTGCGTGCTTGGTGCGCTTTAGGGGCGAGGTTGAACTCAATCATAAGTTCTTCAACTTCAGCGTCATCGTGGGGCAAATGGCATCGGCCTATTTGTTGATTCGGCTGTTGGACGCCGCTCGCCTTAGTCGGAAAAGGCTAGCCGGCGACCCTCAATTACGCACGCTGGTGCCGGCCGTGCTTTATTCCATCTTTTCCGTCGCCTTGCTGGCTTCGGTTCTCTCGGGAGTGCTAGACTTAGCGGTAATTAAAAATACCGGGTACCATTCGGTAAAAGATCTCGCCGGCGATGATGTGGCTAGGTGGATCGAGAAAAACACCTCTCCCCGCGCGGTTTTTCTCAATTCGCAATTTGGGTATAGCTCGCCTTCAATGGCCGGGCGCCCGATTCTGCTGGGCTGGCCCTATTTTGCCAAAAGCTTGGGTTACGATGTGACTAAGCGCGAGAAGATGGCCAAGATTATTTTTGCAGGAAATAGCCCGCAAATTTTTTGCCCGCTTTTGCATCAACTCAATGCTTCGTTCGTAATGATCGAGCAAAACCGGGACGCCAATTTCCCCGACATGAACGTGGCGTACTTCACGGCCAATTTTGTCCCGGAGTATTTGAGTAAAGACGGTAAGGTTTCGGTCTTTAGCACGGCGCAGCTTTGTCTAAAAAAATAGCCATCATTGCGGACGCATTACAATGTCGAAGGTTCCCCGCTTCGCCTTTTGGCCCACCACCGACGTGAAATCGACCAACAGAGAGCTGGGCACTTTCTCTTTATCGTTCCAAAACTTTACGAACTTGGCGGTGGCCGGGTCTTCAAACGTGCTGGGGCTAAAATACATTTGGGTGGTGAGCGACAGAAATCCCTTCGCGTGGGTTTTGAAATGGATGTGCGGGGGGCGGTAAGTGGTGGCTGAAGTGGGGTAGTAGCCGGGCACGATAGTTTTAAATTTATAGCTGCCGTCGACCCCCGTACGGGCACGGCCCCAGTACTGGAAATTGGGGTCTAACTCTAAGGCGTTGGGATCATCAGAGTGGCTATATTTGCCGCTGTGGCAGGCTTGCCAGATTTCAACCAAAGCGCCGGCGATGGGCTTGCAGTCTTTGCCGGTTAACACTTTTCCGGTGACGTAGATCACGTTGCCCTTGGCCACGGGGTTTCCACCGTGGATCTGCACCAGGTCGCTGTCGCGTTCTAAATCACCTTCGGGGTAGTACGGGCCTTCCCCTTGGGGCGGCGTGATGCCGCATATCGCGGCCAGGGTGGGCGAGCTGGCCAAGAGGGTGGTGAGCCCTCCGCCCATTTTCATTCCGTAACTTAAAAAGTTTCTTCGGCTGATCATTGAGTTTTCTCCTAAACCTAAATCCACTGTACGGAATTTTTGGAATAAGAAAAAATAGTTAAGATGGATGATTGTTATTACAAAAAGCTATGCCGCCGCTGGTGGCGGCCCTACGCCTTGGCCACGGGCAGCGATGATTCCGGCATTTCGGCCGGCGGGGCTTTAGTTTTTTCAGATTGATAAAAAACTCCGCGCTGAATGCAGTCAGAGATTTTTTTATGGCTCATTCCCATGCCGTTTAGCACCGAGAAGGTGTCGCCCCCCAGTTCGGGAGCGCCACGCAGCGAGGGGTTGGGTAGGTAACCGGCCCAAGTAAGCGGGTCGGTTGCAAATTGGGGGCGGGCCTGCGAAAAACCCAGGTGCTCATTCCACGGCACGACCCGGGTGAGGCAAACTTCGCGTTCGGCCACTAAGGCTTCCCAGTAAGATGCCGGGGCGTCGAGAAATAAAGTCTCTAGCTCGGCCACCAGCGGCTTGTCCCACATCCGGGATTTCCACTCTTCGCGATCGACGACTTCGCAAAAGCTCTGCCAATGCTTTTCTTCAACGGCATTGAGTGCCACCCACTGCCCATCTCGGCAACGGTAAAAGCGGGAGTGGGGATAGCTACCGTCGAGCGATTTATTGGTTCCAAAGTCATCGCGCTGGTCTTCCGGCAACGCTTCGGCCTTAAATGAGTCAAAGGCACGGTGAAGAAAGAGCGTGCGTACCCCTTCATCCATGTTGGATATCAAATGCATTCCTCGTCGGTCGGGGTTAGCCAGGTGAGAAAGTAACTTTATGGCTGGAACTAACGTGCCGCCGACGATGTCGCCAATTTGCGTGCTGTAGTTTGGGATGCCATTTTCAATCCACCATTCGCCGACCCCGGAGTTGGCAACAAAGTTCATGTCGTGTCCGGCCTTTTTCCCTTTTTCGCCCGCGAAGCCACGCAGTGAGACGTAAAGGAGGTCGGGATTTTTTTCGGAGAGCTCAGCGTAGCCAAGTCCCAGCTCGTCCATTACCCCGTCCCTGAAATTCTCGATGAAGACGTCGGATTCGACAATCAAGCTGTGGAGGAACTCGATGGCGTCTTTTTGCTTTAGATCCAGCGCCAACGACCGTTTGCCCTGGTTCATCAGCTCAAAGGCGGCAGAATGGGGCATCGTTCTAAGCGGATCGCCCACCGGGGTGCCCTCGATTTTTACGACGTCGGCCCCGTACTGGGCCAGAATTCGGGTCAGGTAAGGCCCCGGTAGCATCACCGTCATGTCGATAATGCGCAGGTGTTGTAGCGGTTTTTCTGGCTCGTCGTTCCAAAGGATGTTGGTCATAAGTAGCTTATTCTAACCCGAGCTGAAAAAGATGAGTACCCTTGTCGCATCCGCCTCTATTGGGTAAAAGGTGGGGATGCAAAAATATGCGTTTTACAAGGTGGCCGTTGGGTTCCGAGCCCTTCTCGCTCTGGTTCCCCTCACTGCCCTGAGTTTCGGGCTGCTACTTACCGGTGGGTGTGCCTCCACCGAGCTTATTGAATCCCCCAAAACCGCCTTCGTGGCCGAGGGGGGCGAGTCCAAAGACCCTCAAGTTGTCTGGACCAGCCGCACTTTGGGCAAGAACTTTGACTATTTGGGGCTGGTTAAGTCCCGGTCGTGGTCTTATGACGCCGCGTTAGAACGACTGGTGGCCGGCGGGCGTGAGCTTCGGGCTGACGCCATCGTCGATGTTCATTTTCGGCAGGTGGGTTTTCTCACCGCAATGGAAGCTTTTGCCATCAAGTACAAGCCTTAAGGAGTCCAAAGTTGAGTTCCCTCAAAAAAATTGCGCTCGTAACCGGCGGTGGCGATTGTCCCGGCCTAAACGCAGCGATTCGGGCCGTCGTGCAAACGGCTACTTTAGAGTACGGAATTCAAGTCTTGGGTGTGCCCGACGGCTTCCGCGGACTTTTAGAAAATAAATTTATTCCCTTAGACATCAATAACACCAACGGCATTTTTGCTAAGGGGGGAACGATTTTGGGTTCGTCCAACGTCGACACCCCATTTTCTGTCCCGCGCATGAAAGATGGAAAAAAGGTTTACGAAGACCGTTCCGATGAGGTGATGGAGTACCTTAAGGCCGAACACATCGAGGCAATGATCGTAATCGGTGGCGACGGCACCCAGGCTATTGCCCACGGCATGGCCAAAAAAGGGTTGCGCATCATTGGCATTCCCAAAACCATCGATAACGATTTAAACGGCACCGAGTTTACCATCGGCTTTTTTACGGCGGTGACCACCGCGGTAGAAGCTCTCGACAAATTGCACACTACGGCTGAGTCACATCAGCGCATCATGGTGGTGGAAGTGATGGGGCGCAATGCCGGTTGGATTGCCCTGTTTGCGGGCTTAGGCGGCGATGCCGATGTGATCTTAATTCCCGAGATTGATTTTGACCTGACCAAGGTGGCGGCCCGTTTGAACGACTTACACCATCAGCGCAAACGTTATTCTATCGTCGTAGTTGCCGAAGGGGCTAAGTCGGTAGGCGGCGAGCTTACCGTGTCGCGCATTATCGAGGATTCGCCAGAAAAAATTCGTTTGGGCGGCATTGCTCACCGGGTGGCGGCTGATTTAGAAGAGCTGACCGGACGCGAATCGCGCGCCATTGTGCTTGGCCACCTTCTTCGCGGCGGCTCTCCGGTTGGTTTCGATCGCATTTTAGCCAGCCGTTTCGGAGTGGCCGCGGTGAAGGCATTAGTGGATGGGCACGGTGATACCATGGTGGCCTACCGCAACGATCACCTTGAGCTGGTCCCTTTAGAAACCGGGGCGGGAAAGAATCGTTTTATTCCCACCGACTCCACCTTCTTAAATGCGGCCCGCAGCCGTGGTATTTCATTCGGCGATTAGGTTTTTAAACTAACGAAACCGTTCCCAGTGAACGTAGGGTGAGTCTTTGAGTAGCGCCATCCCTTTGCCCCGATAAGTCACTCCACGGTAGAGAGCGTTAGCGGCGCGAGAAATGTCGTCGTCGTACCACTTAGCGTGCTCAATAAAAGTGGGGCGCAGTTTAAGCACCGAGTAGCTCAGGTCATATTTATTGTGCCCGGGTAGGGTAATAAGCCCTTTTTCGTGCATTAAGTGGGGCGCGGTCCGCGCTACGTGCTTGTCGCACTTGCCCAAAAAGTCCACGGCCCGAATGTGCGGCAAATAATAAGGGAGTGCCCCGGCGCTAAACACACCAACGCTGGCGCCCGGCATTAGTACGTCGTTTAGGGCAATCGCCGTTTCAATAAAATGCAGATTCAGTTTGCGGCCCGGCGTGTCTTTTAAAGTCATCCACGGATAAAAATCTTTGTTGTGCCACAGCGACAGCATCGCCACAAAAGCCACCACCGCTATTGATCGCTGCTTTTTGGTGATCGGCAGCGATTCAGAAAACAGGCGAGCTAAGAAAAAACCGACCGACAGAAAAACAAAGGGAAGGGTAGGAACCATTAGCCGCCACAAGCCCAAAAACGCATCGCCGCCGACCCATAGATGGTAGAGCGTGCCCAAAAAAACTAGAAAGAGGCTGAAGATTGAGATTAGCGGAAACGGCCCAAAGGCCGCTGAGGCCACGAGTAACAGCATCAAGAAGCCAGTTTGAACGTAAAACGGGATTAAAAATAAAAAGCCATTTTTAAGCGCGACCCAAAACGTGAGGCCCGATACCTTTAAGTAGTAAGTGTTGGGTAGCCATTCACCATAATAGGTTTTGCGAAACAGCAACTGGCCAAGAATGGCCGCGAGCAGAATACCCCCCACCAAAAAGGGTTGCCGCCGGGGCCATTGATTCCAAGAGAGCCAAACCAAACCAATCAATAGTGGAAAAATAAACACGAGGCTGTCGGGGCGGGTGAGGTAAGCGCTGGCCAGCATCAGCCCCAAGCTCACATCGCGTGCCCAGGGGTAAGCCACATTCACGGGCACCAGCAGGTTACGAACGGCCATCAACAGTAGCAGGGTTAAAAGCGTGGTTTCCATTCCCCCACCGGTCCAAAACGCGAAGGGAAAATAGGAAAGGAGAAAAAACAGGGCAATGTCTTGGGCCCAGGCCAACTGCTGCGCATTGGACGACATTTTCTCGCCCCCCAAGTCTTCCATCAATTTGAGCATGGTGCGTGCGGTAAGCAGGGCAATGAATAGATTGAACAGTTGAAACAGTAGCGGCGCCAATCGCAGCGATGAAATCAGATGAATAGCCGTCATGATCAGGGTGACTAAAAAGTTGCTATACCCCTCGACGTACTCGCCGGGGTTCCACACCAGACCATGCCCATTGGCTAGGTGCCAGGCGTAACGCATTGAAATCATGGCGTCGTCAAACAGCGAGTAGTAGCGCATTCCACCCGGGGCGGAGTACGAACTTTTAAAAATAAAAAGAAGCATCCACACCACAAACCCAAGGATCAGGGGGATTCGCCAAGGTGTTCTCTGGCCGGTTCCACTGTGGTGGCTGCGAAAGCTAACTTTTTCGAGGGGGGTTGGCACGTTGCATCCGTTTCGCTTTAAGTCAGTACAATTTATTCGTACTGCGGCCTTAAAGAAACAATTGATTGCACCGGGGGGGGAACGTCGGTAAAAAGCGGTCTTATTATTTTTACGGAGAAACTCAAAATGAAATCAACCCAAAAAACCTGGTTAGCGGTGGCCACCGTTATCGCCATCACTCTAGCCGCTTGTGGCAAGTCTAAACTTACCGACGAACAAAAGGGCAAAGTGCAAAAGCTGGCCCGATCCACCACCCAAGGGGTGAGTGCCACTTTCGAAGCCAGTAAACCAGCGCCGGCCGGCCGTCCAGCCCGCGCCACCTCCGCGGCCGCCAATGGAGAAGCGGTTCAGCGCACCGAAATGGTAAACAAAATTCGCGCTGGCCGTTGCAACTTTGAAATGACGCCACGGGATTTTGAAAAGCAACTGGGCAAGCTAACGTCCCCTACCGATGTGAAAGAGATTTCATTCAGTGCCTCGGGATCCACGTGCCCGGTATTTGCCGAGATGAAAATTAACGTCAATCTCGATAAAGAGCAAAATGGCAAAGTCACTTTCCAGCTGCTTTTCGAGGTGAAAGACCCCGAAATGAAGAAGTTAAGCGACGTCACTAAACTTAGCTTGAATGGTGAATTTTCGGTTTCCGGCAGCGCCGAGTCTAAATCCGTTTCGGCGAGCATGAAGGGCGAAATTGTTTCGACCGAATTTGGCGTGGTGGCGTTGAATTTCAGCTTTAGCGGCAATACGGCGGGCAACTCCGAATTTTCCGTCACCGCCAAATACCCTGACTTTGAATTCAGCATCGACGGCAAGAGCGATGGTAAAACCAACTCGATTCGCCTCAATGGTGAAGAGACCACCCCTGAGAAACTCCAAGAGTTTTTTGCCGACTCGATGAAAGAGAGTGGCTTGAGCGCGCCTAAGGGGCCGTCGCCAATTGGTTCGGGACCGGGGTTTGGTGGAAGTGGCGCCCGGGCTCAGCGTGCGGTGGTGCAACCCGATGTAAACTCGATCTTTGCGCCTTGGCGTAATTAGACCTGAAATTACGGTTGCTAATTTTAAACCGGCCCCTCTCGCTGAGAGGGGCCGGTTTTTTTTGTGTCCTCCTCCCCCATTAAGCTATTTTGTGATTTTTGAGCGATACGGTCGCCCTAATTCCCCAGCGACTTTGTCGCCCCGTTGGTAATTTATCGGTTGTTTAGCAAGCTTTGCGGAGTAACGGTTCGAAATTGATTTCGTTGAGCTGGATGGGGCTATTGGCGAAGTAAGCTTTCCAAGTCAGATCCTGGTAAGTCCTGATTTCGATTTTTTGTCGGTAGATTGAGTATTTTAGCGGCGAGGTCAGGCCGTACTCGACCCCGTCCCACGTCAGAGTGTGGTCGCGCTTCACCGTACGATACTCTTTGAGGCAGAGTACCTCTTTGAGATCGATCGTCTGGGGCAGTGGCGTGTAGCGCGACTCAAGCGACTTTGGCGGTTGGGTGTTTCTCATTTTCCAGTAGTTGGGCAAAAACTGATTTTGCAGAAAGTCATTTGCGGCGGGCATGCGGTGAATATTTCTCAAACGCATCTCTGGCATGATTCGATCCTGAATCGTGCCCCAGGCCCTTTCTATTCTGCCTTTGGCTTCGGCGGAGCCAGCGAAGATGATTCTAATTCCTAGCTCCTCGGCGGCCCGCCTAAATTGATTGAAGTGAGATCTCTTGCCGCCGCCGAGGCACCCCGCCTCATCGACGTATAGGGCGTATGGGACGCCTTTTTTCTCGATGATTTTTTGCAGCACGGTCATGCAGTTAATCGTGTCCTCGGAGAGGAAAAATTCTCCGTAGGGAATATCGCTCGTGGCGTCGTCGATGGCGGCAATTAAACACCACTCGTCCTTGCCGTTGTAGCGGTGGGGGCTACCGTCCATTTGGAGGAGTAGGCCTTCGCTCTGCATTCGCGATCGGCGATAGCGGGCAATAGCTTTTCTTCGCTTGGCCCGCTTAACAAGTTTCGCCTCGTGGCACCAACGCCTGAGCGTTTCATAGCCCAGATCGATTCCTTGCTCTGCTTTTAGTTTTTCTAAGCAGTGTGTGATGTTGAAATCAAAGTATCGCTGCCTAACCAGTTTCATCACCGTGGCTTTTAACTCTTCATTTTTCTTGTTCCACGGATCACGATTCCGATTTCCGTGCACGCTCGCCAACATGCCTTTGGCTTCGATTCGGCGGGCGATGCGGGTTATGGTTCGTTCCCTTACTTCCAGAACATCGGCGGCCTCCTTGCGATTCAATTTCCCATTCAAAAAGTCTGACACAGTACGGTAAACCAGCTGGCCTTGCTTACTCATGTAGATCCCCTCGTCCATAACGCCCCCAACTCATGATGAATTTCAGAGGCTTAGTTTAGTGGGGGGCGACATTTTCGCTGGGGAAAAGGAGGGCGACAAAGTCGCCGGGTATTCAC
>JAYSWN010000078.1:0-34489 GCA_043718025.1 Pseudomonadota bacterium
GAGATCCTTCGGCTGCGCCTCAGGACACGTTCCGGTCGGGAAGAAATTTAGGACCGCCCTTCGGGCGGATATTTTCATTTCCCGACAGGAACTAATTAGGGCGTCGCAGGCTTGCGGGTAGGGCTTTCATTGTCGGCGCCGTTGGTCTCCAGGCGACGCTCTCGCTTCTTGTCACCGCCGACGTAAAGGTCAATTTGCGGCAACACATCGACGCCACGAATCTCAACGCTCTTTACCACTTCCGCAATCCCCAGCAGATCGGCACTCCGGTAGGTAAGCTTCATCTTCTTCTTGGTCGGAGAAATGCTTAACGGCGACGAATACCGTTTATACGGCCCACCATCGATACTGTAGTAAGTGCCTTCAATTGCCAGTGGGTGAGTGTCTACCGATAGCGTGAATTGATTTGGAATTGGCGAGTACAGCAAATTATCTTTAGTGGTAAGCGGGATGGAGGCCCGAAATTGCGTTTCGGGCGCGGCAATTTGAATTGCCACGGTAAAGATTCGGGTGGGCTCTACGTTACCAATTTTATCTACCGCACGAAAATTTACCGACTGCAGTCCCGCGTTCTTAAACTCAATCGGTCGGTCGTAAACTCTAAAATCGGTTTCGTCGGCCATCTTGTATTCGACGCGCTCAATGCCCACGGCATTATCGCGAGCTTCTAGCTTAAGCCGAAAGCCGGCCGTCGCAAAATAGGTGCCGCCCGAGTTCACCAGTTTACCTAAGGGCACGCCTTTGGTCTGGGGCGGTTCAGAAACCGTGTAAAGCGTCGCCACCCGCGCCGCCTCTTTGTTGCCCACGTTATCTTCGGTCAAAAAAGAAAGCTGGTGCGGGCCTTCTTTAAGTAAAAAAATGGTTTTTAGATACGGGGCCCAGTGGCCACCGTCGATTGAAATCCAAATCTGTTTTACTCCGGCGCCTTCGTCTTTGGCTTCGATGTCGAGGCCGGCCGAATCGCTTACGGCTAAATAGGTTTTGTTTTTGATCTGTAACTCTTTGCCTTTGCCTTGAACTTTCAGTTCGGAGCTTGGCACCGAGTCGTCGTAATAAATTTCTTGAGATTGGGTCGCCTCAACATTGCCGACCTTATCGTGAGATCGGAAGCTCAGCGTGTAATTGCCCTTCTTTTCGAAACGAATAGGTTTTTCATAAGGATAAAAAATTTTTCCATCTAGCGCGTATTCGGTCCGCCCCACGCCGCTTAAATTGTCTTGCGCGTTTAGGGTTAGCCCGCCGCCGTGGCCCAGATAAACTTTTTCGCCGGTGCGGAACATGTGCTTCTCAAACCATTTGATTTCGGTGCGCGGAGCAGACAGATCCACAAAAATTTCTAGGTACTGCACCGGTGACCAGTGGTTTACGTGATTCTTGGCGCGAAACCTAAGGCGATGCTTGCCCTCTTTATTGAAGTTGAAAGCGTCTTTGTAAGAGTTGAAATCGCCGTCGTCTAATGCCACTTCAATCTTATCGAGTGAGTCTTCGTTTTCACGCGTACGTAAGAAGAAGCTGGTGCGATCGCCTACAAAGTACTTACGGCTTCCCGGGTCAAAGATTAACGGCAAGTCGTTGGCGGTGGGGGCGGATAGCGTGCCGCTGGCGTAGGCTCGGCCAAAGAAATCGGTAAATCTATCGCCAAAGACGTCGATAGAAGTCGGGATTATTGGTAAAATAATCAGGACCAGCAAATTCTTACACCACACCCTCATGTATACGTTTTCGGCTTAATTCGAGCCACGCATAAGCCTTAAGGCTACTAGGAGTTTTTCATGGTAATTCAAACACTTAATACGCTACGTCATGCCTTTGGCGAAGGTGGCTGGGGAATGTACCCCATCTTTTTCTTGGGCGTGGTGGGCTTTGCCATCGCCACCGAGCGCACGTTTAGCCTGTATCTGCGCATGAATTTAGATAAAGAGCACTTCTTCAAAAGCCTTACCACCTGTCTGCTGCACGGCGACTTAGAGGGAATGGTAGCGGTGTGCGACGAAAACCCCGCCCCACTCTCGAAGGTGATTAAGAATTGTTTGATTCGCCTGATTAACAAAGGCACCGATGCTGAAATTCAAGCCGCGCTCGATGAAGGCGTTTTAATTGAAGTGCCACGCATTGAACGCCGCATCGGATTTTTGGCGGTAATCGGCAACGTCGCCACGTTGATGGGTCTTTTGGGAACCATCACCGGCCTAATTCAAGCCTTTGGCGCCGTAGCTAATTCGGATCCGGTTACTAAGGCCGCGATTCTCACCAAGGGTATTTCTGAAGCGATGAACTGTACGGCCTTTGGCCTAATTGTGGCGGTGCCTTCGGTGCTGATCTATTCCATTCTTCAAGCCCGCGCCCAGACCGTGATCGACGACATTAACGAAATTAGTATTCGCACGTTCAACTTCATTCTCGCCAACCGCGAACGGTTCGGCATCGAATCTAAGGCGGCATAAGTGGGAATGAGCGGCGATTCGGGCGAGAAACTTAACGTCGAGCTTAATCTCGTACCGTTTATCGATCTGTTAAGTTCCCTCGTCTTGTTTCTATTGCTCACCGCCGTCTGGGTTCAAGTCTCCACCATCAATTCGCAGATTGAAAAGAAAGGGCCGGCCGCCTCCGCCGCAAAAAGAGAAGATAGCCAGCTCTCCATTCGTCTCACTGCCGCCGGATTCTCGCTGTCGTGGCCAAACCAGTTGGCAGGCTTTCCTGCAGAAATTGTGAAAAGCAAAGGGCAGTTTGATTACGCCGCCCTGGAAACCAAGCTTAAAGAGGGGCGTCAAAAATTTCCTGAGGTGAACGCTTCGGTAAATGCCGACGATGAAGTGGATTACGGCGAAGTGATTCGAACCATCGACACCGGTAAACAGAGCGGTCTCACTACCGTTGGAATTGAGGCAGGGTGAGATGCCGATAAAGAAGGCCCGTCTAAAAATCAGTGACTACAGCGTCAACCGCAAGGGTCGGGTAAGTACCACCGAACGTAAGATTCGGATGGTGTCGCTATCGCTCACTTCGATGGTCGACATGTTCGCCATCCTGGTTATCTTTCTGCTCTCCAGCCAAGATACCGCTACCCCCATGCTCGATTTTGGCCACGGCGTTCAGCTACCCAAGGCCAAAACCGCGGCTCCGCCGCCCCAGGGAGTGACGTTAGAAATGGCCAGAAATGGAGTGTTTTTTGAGTCGAAGAAGTTGGCCGACCTCGACCAATTGAAATCGACCGATGCAAAAACTCTGGCGCCGCTACGCCGTTGGTTAGAAGACCAGATCAAGGCCGATCTCGCCAATCCGGCTTCCGCCAAAAGGCTAAACTTGGTTGCCGACGAACGATTACCCTACGGTACGGTGAAGCGAGTGGTGGCCATGGCCAAACGATCGGGCTACGCCGAACTAAGTTTAGCCGTTGAGCCCAAAAAGTAGATTATTTTTTATAGCGGCAGATCGACATCAGCAAATACCCACCGAAAATCCTCGATAGAATTTTATCGACCCAAAATACCAATTGGCGAGTGGGTTCACTCTTTAGCAATGCCACGACCGTGCCATTTACCGCGCGATGAGACAAACCGCCCACCGTTCTCAATCCCGGAAAATTCGCGAAGAGTTTAAAAACATTAAAAAATAAAATGAGAAAACCGATGCTCTTCTCACTCCCCACCATCTCCATGTCGTCGGGCAACACCGGCCGTAGGGTTTCTACCGGCACTTCACGCCCGTAAGGAAACTTACCCATCGCTTCCAAGGCCGCCTTGCCCACCAGGTATAAGAACGACTTAGAATAGGGACACAGCAAAAGCAGCAATCCATTTTTAGTGGCAACGGTTCCCATTTTGCTTAGCAATGCGCGCTGTTCAAGCGCGGTAAAATGCTCGAGCACCCCAGCATTCCACACCAATTCATAGACTCGACCGATCTCGTTGCGGGTGAACTTAAACAGATCAGCCTCAAAATAACGCACTTCGCGGCGTAACCCTTGATTGGCGTGGGCCGCGAGCTTTAACGCCTCGGGGCTAAGATCTAAAATTCCGGTTTCAGCACCACGCTCGTTTAAATAACGGCTGGTACGCCCTGAACCCGCGCCCATTTCAATGGCGCTATTGGGCGTGCGCCCTTTTAAACGGCGAAACGCATCTTCAATCGCGTACGAAAGAAAAAGACACATCGCGTCGTCACGCGAAGGCGACTGGTTTTCGCGTGTCCAATAATTTTGCCAAACCTGCGTTTGGTCGGGAGAGTGTTCTATTTTCATAGGGGGTGACAGTGATTCTAACACAAAAAAAAGCCCCTTCCCTCGTCGATATAACGGAGAGAAGAGGCTTTTCGAAATTATCAGTTCTTAATCAACCTTTGCGGGTGATCACTTTCAAATGACGCTCAGAAAAATCAGGCTTCACGTTGTCGCGGTTAATGCACGGTGCTTTACCCGGAGCGCCCACTTCAGTTTGAAAGAAGCCCAATTCGCTACCGCCGTTGTAATAACGGACGCCGCGATTAGGAACTTCAACCTTAACCACTAAATTCAGGCCGTTGCGGTACTCCGAGCTGGTACGGGCGTGTAAGGTAGCCTCAATTTGCGTCGACCAATTGAAGGGAGAAACCGATTTCATTTCCACCTCTTCGCGATACATCCACTCTTTGTTCTGAGGCGGATGTCCCCATTTTTCTACGTTCCAACCGTAAATCAGGGTGAGTTTTGTTCCCCAGGGCAGACTTTCGTCCTTAAAGGTGACGTCGTAATCGCCCACCATCGCTGAAAAATAGCCGCACGAATAAACATATTCCCGGCCCATTACCTTTAACGTCTCGGCCATGCCGGCCGAAGACACGATCATAAACAGCCCCAACCACTTCAACTTCCCAACCACAGCTACCCCCCGGTTAATCATTAAATAACGCGATGCTTTTTAAGATGGAGTTCCAGATCAAGGGGAGAGAGTGCGACCAATTCCGCTTTCATCCCCACGTTTCTGGCCGCATCGACATTTTCTTGCCGATCGTCAAAAAAAAGTATCGCGCCAGCGGTGATTTTGGTTTTACGCAGTACGAAGTCAAACGCTTTTTGTTCGGGCTTACGGGCGCCAATCTCGAAGCTGGTAAAAAGATGCTCAAGGTGCGTCAAACAGGGGAAGTTTTTCAGGGCATACTCGATATGAACGTGGTTCGAATTACTCAAGCCGAATAAACGATATTTGGGTTTGAGGCTTAGTAGCAAGCGGTTAACGCCTTCCACCTCACCCACCAATACCGAATTCCAGATCGCCAGAAATTGCTCCCAAGTGGCGTCCTTCAAGCCCGCGGTGGAAACTCGCTCTTTGGCCGCATTAAAAAATTGTTTGCCATCAATTTTTCCACGTTCAAATAAATCGTAAGGCGGCCAAGTCCCAAGCTGGTGCAAAGTTTCGCCAGCACCGCCCCCCTGCTTAAATGCCAACGCTTGCACTAATCGCGAAGGGTCGAGTTTCAACAACACCTCACCAACATCAAAAAGTAGGGCTTCAATCATGTCTTAGAATACACGCGCGGAGTACGCTGGTACTATCGCGTAATGTCGAACGTAGTCGTTACTCCCATCCCCTGCCTCACCGACAATTACGCCTACCTCATTGAGCGCAATGGCAATGCGGTAGTGATCGACCCCAGCGAAAGCGACGCGGTGGTTAAAGTGGTGGAAGAACGCAAGGTAAAGCTCACGCAGATTTGGAACACGCACCACCACTGGGATCACGTTGGCGGCAACCGTGATTTAAAAAACAGGTACGGCTGTCAGGTGATCGGAAGTTGGATTGACCGCTACCGCGTTCCCGAAGTGGATTCCACTTACGAAGACAATCAGGCCTTTTTATTCGAAGGGCTGACGGTACAAATACTGGCGGTACCCGGACACACCATCGGCGCCATTGCGTTTTACCTTCCCGAAATCAACGCCGTATTTACCGGTGACACTCTATTTATCCTGGGCTGCGGACGCTTATTCGAAGGAACCTCACAACAGATGTGGGAAAGCCTCAAACGGCTTTCCGCGCTTCCGCCCGACACCTTGGTTTATTGCGGACACGAGTACTTTCGCCAAAACGCGGAGTTTGCGCGCGCCGTGAATCCTCATGATGACCGAATGATGGAGCGCATCACCGACATTGAAGCGCGGGTGAATGCCATGCATTACAGCGTGCCGGGCACCATCGGCACTGAAAATAACTCCAACCCCTTTCTCACCGCCGGATCGGCCGACCGCTTTGCCGAATTACGAAAGATAAAAGACTCGTTCAAAAAATAGCGGTGTCACTTCGCCTGTAGAAAACTCTCGATCAGAGCCACATCGTCCCCATTGAAACATTTGTTAAGCGTGCTTTGAGCGTAAAAAATTGCCCGCCGTTGGCTCAAGACTTGCTCACTGCAATGTACTTGGGAATAGCTCGATTGGGCTTCCCTCGCTGCCGCTTCACTTCGCTTCCCCGCTGACGAAACCAAATCGAGCTAGCAAAGACTTGCCAATATTGGGGGACAACAGTGATGTCGAGAAACTTACGCCACAAACACGTGCTTAAAGCCTTAGCCGGAATCGGTATCGGCCTCTGGCTTGCCGGCTGCGCCAAGTCAGGCCAGCTCGAACCTAACCGCAGCAACCTGGTTGAAATAGATGGCGGAGATCAAAAGAAAACTATTGGCGAAAACGGCCAACAGTTCGACGTCATGAACCAAGGTCAACTCAACAAAGAGATCGCCAAAGGAAAGGTGTTGAGCCTCACCTCGAGCGAAGGGCAAAAAGCTTTGCTACGAATGGTGGAGCTCAGTCCCGCAATGGCCGAGGCGACCGACGACGTCACCAACCTGGCGGACGACTCACTGTTGGTAGGCTTTCCGGTGGGATTACTTTCCGAACGCCATCTGTTCGGCGGAGTGATCACCAAAGTAACCGATACCAAGAGCGAGAAACTCGGCGGATTAAAGCTAACCGATTTGGATCCGCTGCACGTACAGCTGGTGGTTAGCAAAGGAAAGGAAGGCGGGTACTCGCTCGTTCTGCTGGGCTGCCCCTCGAAGTGCGCCGAGGGGGCGGCGTTGTCGCCTATCTTGGGGATTCCCATTGCCGGCGTCGACGAAGCCAAGGGTCAGTTGGTGCTTGATCTAAAAACGTTGGGCAACGAGTTGAACCTCATCGAGATGCTCGATCCTACGGGCGACTACACCGAATTAAAAACGGTGTCATCGAGCGTAGTTTCCTTAGACTACTCATTGTCGACCCTGGTGTTCGACATTCAGGTGAAGATGGTTCCCAAAGCCGAACCCGTGGCCGGAACGGCCGTGCCGGAAACCACCTTTACCATTCGCTGGTACCTGCGTTTGACCTCGGTGTTTGATTCAAGCTTTGTGTCGCGTCCGGCCACCGACGGGGTCGGATTTTTTATGACTGCACGAAGCGCGACCCCGAAGATTCAACGCTTCGCGATCCCTAGCACTTCGGGCACTCAGGTGATGGGCATTAAGTACTATCTAAAAAACGTACCCGTGGCCCACCAACCGGCCTTCGCCTCGGCATTCGACGCGTGGAATAAAAAGTTTACCGCGATAATCGGTAAGCCATTAATGACCTACGAATTCGTCGAACCCGGTAGCGAGAAAGACAAGCTGCTGGTCACCGGTGATATCCGCTACAAAATTATCGAGTGGGACATTACCAATCTTGCCGGCTACGGCGGCCTTGGGCCCTCAATTGCCAACCAAAATACCGGTGAGCTCTTAACCGCTAACGTTCTGGTGCAAGGGCCAAAGATCGTCGAGCTCTATTCAAAATGGTTCGCCGTAAGTACCCTGGCCGAAGAACTGATGGACGAAGGTCGAGTGGTCGAAGCCCAAACGCTTTTAAAAACCACCAAGCAATCGCTTAAAGGATTGATGGGCGAAACTTCATCGGCCAAGCACGTTCTTAAATTGGGCAAGGGGCTGGTGTTTCGCGTGCCTTCGCAAACGCCGGAGCTTCAAGATCCGTTAGCGCAGCGGGACGACTTCGAACCGCTGCCGGCCGGCATCACTTACGAAAAATACATGGCCGGTTACTTTCACGAGTTAGTTACGCACGAGATGGGACACAACGTCGGCTTGCGCCACAACTTTCGCGGCAATCTGGCCTACACGGCAGTGGCTCCCGGAGCGGTGAGCAACTCGGTAATGGAATACCAAGGGCGTAACTTCCGCTATGTAAATGACATCGGCGCCTACGATGTGATGGCACTCGAGTATGGTTATGCCGGAAAAAAACCCGGAGTGATGGGGCTCTTCTGCACGGATGAAAACGTTGCCGACGACTCTACGCCCAATAACTCGCCCGAGTGCTCACGAGACGATGCCACCGCCGATCCCGTTGGCTTCTATTTAGTGCGGGCGGCGCGCATCATCGATCTCATCACGTTGAAGGGTTCAACCGAGGCTCCAGTGTGGATGCCGGCCGACACCGCAAAGGAGATCAAGGCCTATTACAGTAACCTTGGCCTCTACGCGGCGAGAGCCGAAACCACCGGCGCCACCTGGACAAATTTCTTTACCGGAGGGGATCGTCCGGCCAGTGCGGCGGGCGTCAAAGCCTACGTCCTCAAC
Source organism: Pseudomonadota bacterium (assembly GCA_043718025.1). Classification (GTDB taxonomy): domain Bacteria; phylum Bdellovibrionota; class FAC87; order UBA2466; family UBA2466; genus JBGSST01. The sequence goes on from JAYSWN010000078.1 coordinate 8,584, forward strand.
CAGGTAAAAAGTCAGCTCTGCGGACCAAACATTGCGGCGGTGGTGGCAAGCAAAGCCACGGCGGAGGGCAAAGCCAAAACCGAAACCAATGTTATCGAGCTCCGTAAAAAAGTGGCCGAAGCCCTGAAGCCCTACAAGGTGTTTAGTGACGAAGAGTTAGCGTGTACTCCGTAACGTAAGGCGTGATGGGCCGGTGAGCAATCACCGGCCCGTCAACGTTCTTCTCACCAAACTTAAGGACAAGCGGCTCCTTCAAATCGATCAATACCAAAATGAACATCGGGCGTCGTTTGCAGCTTCACCCGAAAATCGTAGTAGTCGGCATCACTATTGTCGTTCAGCCACATATCAACAAACGACGGGGTGCGATGATTCACGTGGTAATTTAAATCGGCGATCAAACCGGCGTGATTTGAATTCAGGCTCTGATGTACAACGCCTCCATCCTTACCTTCGCTATAGACTCTCAGGCGAACCTGGTTACATCGGCCAGGATAGTCAAAAAAATCTACGCTGCCCTGTATTCCGCCGGGGCTAAAGCAATTGCCCAAAGCGCGTTTGTTACACCCGATTTTTTGAAACGGGCCGTTGTTTACCGAAACATGCAGGCAATTTCGACTACAGGCCCGATCTTCCCCGCTTACGAAGCGAAGCGTTCGACGCACCAACACCGGATCGGCCCAAGCGTTCGCGATGAATAAAAAAGACACCAAAAAAGACGTCAGTCTCAACATATAAAGTAACCCCAAGTTTTCCCGTGGTGAAGCCTCACACTACGACAGTAAAAGAGTTTGGCAACTCTGAACATTGGGGCTGACTACGCCGGTGAATTTTAACCGGCCTGATGCTAAGCTCCCTTCCAATTGTGAACCTAGGAGGAATGCTTTGAGTCGATTAGCCATTGTTACCGGGGGAAACCGTGGGTTGGGGTTTGAAACCTGCCGCCAGCTGGCGATGCGAGATGTGCAAGTCATCCTCACCTGCCGATCCGCCGAAAAGGGCGAAGAGGCGACGCAGCGATTAAAAGAGGCTGGTCACGCCGCCACTTTCCACCCGTTAGATGTTAGCGATCCCACCAGCATTCAAATTTTATTTGAGTACGTCGAAAGTAAGTTCGGCTGGCTCAATATTCTGGTGAATAACGCAGGAATTTATTTAGATAAGCGCGAGGCAAGCGAAGACCATGAACTGATCGGCAGTTCCTACGAAACCGTGGCCACCACGTTTCAAACTAACACTCTGGGGGCTTACCATATGTCGCAACTGGCGCTGCCCCTCATGCGGCGCGCCGGCTACGGCCGCATCGTGAACGTATCTAGCGGCATGGGACAACTCTCTGAAATGGGAAAAGGGTCGGCGGCGTACCGTATTTCGAAAACCGCATTAAATGCGGTGACCAAAATTTTTGCGGAAGAGAGCCAAGGCACCAATGTGCTGGTGAACTCCGTATGCCCCGGCTGGGTGCGCACCGATATGGGAGGGCCCGGAGCCCAACGTACGGTTGAGCAAGGCGCCGAAACCATTGTCTGGGCGGCAACGCTTCCCGATGGCGGTGCAAACGGTGGATTTTATAGGGATAAAAAACAGATCGCTTGGTAGGCCATCTCGCCCGCCGGAGCCCACACGAGCCAAAAATAGAAAAGCCCCCGTGGACACTGTCCAACAAGGGCTCTCTATTATTAATTAATCCTACCCTAGAATCGGGAAGTCAATTAACGCATCGCGCTAGCGTTTAGCGTTACTTCTTAGCAACAGGCGCCGGCCGGTCCCGTAGATCCAACCACGTTCGACGCCGTTGGCCCGCAATCAAACAGACCTAAATGGTTTGTCTTTTCGCCCACCACTTTAAAATGCGCCTTTAGCCGAGTTTGACCAACCATGTCGGCAGTGTTTCCGCACACCAGCATCGGCGCACCAGTTTTAAAAATGTGGTGATCATCTAACTTAAACTCATGGGGATGATGGGCAATGCTGCCCTGGTAATAAGCCACCTGTCCGTAGTCTTCGCAGCGGTCTTCGAGCGGCAACTTAAACGCCCGAATGGTTTTAGAGGTAAACGTAACCATGCCGGCCTTACGAATAATCTCTTCATTCTGCAGCGTGACGACTCCCGATTCTACCGCCCGCACGTCGAAGAATCCGGTTTTCTCCATGACCCGCCTAAAGTCTTCTAGGTACAAAGCACCGCCCAGACACTCTCCTAGCAATAACGGATCGCTATTTTGAGCCGGAGTGAGTCGTCGACTGGCAAAAATGTCTGAAAAATAGAGCTCACCGCCCGGCCTCAGCACCCGAAAAATTTCTGAAAACACCCGCTCTTTTTGCGGCGAAAGGTTCAGCACGCAGTTAGAAACCACCACGTCGACTGAATGGTCCGCAATGTCCAAAGCCGCCAAGTCTTCCATGTACCCTTGCTTAAATTCAGTGTTGGTTTTGCCGTAACCAAACCGCTCGGCATGAAAGGCCGCGTGTTTTTTAGCGACATCGAGCTGTTCGCCAGTCATGTCCACGCCAATCACGCGACCCCGGGCCCCGACCAGCTTAGAGAGAAGAAAAACATCTCGACCGGTACCGCAGCCCAAATCTAAGACGGTGGTGCCATCAAGCACATCGGGAATGGGGGTGCCGCAGCCATAAAACCGCTCGCGCACTTCGGGATGCAAATCCTGAATAATTGCCGCCAGATGGGGGGCCACCGAATCAATCGGGCAGCAAGCGCTGGTCTGAAGATCCTTGGACGATTTCAATACTTTGCCGTAATACTCTTGAATCGACGAACGGGTGAATTCCACCTGCATGGGCCATCCTTTTTTTCCTGATGAAAGCCTAAAATGGGATGAAGCGTTGTAATGGTATCTCGTCGCACGACGAAAAAGGAAAACAAAATATGAAACGCTTTTTAATTTCAGCACTCCTATCCTTAGCCACCTCCTGGTCTAACTCCGCCCAAGCGGCGATTCCCTTAGGCGGTTTCACCTCCCGGCCCAAATTGATTGTGCTCATTGCCGTAGATCAGCTGCGCGGAGATTTTTTGACCCGCTTAGCCCCCCGTTTCTTAGGGGCAAAAGGGGCCCACGGCTTAGGCGGCTACCGCTACTTAATGAATAACGGGGCCTATTTTCCCTCGGCGCAGTACACTCATTTGCAAAACATGACCGGCCCCGGCCACGCCACCATGCTTACCGGCGCATTGCCCTATCAGGCCGGCATTCCACTGAATTACTGGTTCGACACCACCCTGAAACGAAAGTTTTATTGTGCCGAAGACGTTACCCAAGCGCTCGTGCCCCCGGCCCTCGAAGGGGTAAAGTCGGGCACCTCGCCCAAAAATCTTCTGGCCGATACGGTCGGCGATGTTCTTAAAACCACGGGCTACCCCACGCGCGTGGTTTCGTTGGCCCTTAAAGATCGCTCGGCGATTTTCATGGGCGGCCATCAGGCGGATCTGGCGCTGTGGTTTGAACCAAAATCTTTTCAATGGGTTTCAAGCCGATTCTATCTTCCCGAGGGTCAACTTCCCGAATGGATCAGCAAATTAAATAAGTCCATGGATCCCGCCAAGGCCAAGTTGGGAAAAAAAGCGCTCATCGGTGTTTACGGCAATGAGATCACCATGGAGGCCGCGCGGCAAGCCGTCATTCAATACAAAATGGGAAGTGGTAAAGCCACCGATCTAATGGCGGTCAGCCTTTCGGCGCACGATTACGTTGGCCACCTCGTGGGGCCCAATAGTCCTGAATTGGATTTGATGACGCTCGACGAAGATCGCCACCTCTCGCAGTTTTTTAATTTTTTGCAAAAGACAGTACCGGGCGGAATGAAAAATGTGGTGGTAGTGCTAACTTCGGACCACGGCATTCCCCCTAAACCTGACGTGCTTAAAAACAAACGTTCCCCGTCGGGATACGTAAACGAAGAAAAAATAGCTCAGCGTCTCAATGACGTGTTGGTCGAAAAGTGGGGTAAGCCCGCCGACGGAAAGTGGATTGCCTACGCCGAAGAATTCAACTTTTACTTCAACACCAAAAGCCTCGAATCAGAAAATATCTCGGCCGAAAAAGCCCAAAATGAACTTAAAAGCTTACTGCAAAAAGAAGACTGGGTTGCCTTTGCTTTTACCGCCGGTGACGTTATCAACCGTCGCCTCCCCCCCGGAAAGCTAGAGCGCCAGATTTTAGCTACCTACCGCGCTGATCGCAGTGGCCACGTAATCGCGATTCCAAAGCCGTACTACATGCCCGATGAAGACACCGTCACACATTTGACGGGTTACTCCTACGACAGCACCGTGCCGCTTCTTTTTTCGGGTCCAAATATCAAACCGGCAACACGTAGCGGCGGTGAAATCATTGACATTGCGCCGACACTTTCCTTTCTGCTGGGCGTCGTTCCCCCGGCCATGTCGGAAGGCAAAGTTTTAGATATCTTCTAAGGCACTTGGCGCGGGCAATGGGTATAATAAAAGGGTAAGTATTCCACGCCTTACCTCTTTGGCCTTACTCATTTAATTGCCAGCCCCGCAATGAAAAAACAGCACCTCTTTCTCTATCTCGCGATCATTTGCCTGTTCACGGGATTTTATTGCGTGCACGAAATCGGAAGTTCGAGCCGTCTTACCAATCCCTTTCTTTACCAAACCGTCTTTCCGCCGCTTCGCCGGCTTTCTTCGCTGCTGACCGACTTAAAGTTTAAGATTCGTGGCACCGTTCCACCAGCCTCTCCCGTGGTAATACTCGAGGTGGATAGTCGCTCGATTGAGGAGTACGGACGGTGGCCGTGGTCGCGAATTCTCTTATCCGAATTAATTCAAAAGACATTTCATCAGGGCGCCCTGGTAATAGGGCTCGACATGGTGCTGTCGGAGCCTGAGAAAAATATTCCCGACGGCCTTTCTGACACATTAAAAAATAAAGGCCTCGGAAAGCTGGTCAACCAATTTCAAACCGACCCGAAGCTGGCGGCAACGATTGGGCGACGGCAGAACCAATTGGTACTGGGCTGGATGACCGAGAGCCATTGCCAACCCCTTTTTTCCAGCGAAGAAGCTTGCCCCGTCAGTAACCAGGATGCGATTGAACTGCTGCCCCAAACTTTGCATAATTTTGAATACGGCAACATCACCGGGTTAAGCAATTTCAACCGGACTAAAACCCCAATCAGCTCGGCGTTCTCGGTGATTTCAAACCTTGAGATGTTTGACGCGGTTTCTCTACACCAGGGGTTTCTCAACTCCTTTCGCGATCCCGACGGTATCATCCGCCGTACCGGTCTCGTTATGATGGTTGACGGGTTACCGCACCCCTCATTCGCCTTGAAGATGGCTGAAGTGGCGAAGGGGATAGCCCCTCGACTAGTGATTAAAGACCAACGTTACGTTGATGGCATTTTTCTGGATGGAAAAAATGGGGCACTTCCGGTCTCCTCCTCGGGAATTGCCGACATCAATTTTCGAGGTCCCGAGAGAACCTTTTCCTACGTTTCAGCCAGAGACGTATTAGAAACCGACCCCAACAGTGAAGAGACTTCTCGGTCTCTGGCCGGAGAATCGCCACTGCAAAAATTAAAAGGGGCGGTCGTAGTCCTCGGAGTCACCGCTTTAGCCGTATCTGATTTCACCGCTACACCCTTCGACGGAGTGGTGGCCGGTTCAGAGGTTCAGGCCACGGTCATCGATAACTTATTATCGGGACAGCTTATCGTGGGCAGAACCGCATTCTCATTTTGGGCAACGTTTCTGCTCATGACCATAGGCGCGTTTCTTTTCGTCTGGATTAGCGAAAAGCTGGAAGCTATCCCCGTAATTGGTTGTGCCGGTGGCACTTTGGGGGCTACTTTTCTGATCGATGCCAAACTGCTCTTTCCCGCCAACTTCAATTGGAGTTCTGGCTTTCTCTACGCTGAAGTTTTAACTCTATCCGCTTTCATCATTGCTAAAAAGTACATGGCCGAAGAGGGCAAGCGTAAGTTCATTCGAACCGCATTCTCCAAATACGTTTCACCGGCGGTAGTCGATACGCTAATGAAAGATCCAACTTCACTCCATCTCGGCGGCCATAAGACCAACCTCACCATGCTATTTTCCGACATCCGAAACTTCACCACCTTTTCTGAAACGATGGACGCCAACCGACTGGCCGAGTTTCTAAATGAATATTTCAATTTGATGACGTCAATTCTTTTTCAATTCAACGGCACCCTCGACAAATTCATCGGGGATGCGGTGATGGCCTTTTTCGGTGCTCCGCATGGAGATCCCGAACACGCCCGTAAAGCGTGCGAAGCCGCCCGCACCATGCAGCGAGTTCTCACCGCCCATCGATCGTTGTTTAAGTCAAAATATGGAATCGAAGTAAAGATTGGCATCGGCCTAAATTCTGGCCCGGTCAGCGTCGGTAACATGGGCTCAAACCAAAATTTCAACTACACGGTTATTGGTGACGCCGTAAATCTGGCTTCGCGACTAGAAGGCGCCACCAAACAATACGGCGTCGGAATTCTCACCACTCACCTGACGCTAGCCGAGGTTCAAGCCGCGGGTGAAATGGCGCCACCCTTTCGCCTCGTCGATGTGATTCAGGTTAAGGGAAAAAGCGAAGCCGTACAGCTGTTGCAACTCTTAGAGGAAGAGGCAAGCCCCGACGGGTTGATGCTATTTGAGGAAGGGCGCGAGCTGTACCACGATCGAGCTTGGGATAAAGCCATCGAGAAATTCAGAAGCGCTTCGGTGATCCTAAGTCACGAACCACAAAAAATGGACGGCCCCAGCGCCGTGTTCATTGAACGCTGCGAACTTCTCAAAACCTCTCCGCCACCGCCCGACTGGGACGGAACCTGGAGCCTCGATAGTAAGTAGTTTTTGTCACTTAGCGCGGAGAGCGCGCGGGAGATCGCTGGGGAATGTGCGAGAAGTAGTCGTAACGTACGTATTTTTGGTAATCAGCCTCAGAAATAAACTCTTCGTAATACATGTCGCGCAAGATTCGTTCTAGCCGCTTTTTCTTCTGGCGTGAAATATTTCGGTTTTCAACGATGGCGTAATAATACCGCTTCGGTGACGGCAAAAGCACCGCTAGTAAGGCCCCTTCCGCGGCATTCATGTCGATCGGCCTCTTACGAAAGTATATTTCACTGGCCGCGGCCACGCCGTAAATGTCGGGACCAAATTCCGCGATATTCAAATAAACTTCTAAAATTTCGTTCTTGCTGAACTTACTTTCGAGAGAACGCGTAATAAGAAACTCTTTAATTTTTCGCTTATACGACTTGTCGCTCTCCAAAAACACGTTCTTCACTACCTGCTGACTAATGGTGCTGGCGCCCGAGGCATTTCGCCGTTCGCGCAAATTTTCGGCCAGTGAATCCACCATGGCGTCAAAGTTAAAGCCGCCGTGCTCGAAAAAAGTTGAGTCTTCGCTCATCACGATGGCAAACAACAGATCGCGACTAATGTCCTTTAAAGCGACCCAATGGTGCCGGTATCGCTTGTTTACTACCTTAAGCTCCACTCGTTTCACGGCCTGAGTTTTAAGATCAGCCAGCTGCATTTTTTCGGTCTGCGGCAGAGAATGAAAAAAACTCATGGCCACAAAATAGGCCACCGCCAGCGATCCCATGACCGACAGCCCCAAAAAAAACACCAGCTTCTTAAACACGCGCCAAGGAGTCGTAAGTACCTTTTGTACTTTTTTCTTGGATTGTTTGAGCCAAACGCCGGTGTCTTCGCGAGTTTTATCTAACCGCTCACGCCACATGCTCTACTTATCGCCCTAAAACCCGCAAAACTTTATGCACCGGGCCACACAATAGCTGAGTGGTAGCTCCACGGTGGCCAACCCCGCGAAACGTCGGCCTAATTGCAATTGTGCTGAAATCTCAAAAATTCTGCCCTCGGTCTGTGTCGTTTTGGGCAGAGAGTTAAAGTCAGAGGTGGCAAATGCGATGGATGTTTATTGTCCCGTTGATGCTTGTCTACAACTTAGCGTACGCAGGCAATGAGAGCCCGCCCGAATTGAGCTACGTGCCCATGGGGCTCGAGATCTCAGAAGGCCCCCCCGTGGTGGGGGAACTCGTTCCCCTGGGTGGCATCGCCCAAATGATCTCTAGCGCCGCCAGCGAAAAGAGCTGGTTGCCTGACTTCAGCTTCGTGCGAGCGGCCGATCTGAAATGGGAAAACTGGTTCGCTCCGACACGCAATGACTCTGACGAATGGTAATAAAAACGTCCCTCCACAAAATCCGGAGGGGCGTTTTTTTAGAAGCGTAATATTTTAAAACTTTGCTACGAGAGACGTCGTAAACGTAGTGTCGGTGGTTTGCGCAGGCGCCGATGGGTTGTTGTTGTAACGAAGTAAATAGCCGGTCTTAAGCGACAAAACTTCGCTCAACAGCACGCTGATGGAAAGTTCAGTGTTGATCAGCGCATCCTTCCCATTTTCAACGCTTTGAATGTATTCAACCCAAAGCTTCCCCGAAACGCTCTTAGTAAAAAGGTATGTTGCCTCAGTATAAACACGAGCATTGCTTCGATTGTTACTAGCGCCGGCAACCAATTTTTCAGCAATATGCCGGTAACCAGCTTCAACGAACCAGGTGGTGGATTCGTCTTTCACAATGTTGTATTTCACGCCAAGGTCAGTGTTGAAACGGTTATCGTAACCCGCAAACACATCACTCTGATAAGTTTCGGCGGCGAAGAGACTAAAACTATCGGAAAGTGCTCGTTCATAGCGAAGGCCTAAGTTAAAAAACCTGGCGTTCTCAGCCCCATTGTTAGTGCTTCCTAAAAAACGCCCATCAAACTTCACCGAATTTGCATCCCACACGTATGCATTTAGCTGTTTAAAGTTAAAGGCTCGAATCGATGAGTTGCCGGTCGACAAAACCACGCCGGCTTCAGACTCGTTCGAAAATTTTCCGTCGCCCGAAGGCGTTTCCGCCGCGATGAGAACCGAGGCAACCAAATTGAGCGACGCAACTGTAAAAAAAATAATTTTTCGATGGGCAAACACGATTCACTACTCCCGTTAAATTTCAAACTCGGAGTAATGTTCCACTGAATACAGTCGCGGTCAATTCTAACGCTTAGAGATCAGAACCGCTGACGTACTCCCAACGCAGGCTTGCCTGCTTTTGGTGGCAAGCTAGAGCAAAACGGGCCGTATTGAGAGCGGCGTCAGTTTCGGTTTCAAGCAAATAATCGGCTTGGTCTTTCACGCACTCCCGCAGCGCCGAGAAGTCTCGGGCGGCTACCTTGCGAGCCCCAATCACCTGAGTAGGATTCAGATATAAATCTGCCAAACGCACCGAGCTGTGCGCCTCGGGCACCGCTAAGTCTGGCTCGTTGCCACTAAGTTGATTACTTCGGCCCGAAGGAAGAAAAAAGGCGGCCCTGGTTTCAATGAAGTTAATCACCGTACTGGCTTTCCATCCGTAAGTGTATTGAACGGTCCCTTTTCCAAAGGTGCGTTGCCCCACTACCAGCGAGCGTGCATGGTCTTGCAAAGCCCCGGCTAAAAGCTCGGAAGCGCTAGCAGACGCGGCATCAACCAAAGTGACCATCGGTAGAGAGGTGGCGGCGGTAACGCTGGTATCGCCGTAAAACTCCGGCCCCGCCATACCGCTCAAGGGAATTACCGAATAGATGCGTTGGCGAACCGGAAAAAAGAGATTGGCGATACAAAGAGCGTCATTGAGTCGGCCGCCGGGGTTACCGCGCAGGTCCAATACAATTCCGGTCACCTTTCGGTGTTCAAATTCCCTTACTGCCTCACCCGCATGGTCACAATTGGCCGTTCCAGAAAAGTCAGAAATCTTCAGGTAACCAATCTGGCTTTTCCCGCGGCCGATAACTTCATAAACTACTTTAGGTCTAATTATTTTCTCGGGGGTTAACGTAATTTCGTGGACCGCCCCGTTACGAGAAAATTTTACGCTAATTTTTTTAGAACCACTGACGGTTAGCTTTTGCCCAATCGCTTCAAGCGATAGGCCGCGAACCGGTACGGAATCGACTTCCAGAAAAACGTCCATCACTTGCAAGCCAACCCGCTCCGCGGGACTGCCACCGGTAACTTTTCGTACAAAGGTTTGATCAGCTAATCTAGCCAACACCACGCCAACCCCAAAATACTCGTCTTCACTTTTAGCGTCTTCCTCATCGCCAAAGGCTTTTGGTACGATTCTCGTGTGGGGATCACGGGAAATGCCTAAAAAGGTGTTGTACGCTCCGGCGCTGGTTTCGGCCTCTTGCTCGGTAGGCATTTTTTTTGCGAGCCAGCGCCACAGTTTTTTGAAATCGTACTGCGAACCATTCTGCTCATAGAGTTTTTTCCAGTAGTCGCGCACGCGCTCTTGCTCTCGCTTCATCGCCGCTAAATCACGCAATGGCGCTCTGCCCGCGTCGCGAGCGGTAAGTGAAAAACCGCCAATGTTAAGAACCTTCTTAGCAACTGCAGTTTGGATTGGCCGCGCCGCGAGATCGCGTTTTAACTGCAGCTTGTTCATCACGTAACGGGCCGCCTCAACGCACGCCCAAAAATTGATGGCGCTTTGATGGCAAACCGGCGGAGACATCTCCTGGTTCACGGCCGTCCATGACAGAGCGGTCTCTTTCCAATACTGCGCCAGCGGCTTCATCGGACTAGCAAAAACTACTGAGCAAAAAAGTAAAAGTAGAATGGCCTGCTTGAGCAGACCGTAAAACGTGCGTTCCCTTAGCGACAAACAGCGCCTCCCCAAAATGGATCTATCCACTCGGGGTAACGCAGATGGTCAACGGGATCAACTACTTTGTCGGTGCAGGCTCGCGACGGGCGAAATCGCGGTAGAGGTAGCTTGGCTGTATGTCACGGTTATCTTGATACTTACTTCGGTACTCATCAAACTGCCCTTTGATCTCGTGATAAAAAATCTGGCAGATTTCGACTCCGGCGTAAACCCGGATAGGCTGAAGCACAAAAATTTCGAGTGTCCAAAAGCCACGAAAACCCACGTCGCCAAAGCCCGCGGTGATGTGCACCGCCATGCCCAAACGGCCAATTGACGAGCGCCCTTCCAGCATCGGAACAAAACCGCGTGTCTCGGTCAGCTCTTGAGTGCGACCCAGGTAGAGTTTTTGTGGTTCGAGCACCAAGCCTTCTTCAGGAATTTGAAAACGCTTAAGTGCCAACGGCTTCTTCATGTCGAGAATAGGGTCTTCGTACATGGCCAGATCAGGCGAGAGGCTTAAGTTGTAGCTGTTAGGCCCCACCCGTTTTGCATCGAACGGATCAATGGTGATGCTGCCCTTTTCGACTTCGGCTTGAATCTGTCGTCCCGAAAGAATCATGCTGTTCTTCTCACCTAGGCCCGCAGCAATAGCAAGAGAAACAGAAAAAGGGCCAGCGCGCCGGTGAAGGTGCGCTGGCCCTAGTTTAAACTGGAGCTTGGCTCAATTTTCTCGGCAGTACTGCGGAGAGTTAAGGCTTAAGAATCGAGTGAGCGCTGAGCGATTGAAATACTCCTCAGAACTCAAGAACTTTACTTCAACGTCGAAGCGAAACTGTCCTTTGGTCATCATCTGGTCCGTCCAATACTGAACGCCCGCCGCTTCGCCAACGCGACCTAAGTACTTGAGGTACATCGCCTGCGCGAATTTGATGCGGGCCTCAAAACTGTTAATAATGTCTAATGCCGTTAATGTGCGGTTGGCCCAGGTGTTCAGCGGACGAGCGTTTACCCAGTGAGTGATTTCCCATGACTGGATATAATCCGCAGGATTTTGGCTGTTGGGATTGCGACTCAACACCTTGCGGTAAATCTCCCGAATAAAGAGGCGATTATTGCGTCTAAGGCGGGTTACGTAGTTAAGATTCGAGCCGTGAAACTCTGCCGTTACCTGCTCAATGCTGGCGCCTTCTTTCAAGCGATTAACAAAGTAAATTCCTTCGTTCGGCCTTTGCAGCCGCTCGAGCACCGTACGGAAGAGACCGTCTACGATACGTTCGTAGTTCTCGTTAGACCGCACAATTCGTCGGGCCAACTTTTCGCGAGTGGGCATGTCGTCTACGTTGGCGAGCTCTTTAATTGCGGCCACAAAACCGGCCGGGTCGGCCAAGCGTCCCAACACGTCTAAGTAGAGGGCTTCTACGTACGCAGCTTTGCGAGAAGCCTCATAGCCTAGCAAATCTTGAATTGAGCAGTAGTAGATATTTAGCAGTTCGGGCCGCGGAAAAAAGCGAACGTTGGTTGGATTGATAAAAGAGGGAAGTACCGATTCGGGCGGAACTAATTTCTTGAACTTTTCAAAGTCAAAGCCCGTGGGCATCGACAAAGGAGCAACTCCGGGAGTTTCGGTAAGGGAACTCAAGCCCTCAAATTGATTTTTCGTAGCGGGTGAGCCCATTCCAATAATGGTATTGGCCTCAGCGCCAATTTTTCCGGCCGGAGTTTCAGGGCCCTGTTTGAAATTGGTAGACGGCGTTGTGTCCGTTCCAAAATCGGAGGCCTGAACCTTATCTTCTACTTTTGTGTCCTTGCTACCAGTTGGCGTTTGGCCGCAATTGGCGAGAGTGAGAAAAGAAAACGCAAGTAGGATCCTAGTAAACGTTCGGTGCTTATTCATTGTTGTGTCCCCCAGAATGAATCTGTCTAGAGGTATGAGTATGCAAAGGGGATACCCACAGGCGTCAGGCCTGAAGGCAACGGCAAAAAGTTAGTTACTCAGTAAAAGGATTGAGCAGCTGCTAAAAAGATCTACGAGAAGCGAAGCTTATTTCGCGTCGCCGATGGCTTTTCTCACTTCCGCGAAAATTATGTCGACCGAGGCCCCAATCGCCTTAAATGCCAGTCGGTTATCCCGCCCGATGATGACCACATTGGGGATAAACAGCGGTGGCGCAAAGAAGTACCGGCCAGCGTCTTTGGGGCTGGCGGCGACCAAAAAGGGAATTTTGTGTCGTTCTTTCCAACTCTTTAAGAACTCAGCCGAGGGTGGCACCCCCTGCATGTCACCCTGGGCGGATAAACTGAAAAAAGTAACTGGCTTGTCATCAAACTCGCTCACCCGGCGGGCCAGCTCGCCCATCTCTTTGTTACAGTCAGGGCACCAGCCCGTGCCAAAAACCAGTACGCGCACATTGCCCACGAACATAGGGTGGCAAACCAACTTCTCGGTCATCGTAAGCCAGCAAAACTCGGGCACATCGTCACCGACTTCAATTACGGCATTAGCTAGCGGCGAAAAAAGGAGTGCGAGAAACAGAAATATTGCGGCTGAATTCTTCATTTGGTGTCCCCCAACGTAAGTGTGAGCGACGACCCCTTGGGTGACAAGCCCACAGCGTCAAAGAAGATGTTCAAGCTGGTGCACCAAAAAGAGGATGCGAAGCCGCGCTACTGAGTGAGGTCAGGCCGAGGGGCCGAGGGGCTAACATTATAAGGGGGCAGTTCGGCGGCACGGTAATCAGGCAGTTCCGCAAACGCTTTGGGCCTTAAGAACTTAGCCAATGCCTGGTCAAACCCATCGCGAAACCGCTGTTTGAATTTTTCTCGGCTAAAATCGCGTGCCCTTGCGATACACGCCGAGGACGAAAAAGGAGGCCCCGCTTCAAACTCCACCATCGCTGCCACCAGCCCTTTGGCCGTCGCCGACGAAAAGAGAATTCCGGTTTCACCGTCCACCACGGTGTCTAACGCTCCCCCACGCCCATAAGCAATTACCGGGCGACCCATCGCCATCGCCTCGAGGGGCACAATGCCAAAATCCTCTTCACCCGGAAATAACAAAGCTTTGCAATTTTCATAAGCGCTACGAAGTTGCTCAAACGGCACACGCCCCAAAAAAGTAACGTTGGGGCCCGCTTTGGTCTTAAGCCTCGCCATTTCAGGCCCTTCGCCAACGATGAGCAAACGGCGATGCAAAATTTGACAAGCCTCAATCGCCATTTCCACGCGCTTATAGGGCACTAACGCCGACGCCACCAAATAATAATCGTTTGTCGGAATGGCCCCGGTGGGCTTAAACGCGTGCAAGTCTACGAACGCCGGAATCACTTCAGCCTCGCGCCGATAGTAAAGGCCAATGCGGCGGGCCACCGAATGTGAGTCGGCGATAAAATGGTCGACCCGCGCGGCGGTGGTCGAATCCCACATCCTCAGGTAGTGCAAAATCAAAAAGGCAAACGGCTCCCAAGCTTTTTTTGCGAAGTAGTTCGAGTACTGATCCCACGCGTAGCGCATCGGCGTGTAGACGTAGCTTAGGTGAAACGCATGCGGCGGGGCGATCACCCCTTTGGCTACGCAATGGCTCGACGAAATCACAATGTCGTACTCTTTCAAATCCCATCGCTCGACGGCCAGCGGAAACAGAGGCAGCAAAAAGCGGTAAAACCGATGCGCTCCAGGAATGCGATTAAGAAACGAGGCAATGATACGGTGGCGCTCAATGGTGGGGCAGACGCGGCCCTTGCGATAAAAAAGCGTGTAGATATCGGCATCGGGATAGAGTTCGCACAGAGCCTCTAATACCTTTTCACCGCCACGATAGTGCAATAGCCAATCGTGAATGAGGGCGACCTTTTTTTTCATCAGTAAGCGTTCCTATGGAAAAAACCGCGCATCAAAGTGAGAACCAAAATCTTGATATCCAAGGCGTGTGACCAATGCCCAATATAGTACAGGTCGTGCTTGATACGCTCTTCAATTGAGGTGTTGCCTCGCCAGCCGTTGATCTGCGCCCAACCGGTCATTCCCGACTTCATGCGATGGCGGAGCATGTACTTAGGAACCTCTTTACGAAACTGTTCTACAAACACCGGGCGTTCGGGCCGCGGCCCCACCAAACTCATTTCACCGCGGAACACATTCCAGAGCTGAGGAAATTCGTCGACGTTCGATTTGCGTAAAAAGCGACCAAACGGCGTCACCCTAGGATCTTCAGGCCGCGCCCAAACGGCGCCGGTCAGGGTCTCGGCGTTCTGGGCCATGGAACGAAATTTGTGCATTTTAAAAACCTGACCGTCGGCGCCCACCCGCACCTGCCCGTAAAAAATGGGGCCCTTGGAAGTCAGTTTTACTAATAGCGCAATGAGAGCAAAGAGTGGCGAGAGCAGAATCATCCCCACTAAAGAGCCAATCACATCAATCGTGCGTTTCAGAAAGCGATCGCTAGCCCCCGAGGTGGGCTCGTTCACCGCCAAAAGGGGAATACCGCACTCTTCACGCGCCTGATAAGTAAAGGTGCTATGCCGACCGTAATCAGGAAGCACTTTCACTTCTAATAGCTGATGCGAAAGAGTTTCTAAAACCGGCTCGAGTTTGGTCGACTCTTGATGTGGATAAGCCACCACCACAACGTCTACCGCGTAGTCTCCCAGCACCCGCAGCAGATCAACCTCGGTGCCCAGATCTTTAACCCGTCCGCGGGCATTGCGCTCGGCATAGGCGGTTCCAAGGTACCCCACCCATTCAAACGGATAAGGCCGCACGCTTTCGAGCTGGTTTTGGTAGAGGTCGAGCAATTCACCGCCCCCCATGAGTAGCACCCGGCGCGGCCGCACAAACCAGGTCTCAAGAGCGTTCCAGAGCAAAAACAGTAGGGCTCGCCCCGTGGTCACCGCGGCGCCAACCATGGCTCCAAATAGTAAAAGATAAACGCGAGAGTAATCGAGTTCGTTGCGAAAATAGAGAAGCGCAATAAACACCAAAGTGGCCAAAATGGTGCCCTCCGCCACTTTTTTTAGTGATCGGAAGCCAAAAACGATGCGATCGCGGCGATAAACTCCCACCACATGGAACACCGCAGAAAACACGATGGCGATGGGAATAGTGAGCCGCGTATAGGCCTCGAGGTTAGGAATTCCTTTGGGGGCCGCGAACCAGGTCGTCCCGAAACGCATAACCCATACGAGTCTCCAGGCGTAGGCCACCGCCGCGAGATCTAAGAGCTTAGAAATCGCCACAAAAACAAACTGGGCCTGATTGAAGTCAAGACGCCGCCGAAAAGCCATCCGGCGAATGTAAACGCGACCCGTCTTCTTTCCCAGCCTTTTTTTCTTCCATTGATAGAGTCAAAAACTTATAATAATAAGGTACTTACCAATGTGAGTCGTTCACTCCCGCAGTCATTTATAAAAACACCCGGAGGGGGTTGTGACAAAATCCGAATTGATTGAGACTTTGGCGCGCAAAGCCAATCTCACAAAGAAGAAGGCCGAAGAATTAGTTAACACCATTTTCGACGCCTTTTTCGTGTCGATGGTAAAGGGCGATCGCATCGAAATACGCGGCTTTGGGTCGTGGTTTGTGAAACAGTACAAATCGTACGTGGGACGCAATCCAAAGACCGGCGCCGACGTATTCGTGCCGGAAAAAAAATTGCCGTTCTTCAAAGTTGGTAAAGAGCTTAAGAAGCGTATCGACTCGTAAGGGTTTGTACCCGTTCATCGTTGGAGCATAAACCCGCGCTGGTGCCTTTTGAATTTTCAAATTTGAAAGGACCGATGGCGCGGGACAGGCGCCACTGCTCCTTTCAAATTTGAAAATTCAAAAGACACCAGCGCTCGTTGGGAGCTGCAGGCGAAGACTTAGTTTAAAAGAAAAAGGGCTCGGCTTACGCCGGGCCCTTTTTTATTTGTAATAAGCAGATTGTTCCTTGGCTTACGCCGGAACCGTAATTTTGGGGGCGTATTTGTACGCCAACCAGACCACACCACAACCAATGGCAATACAGGCTACCAACGTAAATCCGTTGATGCTGGGGTAGTTATTGGGAGCGATCATGCCGAAGAGCATCGGCCCCGAAAGGTACGTATTTACCTTTGACATGTGGGCGGCACGTTTCACAAGCGCGGGCATTTCTGGCGGGCTCTGGGCCGCTTTCACCCAACCCAAGATCTGTTTTTGGGCAGGCCAAATGATAAACCACACGTTGAACCACATAATGCTTCCCAGCGTTGAGCCGAAAAGAATCCACATCGCCCGTTGAGTAAATTTGCCTTCGGTGTCGTACCAAAGGTTTCCACCCGAATATTTCACGAAAAGCAGTGTCCACCCGACGATAAAGGTGACCATTGCTCCCCAACGAAACCACCACAAAGCACGGTGTAGCAGTTGCGGATTCACCGCCGGCTTAAGCTCTTTAGCCAATTGGGTTTGAAAATTTGCATTCACGAAATTGAAAAAATAGAGATGACCAATCCACGTAATACCCGCAATCACGTGCAGCCACCGCAGAATGAAAAGTAAATTTGTATATAAATCGTCAAAGGCCATGAGCCCCTCCACAAGTTTCGATTAGCCCCGCGCGCTGTCAGTGAAACCTACAATTGGTTTCGTCTTGCTCTACCGCGATGGCGAAAAATAATTGCAGATTCCACCACTTAAAAAAGGGTTAGGCCAGCTATTTCTCAATTGACACAGCGTCACTAAATTAGACGGCGCAAGTGCCCGAAACCCCTGACCTTCAGGCTTAAGGCCAAAGCCACCGGTTGCTGTAGACTCAAACCGCCTTTTTGGTATTCACCCCGCCCTTGAGTGCACCAAAAGAATACAAGCTACGGTCCAGCGTATGCACTGTTTTACGATCAATGAGAGGCATCATCGTTCACAACTACCTATTGGCCGTGGGGCTTTTGCTCGTTCAGCCGCTACACGCTGAAGACGCGTTGAGTGGGGCCGCCGCCATCATCGGCGCCGCAGCTCCGATTGCCGTGGCCGGAATTCAAGCTGGCGCAGACAAAGCCATCGCCAAACTGAATGCCGCCGCCGAGTTAAAGAAGACCGAAATCAATGCCGATGTGGCGCGCGATACCAATCGTACCAATGCCACCATCGAATTAGACCGAACCAAAACCGCCGCCGAAATCAACGCCATCAATCAAGAGGGATTGACCGATCGCCAGGCGATTGTATCGACGGAAAAAATTATTGCCACCCGAGAGGCCTATGCCACGCAGCGAGAAAAAAATTGGCGCGATTACGAATACAGCATCGCCCGCCTTCTCTCCGACGACAAAGCCCGTGAGCAGCAATTGGCTTTGGAGAAGCAAGCCCGCGACCTTCAAACTTCGATCGGAATGTTAGCGTCCACCGGATCTAATGGCGGGCTCACTATCAACCGGGTGGAGGCAGTAGCCGACCCGAGCGCGACCAATTCGCTTGCCGCCGCCGATACGTCGACAACCGCTACCGCCCTTGCCTCGGCAGGCACCCCTGAGCCTCAGCGTGCCAATACCGTTCAGAGTCGCTTAACCCGCACTTTGGCCGCTACTATCCCTTCAATGGCAGAAAAATTGACCGGCTTCCGCGCCAGTAAAAGAACCTCTTCCGTAGCTTCGCTTCCCCAGCTCGTGGCCACCGCCGCCCGGGTGGAGAAAAATAACCCGCTAGTCCGCGGGTCGCGCAGCACAAAACTTTTGCCGATTGCACTGGTGGCTGAAGAGACCCAAATTAAAACGTTGGGCAAAGTAGCTACCTCTCAGCGGGCGGCCTACTCTACTGGCATAGGCCACGGCACGATTGGTCGCCAAAACCAAGCCCCCCTGTTCGCCAGCGGCGACGGCGGCAGCGAATCAAGTCACGGTCACCACCAACATTGAGCGGTGGCGGGATGCGTATGCAGAAAACATCCGCGCGAATACAGCTAGTAACTCACTAAAATTAATCATTAATTCCTTAAAACAGCGCAACGACCAAACTCTGGACATAAGAACTTCAATGGTTCTAGGGCGTTACGATTTTGACCAAGCAGGGGTGTAAACAATCTGCACTACCCCTTCCCTCGCTGGAGCGAAAACCTAAGGTTTCACGCAGGGTTATAGACAAGCAGTATTCACCAAAGTTGGCCGGCCGTGTGCAATTTAAACCAAGTAACAGAACCTTTATTTGCAGCTCTATCGGTACGTGCTCTTCACAGTTCAGACAGCAAAAAATCCTTTGGGGGATTTGAGTTAAATGCACCGACGATTTTCCAACCTAAGCATCAAGGCCTTGACCGCACGAACACGCTCGTTCGTAGCTCACGTCATGATTGCTGCGCTACTGCTTCCCGCGGCACCGCTGCACGCGGCCAAGCCCGGCGCCCCTCAAACTGGCTTTACCGCTGGTGGCCTAATGGGCCTCTCTGGATTTAGAACTTTAGTGCTCACAATCGCCATGGTGAACAAAGCCATGCGCGATGCTTCCGAAAACCCAATGGATGAATGGCGCCGCCAAAACGTGCGCATTGCCATGGGCCTTATGCCCGGGGCGATTGCCGGCATGGCCAAACACTTTTTCAATGGTCAGCTTGGCAATGGAGATCTTCCCGGCATTCAGGCAATGCTGGGCGGCTTCGTCGATAAGAACGCTGGCGATAATTACAAAAAGTTTTTGCTTAAGCCCGATAAGAACTTAATTCCCAAAACGGGCGCCAATTTTCCGAATGTACAAGCTCCGCCCGTGCCACGCTCCAGCGGCGATGCCGGAGTTGCCACAACCTCATCGAAGTCGGGAGACGCCAGCGTAGCCAACGGCCCAGTTTCTAAGCCCGCAGTCGACAAGATGCCGACCAAAGAGATGGTCAGCTACTCCCAACGGTTAGAAGCTAAAACCGGCAGCACTAAGAGTGTTGGATACGATGACAGCGTTGCCAAGGCTTCGAACGAAGGTACGGCGCCGAATTATTTGGAAGGCAAAGTTGCCAAACCCGAGGTTTCCTCCACACCGCAAGAAAATTTTGGCACTCGCGAAACCGCTTCGGTAGGCCCAACCGGTCAAGCCGGATCCTCGGCCGCGGAAGTTCCTAAAAACCGCGCCGGTTTACCTTACATTGGTAGCGAAACGGTAATGGAAGCCTCGCGCGAGATGCGAAGTTTAGAAGGCCGCGCTCCGGCTTCGTCGGGTGAAACCTCTTCTCTCTCGGTGATTCGTACGGGCAAAGAGAAAAAAGGCGACAGCGCTTCTGAGGATGAAGAGTTTTTCTCTAGCGTCGGTAAAGATGGCCAGGCTAAAAACAAAGCCAAATTAAAAAAGAAGTTAGAGCGTCGCCCCTCTACCAAGCCAACTTCGTTCCGCGGCAACAACCACTTCTTACGCTTCTTCGCCTTAGGCCTTAGCGCCATCACTACCGATGCCCATGCCGAAGGAGAAGAGGGCCAGCGCTCCGGCGCCGACGCCGGAATGATTTTAATGGGAATCGCCGCCATCATCGGAGCCATTGCGCCTATTTTTATTGCCAGCACGCAAGCTAACGCCGACAAGGCAATCGCTAAAACTAACGCCGATGCCCAGATCAAGATGACCGAGATCAGCGCCTCTACCCAAAAAGAGGCCAACAATATTGCTAGAGACGTAGCCCTCACCCAAAGCGCCACCGCTAAAGAGGTGGCGATCACCAATAATGAAGCCGTGACTGACCGCTTGAATATTCAACTGGCTGAGCTGCGCTCGGCGAGAGGCGAAGCCCAGCAAGCCGAACGGGAACGCCGGCAATTAGATGAGTCTTACAATCAACAACGCATTGCTTTGGCCGAAAAGCAGTCACAACAAAATTTAGATCTAGCCAAAGAGACTTTGGCCGCCCAGTTAAGCGAAGCTGGCCTGCGCCAAGGCTTTTCTAACTCGGCCAATTCAGGCAATCGTTTAACGACGACAACCACGATCGCGGCGGCAGGCAGTTCAAATTCTTCCGGCACTAGCAGAACTTCGGCCGGCGCCGGCGCCTCGGCCTCGGTGGGGCAGGCTTTTTCACAAGCCTCTGCCGCAAAGGGAACGGGTAACGTGAGTGCCTCAGGTTCGGCGGCTGCTTCCAACTCTAGTCGTGGCCCGGCTTCGGTAGAAACTAACAAAGGCAACACGATGGCAACGCGGCTTTCAGGAGTCTCGGCTCGTGGCGCTACGGGTGAGACCAGCGAACTAGACCCCAATTTTGCCGCCTCAACTACCTATGGCGAAGACGCGGTAAAAGCTTGCGCAGGATTAAAGGATAAAAAGGAAAAAAAGGATGAGTATTTAGCGTGCTTAAAATCCCAAAGCAAATCGCGCGGCGCAAGTCCGACTCGCAGCCGACTTTTAAAAGCCAACACACTAGCCTTTAGCGCTAACGCCGCGCCACGAGGATTTGCCGCTCGCTTATCGGCGGTCACCAATCCCACGGTGGGCGGTTCCACTGCCGGCAACTTGCAAGAGACCGCCGAGATGCGCGCCTTCGCCGGCAATCGGCCCAATCCTTTAAATAAAGGGAGCAGCTTTGGCGATTTTATAGGAGGCAGTCGCGGCTCAGCGAAACCTTCAGATGATTTTGCCGGCTACCGCGCCAGCGGAGAAACCCCGCACCGCAACTTAAGCTCCGACGTTCAAAAGATTAGCGGCGGGCACAAAGCCGAGAGTCGGGGCATTCGGGGTTTAATCGAGCCCTAACCATTTCTTAAGGGGGTAAGGATACGACAAACGTAGTCCTTCGAGGGGAGAGTTCCCAAAGACTCTCCCCTTTTTTTTTCAGTCCCCACCAAAATTAAATCACCCTCCACTGAAGACAAGCAGTAAACAGCCCGTGTACTCACTGCATACACACCAAAGTTCAATGCTCTTAAGCAGTTACTAATTGCTGGGCGGACTTTGACCAAAGGATCCGCATGGTTTTTGGTGTTTAAGATCTATCGATGATAAAAATGAGGTAGTTTCAAATAGATAGCCGCCAATTTTCATTCACCTTTGGCAAGCTTCGTGCTCTATCTCTAGTTAGATATGACACTTAAGCCGCAAAACCTTTGCCTCCTTTTAGTGACGTGTGCCTTTAGCGCCACGCCCGTCTGGGCCGAGTACGCCGCCGGCGGCATTGAAGAGGCTCAAGCACTGCCCAAGGTCATTACCGACACCAAAGCCCCCATCTCTCCCGAAACGATGGCGGCGGTGATTGCTAAGGTAAAAGCCAATCCGGCCCTCACGAATGCTTTGATTCAAGCAAACCCTCGCTACAAAGCCCTTTTGGGTCTTGGTGAAAATAGTGCCCCGGCACCATTGGCCAACGTGGCTTCCGGAGCCGAGGCTCCCCCCGTGGCCTTCACACCGGCGCCACGCCACTCGCCCGCTTCAAAAGAAAGCGTTCGATTGAATGAAACGCTGCTGCAGGTACGAAATATTTTAGGCGGCGCAGAACCGCAATTCGCCACCTCCGCTCCCAGCGCGGACCGTAACGATCAAGCTTTTGCCCAACAAAACATTCCCGACACCAACCGTTTTGGTGAACCACTCACTATTTCTGAGGCCGCCACGCCGGCCTCTGGCCGCCGCTTATTGGGCGGTTTAGATCCGCAAAATTCCCGACGCGAGCGTTCGGCAGAAATTCTCGAACTAAAAAGAAAAATCTTATTGCAGAAAGAACGCCGTTTTGCCCGGCTCTCTAATTCAAATGGGGGAGCCTCGCTTCAGGCGTCTTTAGAATTTAACCGTCGCGTTCGCGGCGCCGTTGGCCCGCAAGGCGATGGCCGCGGTTTTCAGCTTGCGATGCGCGACATTTCAGAGACCGCAGAACCGCGCCCCGCTCCAAATGATTCGATTCGACGCCGTAAGATCATCGGCGGAGAAAATCGCGTGGCCAAGCCCGTATCGGCAACCGAAGAGACCGATCTCATTTCACACAAGTACCTATACAGCACCGCCGTGATTAAAGAAGGCGCCGAAGGCGGTGGCGGAATTGGCGAAGCCATCAAGCAGAGCGTATCCCAGTCGATCGCTAAGCCCCAAACGGCCGGGCCGCTCGAACCCCGGCTGCGCTAACGGCTTCCGCCCCCATCGGCGGGGCCCGCAAAAACTGATACCATTATCCCATGCAAGAATCCCGACCAGCCATTTCGATTCTCATGCCGACCTATCAGGGTGAAACTTTTTTGCCGCTGGCGCTTGAGTCGGTCTCCAACCAAAATTTTACGAACTACGAATTGCTGATTCGCGATGACGGCTCAAAAGATCGCACCCTGGCAATCATCGAGTCTTTCAAGGTGCCGCAATTCAGATTGATAAAAACCCCGACAATAAAACCGGGCCTGTTTTCCAACCTCAACGCTCTGCTCAAAGAGGCCAAGGCCCCGCTGGTTCAAATTTTGTGTCAGGATGATGTGCTTGAACCCGATGCCCTTAAAGAGATCTCGGCCTATTGGGACACCCACGCCACGATCGAACTGCTATTTACCAAGCACCGCATGATGGATTGGGAGGGCAACTTGGGCGCCATGCCATCGCTCACCGATTTACCGGACGTCCTCTCGTCTCAGCTCGCCCTTCAACAGTTTTTTTTTCACGGCTGCATTCCGAGCAATCTCTCTACGGTATCTTTTCGCACGCGATCGGCGTGGGCGTTGGGCGGGTTCAACGAATCGCTGCGGGTCTCGGGCGACTACGAATTTTGGGTACGCTTGGTCAATACCGGCGCCATGGGCATTTTACAAAAGCCGCTAATTCGAGTGCGTGGACATGAAGGGCAACTGAGCCGCCAAACCGCCTCGGGCCCCTACTTCGTGCGAGAAAACCGTGCGGTGCGACGGTTCATTCTCGATCAATTTCCAATGGGTTTAAAAACCGCGGCGGCCGGTTTCGAAAAGAAGCGGCACGGCGTCTTAGATTTTCACCTTGCCCTTCGCACGGCCTTAAAAGGCGAAGTGAAAAGCGCGTGGGCCATTCTCTGCAGCCTAGGAATCAAAGATTCTTTGCTGGCCGCGTTTTACTGGGTTACCACCGCGAACAACCACCTAAGGCCATCGGCCCCATTTCAGATTCCAGAAGAAGATAAGGCTAGCCAAACACCCGGCGATAAAGCGAAGCGTAGCTCTTAACTAGATCCAATGGCTGAGGTTTTGGCAAAACAGAGAGTCTCTCTATCGCCCTGCGCATGTAATCGCCGCCCGAAAAAACCGAGGGGTTGCGAACAAAATCGTCTAACGACCACAACGAGTCCTCATCCCATTCGCTAAGCGCCCCGTGCCCTGACCAAAAAAGCACGGGAATTCCCCAGGCAATCGCTTCCCAAGCCAACATCCCGGAATCCAGGGGCCGGGCCACGTCGTAAACCAACGTCTCCGCTCGGCCGAGCAAAGTGAGCCAGGGTTTTGGACCGGTAGTTTTCAAATCATCAAGAGAGATAAAAAGCACTTCACGGTCGGGGCGGGCTTGACGCCATATTTGCGTCGCCTTCACCAAGCGGGTTGTGCCGCCGCGGCCATCCGATACAACCACCATCAAATGAGGCAACTGGGCGCGCTGCGCTTCGTGAAAAAATAAAAACCGGCGCGGCCCCGGGGTGACAACGTGAACCGTATTGGGATTGACGTCGGCAGCGTGCCGCAAAAACCAAAGTTTATCCGCCTGCGAAGGCACCACGTGCTGCTCCCACGCCCCCCCCCGAATCTTCACGTTTAGCGGCGCACGATGGCTAGGCAACCAGGTGGTTAGGGTGGGTTTAGCGAGTCGCTCGGCGGCAAAACCAAACGGGCGAAAACGGTGGATAAAGCTGACCGGCGCTCGACTGACAAACCGGCGCTCCCAAAAATGGGGAAAGGCCCAACCGGTGGGCGGCACACGCGTATCGTAGCGTTTCCATGGTCCGGCAAAAATTTGGCCTTTGTTAGAAAGCAGCACGGTGCGGTGGCGGTTCACCCACGGACTCTCTTCGTCACCGTGGTAGGCCGCCAGCTCATCCACGAACTCACCCACCTCATGCCCCGCCTGTCCCCAGAGCGGGGAAACACGGGTGTCGATGCAAAGACGGGGCGTGTGTAACATGGCCCCCGTTCATAACTCGAATGCCCGGCAAAATCCATCCCGGCATTGAAAGGCCGAAGGTTAAAGTAACCTTCGGCCTCCTAATTTTTCACATTCACGCTCGACGGTGTCGCTGCGCTAGCGTTCCACATTGCGGCGGAAGTTTGAAGTCTAGAAGACCTCGTTGCCAGTAGGCTCGGCCAGCAAGTCCGCGGTGGTCAGCTTATGTTTCAAGTTAAATTCTCGACGCAGTTGCGAGATCGACTCGTAAATCGGCAACCGCACGCGTTGCACTCCACCCAACGGCTGATGTTCCACTCGTGAATGCCAAGGGGTGAGGGCAATATTCTCACAGAACTCGTCCTGCCGTCCCACGGTAAAGTCCTGTTTGGGAATGTTTAAACGAGCCACCCGGTACATTTTCGTTTTCCATTCCACCGTAGGATCTTCAATGGGCTCGGTGACTTTATCTTTGTCCTTGTTCTCTTGAAATTGAACATAGAAATCGAAGCACGCGCTGGCTTGGGCAAGTCCATTTTTCAGCGCCTTACGCAAATAGCGATCGTACGTAGGCGAGAGATCTTTCACGTGCGCCGCAATATCGCCGGGCGCCTTTAGATCCTTAAGCACCTTAATCAGCGGCTTCAGATCCAAGTCTCCAATGCTGTCGAAACTTTGGGTCACCGCGCAAGGACGGGCCGAGTACTTCACCGCATTTTTTCCGTAAAGCACGGGGGTCATGCTGAAGTAGCGGCTCTCGATGGGGCTTGTCGTAATCTGCATCGCAATTTTAGTTGCGATACCGGCCTCCGTCGGGTGAGACGCCATGAACTTGCCCTTATCCTGAAAAAAGGCCGCGTAGTCCTTTACGTCTTTCACAAAAAATTGGCTGTGATTGATCATCAAAAAATCTTGGGTGTGAAGTTCGTTTGTCTTTTCGAGTTTGATGCGCGGGCCTTCAACGCCCATCACTTTGATGGCCATGCCGCGGCCATCGGGAATGTAATCTGGCTGCAATTGCCCAGAGCCATTCGAAAACCGAATATAGGCTTTGTAAGATTTGGCCTCGGCAAAAAAGCCCTGACGAAGTTTTTCGAGCGTCTCTTTGTTTACATTCAGATCCTTGTCCGAAAGCACGCTAAAACTGGCACGAACGCAGCCGTGGGCTTGGGGGTGAGCATCGCGCACCGCTTTAA
>JAYSWN010000079.1:0-12012 GCA_043718025.1 Pseudomonadota bacterium
TTTGTTGCCGTTGAGAACAAAAAGGCGGCGCCTTTGAAAAAGACGGTTTTAAACGATTTTTTAACGACCTTCTCACGAGTCTGGGATTTTCCGGAAAAAGGGCAAAACAGAATGGTTAGCGCCAAGCTTGCTTTTTTGCTGGGGGACCAACAATCAAAGGATGCGGTTTCGTTAATTTTTTCGAAAGACTTAAAGCAGTGGCCGCGCGAGGTGGATGCCAATCCGACCTGTCGGGGGGTTCAAACCGATGAACTTCAATTTCTTTAAAACGTAGCAATTAGAACCAGAGTTAAGATTGGGTTAGAAAACGGCTCTGGCCTTTTATTTTCATTTCGCCTATTCCTAAAGCTTCGGTCGGGGGACCAATCACACCAGGCAAAGGGTAGGTAACAGGATGAGCGAATTAACCATGAGTTCCGCTAGTTTGGCTGAAAAAGCCGATTCAAAGTATCCACCGCAGATCAAGTACATTGTAGGCAACGAGGCGGCCGAGCGTTTTAGTTATTACGGCATGAGGGCCATTTTGGTGGTCTTTATGGTGCAGTACTTGGGCATCGTTCAGCATGAAGCCAAAGGAATTTACCATCTCTTCATCAGTGCCAATTACTTTCTGCCGTTGGTCGGCGGCTACCTTTCTGACCGGTTCTTAGGAAAGTACCGAACGATTATCTATCTTTCGGTGGTTTACTGTATGGGCCATCTGGTTCTCGCTCTGTTCGAAAGTAAGACCGGGATGTACTGCGGCCTCGGCCTTGTCGCGCTGGGCGCCGGCGGCATCAAGCCGTGCGTTTCGGCGCACGTGGGTGATCAGTTTACGAAAAAGAATAGTCACCTGCTTAAGAGTATTTACGAAATTTTCTACTTCTCGATCAATTTCGGATCGTTCTTCTCTACCCTACTTATCCCTTGGCTACTGCCCCGTTACGGATCAGGCGTGGCCTTTGGCATCCCCGGAATTTTGATGGCGGTGGCCACCCTGGTGTTTTGGATGGGGCGGCATCAGTACGTGCACATTCCACCCGCGGGAAAAGCGAAGAGCAGTCAATTCTTCAATATCTTTTTTTACGGGCTATTTAATCTCGGCAAAAAAAATAAGGGTGAGTCGTTTCTTGAGGTCGCCAAAGCCAAATACCCAGTCGAAAAAGTTGAGGGGGCCAAGGCCGCGGTAGACGTGTTTAAGGTTTTGATCTCGGTATCCGCCTTTTGGGCGCTGTTTGAGCAGCATGGATCAAGTTGGGTGCTGCAGGCCAAGGCGATGGATTTAACTTTCTTGGGTACGAAGTGGGAGGCTTCGCAGATTCCGGCGTTGAATCCAATCATGGTCATGATCCTCATCCCCACGTTTAGTTATGGCATCTATCCGCTGATGGAACGACTTGGCGTAAAAATGACCCCGCTGCGCCGAATTGGCGGCGGCATGTTGTTGACCGGTTTGTCCTTTGTTTTTGCCGGCGCGGTGCAAGCGGCTTTAGAAGGTGGCGCGACGGTAAGCGTGGGTTGGCAGTTTCCCCAGTACATCATTTTAACGATGGCAGAAGTGATGGTGTCGATTACCGGACTAGAATTCGCCTACACGCAAGGCCCTCGCGCGATGAAAAGCACGATTATGAGCTTGTGGCTACTCACGGTGACGGCGGGCAACTTGTTTACCGCGGCAATCGAGTTTCTGAACAAGTTCAGCGGATCGGCCCAGTTCTACTTTTTTGCGGTCGTGATGTTCGTGATTTCTCTAATTTTCGTGGTGATGGCGAGTCGCTATCAGTACCGAAATTACGTTGAAGACGACGCAGCCACGGCCTAATTGACGATTAAAATTTAAGGGCGATCCTCCTTGAGGATCGCCCTTTTTTTATGGGTGGTGTGGTTTATTGTGGTTTCAAAATGCTGGGCAGGCGTGCGGCAATTCTATTAAGCTCGTAAGTGTTGCCTGCGATCACGACATCATTTCCCTTTAAATCCCATAGATGGCGCAAACAGACCGCGCGTACAGCGGTAACGGTAGTGTTGGACTCGGCGCACTGTTTAAAAAAACTGGCGGCAACTTCTGTGTTTTCCCCGCCTGCGCGGGCGAGATCCACCATTTTAGAAAAACTGTCTAGGCCGTCCATGAGGGCTGGCGGCGCATAGTGTCCGTTTCCTTGAACAGCAGCGCGGACCACCTCAGTGGAAGGCACTTCGGACATCGCGGCCTGCTTTAATAGCTGCGGCGTAGCGTGTTGAGCCATGGGATAAGTTTTGCGGCGAAGAGCGGGACGGCCCGGACGGCGAACGAGGCCGGGTGCCTTAACGTCGGGCCCGGCGGCGGGATTAATTTGTTCCCAAACGCACGAGTGTAGCGAGACGGCGATGAGGGTAAAACCAGCAAACACAAAAAAGGTAGATTTCATCGGGTAAATCCTTCTGGGCGGTCGTCTTGGGATTCGGCATTGGGCAGTACTCGCGACTCGTAGTCCGCTTGTAGGCGCATCATGCCGTCGATATCTTTCGTGCTGCAGCTGGTACAAGCCTCGATAAATTTTTTGGTGATGGTGGCCTGAACTGAATAAGGCCCGTTTGAGTATATCTCGCAGGCCGCATGGTCTTTATAGGTGCCGCTGGTGCAAACTTCGTGGGGGAATGCCGCGTGCTTGCCGTGTCCATCGGAGTGTCGGGCTTCGTGCATCATTACGGCGAGTCGCAAAAGGGAATTGACCATCGAGCCGGTTTCAGAGCCGGGAATCTTATTGGCGGTGAAAAGACCTTCGCCGACCTGAATGATACCGTCGCGCGGGGAGTTGATCGAAAGATCACTGCCGAAAACGTTGATCGTGATCAATTCCGAATCGGGGCGAGAAATTAAATAGAGGTAGGCACCTACATTGGTCATGACGGTGACCACTTCAGAGAGCTGTTGAGGTTTAACCGGATAGGTATGTCCGACGCCGCGGTTGCCTAAGGAAGCATAAACCGTGGTTTTTTTGCTGTCGCGTTTGGAGACGGTTGGGTTTTTGTAGTCGTATTTTTCGCCGACCAAATACCTGACCCTGGTCTTCATGTACTGCACGAGGCTGGTTCCGGAAAATTCTTTAATACCAACGGTGCAACTGTCTTCAGTATTTTCGGAGAGGTTCACTCTGCCGAGAAGGGCGAGATCTTTTTTCAGTTGACTCTGTTGTTCTGGTGGGACCGTCGAGTCCATATAAATGTCGGAGGCATCGGCATTTGAGCCGAAGCTCTGGAGGGCCGCGGGCTCATAGCAGTTTTTTTTTCCGCAGCCGGTCAACGCCAATACGGCGAGAGATAATAAAATTAACGAGCGCAACATTTTCCACATCCCCACTGGCCTCAATCAAGGCTTGCTGCCGATTCCCCAACCGGCAGGCGAATCCGTACTGTGCAAGCAAAAGACCAATGTCGCTGAACTGGACAGTGGTCAAAGGAAGAGGCGGAGTGCCCTTTTTGGGCGCTTTTCGGGCGCAAATGGGAAATTTATTTCAATGAAGGGGATTCTTTGTGATGTTTAGTGGAAAGGGGGACTTCGGGGCTGGTGCTATCTAATCGGCGGTGGCGCTGATTTTTAAAAAGTGACCGCAGGCTAGCGGCCGATGCGAATAATCGGAGTGTCGCCGGCGCTACGGCGATCGTAGAGTTTTGGGCGGGTAGGGGTGGTGGGGCCGAGTTGCCCTGGGTTTTTCTTTTCCTTAGCGAGCTTGGTCTGGGTTGCGGCTGAGGACTCCGCATTTTTCTGATTGCGCTCATCGACCCACTTTAGCCACGCTTCGTGGGTCATTCCGGGAGGGTCGAACTGGCAGGCTAGCAAAGGCCCGGCGGCGCCAATCGCCGCCACGGCTAGCAGGCTAAGGCCTAATTGACTTAAGCGTTTCATACCGAGATTAAGTGCAATCGAGCCGCCAAAAAAGGGCACCGTTTTGATAGAAAAATTAAAAGCCGGGGTGTCTAACTTATGGACAGTGGCGACCACGCGCGACAACGCTATAGAAAAAGCTATCTCTTTATAAGGTGGAAATTAACAGCGGACTCACCGAGTGTCGCCTAATGCTTCGAACAATATTTGTTCCGTTTTTCTCATCGAGAAAAAAAGGCGTGGTGACAAACTTTGCATCTATTCACTGAGTTTTTGATTTGGTACAGTGCGTCGTGCCCATTATTTCTTGGGCCGTCTCAATGAAAAAATTTAGGGTGTAGCGAATGCGGGCTAATCAGTTTAAAGCGAAAAAAATCAGATTGCGAATCCTTGGCGCCATCTCCAGTTTGGTGATCGGTCTGTTTTACGTCACCGGTTGCGGCCGCGAGGCCAAGATAAACCTCATCGATAACTACAAACCCACGCCGGTAGTGCTGGCCGCTCCTGAAAATTCAATTCGCCAATCTAATAATGGTGGTTTTTCAACCGACCTCAATAAGGCCGAGGCTTCGCTTCAAGTGAGCCCGATCGACGACCCTAGCACCTTCGCCGAAGTGGCTTTTGTTACCGCTGACGTTTTGGAATGCAGCGCCAAACACAAATCAGAACATTTAATTGAAGTAAGCTTGCGCTTTTCGAGCGTCGGTAAAGGATCAGTTGGCGTGGTCTACACTTCAGAAGTCGATCGCGGCAACTCAGCGATTCAGTACTTTGCCTCGAAGGAAATAAAACGCGTCGCCTACCAAGATTCAGGACGCCGAAACTTTACGGCTACTACCGATGCAACCGTTTGCAGTTTTAAAACCGCCCTGGTCCAGGGAAAAGAAGTGAGGGCGTTCATGAACTGCTCTCTACGGGGCGTTACCGAAAACATTCACCTTAACGGATACTTTTCTTGCCAAGTTTTAGGAGCCATCTAATGAAAAAACTACTCGCCGGCGTTGGTGTACTCACCCTTATTCTCGTAATCAGCTGCGGAAAGGAAAAGGAAGTACGTCCTTACAATGGTCACTTCGTCACCGCCGTTAGCCTTCATCCGGAGCTCGTGAAGAGCTTGGTAGCGGAGAAGCAGTTTGACCCCTCTCAAAACTGCGTGCAATTGGTCGAGTACTCGCGCACTCCGAACAAATCAAGCCGCTCTGACTTCTACTTGCTCTTTAGCCCCAATGCCTGCCCGGCGAATAACGAAACTGTCGAACAGTTTGCCTTCGCCTCGGAAGTTCAGGGTCTTGAGCAAAAGGCTAACTCGATGCGCCTGTTCAACCGTTTGAATGAGCTGGTGGCCTTCAATGCCGTTCGTCCTGAGGTGTTGTCGGGTTGGTTAGAACGTAAAGTGGAAAACGATAAAGTTTCTGGTTATTTCGTTTCTGAAATCTGCAATTTTTCTATCATTCCTAAAACGACGAGCATCTCGGGCTGTGAACTACGAATTGAAAATGGCCGTTTCGCCATCCCGCGCGACACCTCGTTGACCGCTAAGCACGATCAAGATGAGCGAACTGCCCTTGATCAGCAGCGCACTTCGAAGGCCGCCGCCGATGAGAGCCGCGAAGACGTGATTGCGCACTCCAACGCGCTCCATGACGTGCAGGTAAATCTTATTAATCAACGTTTCACCGAATTGAGCAATTACTTGGTGAAGTCGTTCGGCGATGTAAACCAAAACATCGATACCACTCGTACTGAAATTCAAAAACAGATTAAACGTTTGGATAAAAAGATTGCTAAACAGTTTTGGGCTCAACTCAAACGCTTGAACGAGGTTGAAAAGAAAGTGCTCACTGACCTCTCGAAAAAGATTGAAGATGAGGCTAAGGCCACCAACACCTTGGTGTTGGCGCTCAAAGATGATGTGAAAGCGCTGGACGACAAAGTGGATAAGAACAACAAAGAGCAAGTGGCAACTCTCGATAAGTTGAAAACTGCGCTCGATGGCCTGTCGACGGCGGTGGGCGACGTGCGAAATGACATCGCCAAGGCGGTGGGTGACGTGCGAAATGACATCAACGCTTCAACTTTGGTCATTACCAAGTTGATGACCTTGGAAATGTGGATGACCAACCTAAATATCAATTTGGTCCGCCTTGGCCAGAAAGACATGGCTAAAAAAGTGGACGCCCGCATTAAAGAACTACAAGCCTCTTCTGCCGAAGAGACTAAACGCGCCTTGGCACGGACTAGCGCCCATTTTGACCTTTTTAAGATGATTGAAACCGAGTTGGAAAAGCTCGGGGATAGCCGCGTTAAGAATGCGCTGAGCGAGCTAAAGAGGTCGAATTCGACTTACCAAAAACAGATTG
Organism: Pseudomonadota bacterium; assembly: GCA_043718025.1. Taxonomy (GTDB): domain Bacteria; phylum Bdellovibrionota; class FAC87; order UBA2466; family UBA2466; genus JBGSST01. The sequence goes on from JAYSWN010000079.1 coordinate 6,205, forward strand.
CCGATCTGACGAAGGCGGTTGAGGCATTGGATAAGAAAGAGGTAGCGCCTCTTCCTCGTGAAGTGCCGCAAGAATTGCCGCCCGCAATTCCGCCCGCAATTCCGAAGGATGAAGAGATTCCGCAAACCAAATAAAGCAATCATCAACAACTTGATGTGGGTACCGTAAAGGTGCCCACACCGTATAAAGGGGCCTTAGGCCATGAAGTTTTCGTTCTTTCTCATTTCACTGATTACGCTTGGGCTGCAGACGGTAGCCTTTGCGGATCCCACTTCCGAGCAGCTTTACTACGAGTTGGATCGTACGTTTCCCAAGAAGCCATGGCAGGCAGATCTTGCTTTTGCTTATGATTTTAATAATCCGTTTATCAGCGTGCTAGGCATCCAGGCTGGGCTATCTCGGTCGGTAAGCCCTTTCTTGAATGTCGGCGTAACCGGCGACTTCTTTTCCACCACTCCAAAGCAGATTGCCAGTGTGATAGACGCGCAGCTGACTCGTCATAATGAAACGCTAACCGTTGAAAAACCTGAGTTCGTGGTGGCCGCGCAGGCAAAGCTCATTCCGTTAATGGGTTACATCAATCTGTTTTCAAAAGACGTTTTAAATACTGAAATCGGTCCGGTGCTGCGCGCCGGGGTGTCGAAATACCAGGGGCGCGACTTGGGGCCGTTGTTTGGCATCGGCATGGACGTGAACATGGAATCACGCTCGGGTTTTGGGATGCACTTTTCGGTGATTGCCGACTGGGAAAAAGTGAATGGCGAGTTTATGTCGCGCATCGGCATTCGCGTGGGCCCCTCACTTAGGTTTTAAATGAAATACTTCATCTTTACATTCATCTTGCTCGCAACTTTGGCCCAGGGCGAAGACTCGACTCCGGCGGCAAAGTTGTTACCTGAATTGACCCAGCGCTACTCGCAAAAACGTTGGTCTGAGTTTTTCGGCTTGGCCTGGTACTTGCGCAAGACCTCAACCGATGCCGAACTGGTGAAGAAGATCGCAACTTTGGAGTCGATTGCGTTGGTACGCCACTGCCAAACCGATCTCGCCAAGACCATGTTACCCAATTTGAAGAATCAGAAGAGCGAAGTCTTTCAACGAACGGGCCGTTTCGTTGAAAAATGGGTGGAATTAACCATCGACACGACGCTTAAGAAAAACACCGACGACAGCAATTCTTTTAAGGGTGGCGTTTTCAAACCGACCGAGCTTCTTCCCTTTGCGCCGAACCCAAATGACCTCTCAAATTTAGAGCCGTTGCGGATTCGACGACCGCTGAAAGACCTGTGCGACGAGGAGATTGCGCCATGAGTAAACTAAGCTTTCTCCTGCTAGCCGTTGTCTTCATCGCCTCGACGCTCAACGCCAATCCCTACGAATCCACTCTCACCGAGGCCTCACGGGTGATGAAAAAAACTAAAGGGGTTTCGGCTCCGATGATCTCTTCACTTCGCGCCATTATTGTGGCCAAAGACGCTACTCAGTTTCAAAAGTATTTCGCCGCACACCTTATTTCATCGAGCGATACCTGCACTTCAAAACAGGTACAATTTTTGTGTCCTGAGGTCGAAACGCTTTTTCAAAACCGTATCGAAGTTGGAAAACTGCTTGGCAAAAAAGCCGCGTTCGGAGCGGCTCGGGTTCGCGGTGATTTCTATTTCGACAAAGGCAAGTTTGATCCAGCGGTGGAAGCCTACGAATTTCTAACTTGGGCACCCGGTGGACAGCACGAGTACGCCATTTTGAAATTGGGCTGGTCGTACCTCAATAAAAAAGAGGCCAAGAAAGCTTTTGTGCTGTGGACGCTAGATTTAGGCAACACCCTTAAGGGCAGTCAGCCGCCGTCGCGAAATTTGGTGCACGGCTTAGGGCAAAGCTTCTCCGAGAATTTGGAACGCTCGAATGATGATGTAAAAGCCATGAACGGCTTAAGTTTTAGCGCCGAAGATCGCGAGGCGCTTGCCGAAGGGCTTCTGGACGGCCTCTACTTCTTGACCACCGCTGACATGAAGGCCAAATGGACCGATTCAATCCGCCAGCTTAAGATCTATCCGGTTCTGGTTCGCCACATGTTGGTTGATCGGGTGAACACCTTGCTCCCTAACTGTGATTACCTAGCTCTCGTAAATGATAAAAATGTGTTTTCGCAGCTGCCTCCTAGTAAAGATCTGCGGCCGGTGCTGAACCAGTGTGTGACCCAGGTCAAGAAGACCGGCGACAAAGCCCTGATGGAAACCTTGGTCTCGATCTACGAAAACTCTGACTTGAGTAAAGTTGACCCGTACGTTGCCTTCGTCTTTTTCGCTGGCGTGGCCAACGACCCCGCCAAAGCTTGTCAGGTTGGCGTCTCGTGGGCTTTCCGCGAATCCGATCGCAAGCAGGTGGCATTGAAGGAGACCTCCTCGGTTTGCAAAGCGGCGATCCGAAATGAAAATACGTTGACCAAGATCGTTGCTAAGACTGAGTCGTTGGTTAAGTCAGCCGATAGGGAGATGTTGGAGAATTCTGAAACTTCAGCCGTCGTTTTACTGGCTTTGATGATGGACGAACCGTTGTTTCATGCGGCCATGATGACTTCAGTGGCCAAGTTGCCCAACGATTTTAAGCCCACCTTAGTGCCGACCCTTCTCGCTGAGCAGCTCGCGCGCTTAAAGCAATGGAACGCGGTCACCCAATTGAAGCAGACGTTAAAATTGGCCCACGAGCCTACTAAAAAAGGCACGATTTGGAGTTCGAGCACCCGTGCTTTGCTAATCGAGAAGATTCAGAAAAGTGAATTTTCGCAGACTCAGGATCTGATTTCCGAGCTTAATCTTTATGGCGATTTGAGTCAGGAAAATCTTGCCGTTCTATTGGAGTGGTCGCGTGTGTTCTACAACGATCACCAGGCAGAAGTGAGCGCAATGGTGACGCGGGTATCGCGTGCTTTAACTCTAGTGCCCAGCACCGAGCAATATCAGGTTTTGGTTGAGTTGATGCTGAATCTAAGACACGACAAAGAGGTTTCGCGGCTGATTGAGAAGTTTGGCCTCGGTGCAAATTTTCATATGCACCCTGCCTTTGATGCGCAGCTTTTTGACCGGGTCCTTGAGAAAAGCATCGAAGTGAATCTGATAAAGGTGAAAAGTCCGCAGTACAAGAAATTGATCTTCTTGGCGCAGGCGTTGGCCAAAAGGTCAAAACTTTCGCCCGCCGACTTCGACGTTAAAGGAAATTCTCCACTTCATGAAGAATTCGCTCTGGTAAAAAAAGTTTACGCAAAGAGTGACTTGGCCCACCAGGCAAAATTACTCTCTTTGGATAAGATCAGCCGCTGGGTAGATTTTTTACAAACCGTGAGCGTGGTTTCCAAACGTAAATGGGTCTCCTATCACCTGCTGCAGCAGAGCCTTTCGCAGTCAAAAGTGACTCTCGAGTTCATCGACGCCAATTTGGCTAAATTGCCGGCCGATAAAGACATTGCGCCGGAAGAGTGGGACAAGATTCTGGCCACCCTGCATCAGAAGGTTTCGGACGCTAAGGATCTGCTGAACGATCTTTCTGCGAAGGCCAAACAGACGGCCGAGAGGCAAGCACCATGAGAATAGCAATCGCTCTTTTTCTTCTGTTTCAACTGGCATCGCACGCTGCCGAAGTGATTGACCTGGGTAAGGTCAACGTCGACGGCGCCGCGCGGGGCCCCGAGATTCAGATCATCGGTGACGATCCCATCGCCAAAAAAGCATTGCGCAAAGCCATTGTGGATGAAGTTTCCAAGTCAGAAGCCGCGCTGCTCAAAGAGTTGAATGCGTACGGCAAGGTTACGAGCCGGGGAGTGATAGCGAAATGATAGCCTCTCGACTAAATAGCCCGTCGTTCGTCAAAGACGCAAAGTGGTTCGGAGTCTCTTTTGCGATTCATCTTTCGCTGTTTGTTTTTCTGATGGTAATCAGCGGCACGCTCACCAAAAATGGTGGGTTCTTTTCGAACGCAAATTCAAAAAAGGTAGATCAGAAGAAATTAGAAGGGGGCGAGGTCATGGACTTTAGCCCTTACCTCGAAGAGGTACATCTGTTCGACGGCCTTTCCTACACCGACTACCGCAATAATAAACTTCGCAAAGCCCAAGCTCAGTCGCAGGCTAACTCGGTGTTGAACAAGCTGCGCGGCCTAAAAATCCCTTCGGGCACGTCAGGCGGCGCGGTCGGTGGCCTTGCGGCGGGAAAAGCGCAAGTGGGCGGTGGTTCACTGTTGGGCACGGGCGAACAGGCGGGCTCCGATTCGGCCCTTTTGGATAACTTGAGAAAACAACCATTCACCTTTAAAGCGTCTTTACCGGGCGCCACCTCGGCAGGGGCGGGACGATCCATTTCGGACAAAGAGCGGGCCGAGATACGTAAAAAGTTTAATGAGCTGCAACAGTCCTTTAGAAAAGTGTACGCCAAAGGGTTGATGATCGATCCGCACCTTGAGGCCACGGTTGGTTTTGAAGCCCAGGTTAAGAATGACGGCTTCTTACAAGTGATTCGTTTTCGTACTCGGGGGAAATTTAAGGAAGATTCCATCGAGCTGATGAAACGGGAGATGGAAAAATTGATTGCTCAACTATCAATTTCTCCCGATCTCGCCGGTACCGTAATTAGGGGCGAGAGCGTTTTCGCGCGTTGATATTTCTAACTTTTAGGAGATCCACATGATTCACAAAATGTTTCAAATCTTTAACTGGGCCGGCGCCGAATGGGTGATGTACTCACTCGTCGTTTTAAGCATCGTGGTGATGTCCATCGTGCTGAAACGATATATGGAACTGGCCCGCATCAAGTCGCAGAGCGACCAATTCTGGTTGGCCATGGGCGACAAGTGGTTACAGGGCAAAGAGCTGTCAAAATGGAGTACGCAAGTCTCCGTGGCCACCGCGAAGTACCCCTCGCTAGAAGCGGAAACTTTAGTGGCCTTGCAGCACGCGGCGAATGAAAAGGCAGACTTAAATTCATTCGCCGAAGCCTACATCGAAAATCGACGTATTGGGTTAGAGCGCTCGATTGGCGTATTGGGAACGATTGGGGCTAACGCCGCATTCATCGGTTTATTGGGAACGGTGCTGGGAATCATTCGTGCCTTCAATGACATTTCGACCAAAGGCTTGAGTGCCGGTGCCGAAACCGTAACTGGCGGTATTGCGGAAGCTCTCGTGGCTACCGCAGTGGGCCTGCTTGTAGCGATTCCGGCGGTAATATTTTTTAACCTGCTCAACCGTAAGATTCAGGTCGTGGTCCGCAAGGCCTACAACTTGAGCGCGTTGATCCAGTCGGTTGAAAAGAAGTAAGGGGAACCAACTTATGGCAGGCAGTAATAAAAACGAAAGTTCAAACAGTGGATTTGCCGAGATCAACATTACCCCTTTTGTGGACGTGATGTTGGTGCTGCTAATCACCGTGATGATTTCGACCCCGGCCTTGGTCTACAAGGGGATGAGAATCTCTCTTCCCAAGGTAAAGCAGGCCGAGGACGTCACCCACATTACGTTGAGTTTCAATCTCGATAAAACGGGTAAGCTCACTCTTGACGACAAAACGGTTACGATTGACGAAGTCACCAAAATCTACGAAGAGCTTGGCGAAAATAAATCGGCCAGCGACGCTATTTTGCTTGCTGATCGTGACGTGCCGCACGGCATGGTGATTGAGCTGGCGGATCGTTTACGCACGCTTGGTATTCAACAAATTGGGTTTGGCGTGCATAAGGTTGGCGTGTCTAAGTAAGTGGCTTCGGAGCGAGGTCACGATGCCGGTGGCTCTTCACCTTGGTAACGCCGGCCTCGCTTGCGAT
>JAYSWN010000080.1:0-1844 GCA_043718025.1 Pseudomonadota bacterium
TTTAAAAACTACGTGGGCCTCGTGGGGCTCGTAGGCTTGCTGGTGCTTTTTCGTCCGCCCTTGCCTTCGGCAACTGGAATTTACGTTTCGCTACTACTCTCGGGCCTGATAGGAATTGCGTGGGGCGATACCGCCGCCTACGCGGTATTACGCCACTTAGGTGCGCCGGCGGCCTCGGCCACGGTTTGCTTGGGACCGCCGCTTTCGGCATTGCTCGCTTATTTGTTTTTAGGCGAAACTTTGCGCAGCCACGAACTATTGGGAATCGTCGTTACGGTAGGCGGCGTGGCGGGAACCTTGTTTTTTACCGCCCACGCGTCGGTTCGCGAAAACGACGGTTTCAAGCCTTCAAAAAAAATCGGTATCGTGTGGATGGTGCTATCGGGAGTGGGCCACGCGGTGGGGGTGGTACTTAGCCGCTACGGCATGCCGCACGTTGACCCGTTTATGGGCACGTTTCTGCGCTTGCTACCCGCCCAAGTTTTTTTAATCGTGTTTTGTCTTTACCGACCGAGCCAATTGGGATCACTACTCACCGACAAACCACGCTTTAAAATATTAACCGCCACAGCCACCCTCGGAACCTTCATTGGCCTGATTCTGATGTCGATCGGATTGAAGTACTCTAAAGCGGGCGTCGCCACCGCCTTGCTCTCGACCTACCCCATCTGGGTATTGCCAATTTCGCACCGTTTTTTGCACGAGCGAGTTCGGTGGCAGAGTTTCGTTTTTACTTTTGTAGCCTGCGTTGGCTGCGCGATTATCGTGCTGGGCTAGCGGCTCACGTTGCTCAACACCAACTGAGCAAAGCATTGCACAGTCGTTTCGGCGCGGCGTTATCGTAGCGAAAGAAAAGCTCGGGTTCTACCAGCTCTAATTCGGCCAGTACCCACTTGCCTTCGTAAGGCAAAAGATCAACGCGGGCGTAAAGACCCGGACTAGGCAAAGCCGCCAGTGCTTGCTCGGACACGGTGAACTGCTCGTTCGTGGGGTTACATTTTTCGATGCTACCGCCGTGGAGAGCTTGCACGCGAAAATCGCCCTCTTTTGCCTTTTTCAAAACCGCGTGGCTAAAGGCCCATGCGGTAGTGTCGTTGAAGTAGATAAGTGAAATTTCGCCCTTCGCCAAAACTTCGGCGCAAAATGGCTGAGCCATCAAATCACCTTCCGCCAATACTTTGGTGGCTACCCCAAGCGCTTTTCCCCAATCGTCTTTCGACGCCCGAATAGTAAGGTAGGCGCCTGCCGAAATGGTGGGCTTCAACACCGATTCCGACCACTTCAATTGCGCACGCAAATCAGCGGGGGAAGTGCCACGAGCAAAAAACTGAGTGGGCACGATTGGCACCCCCGCTTTTTTTAATTGAGTTAAGTAGTTTTTATCGAGGTTCCAAAGCATCAAAGAGGCGGGATTAAAGAACTCGGCCCCCGATGTCTCTAAGAATTTAATGAAGGCTTCGTGTTTTTGGAAGTAATCCCACGGGGTGCGTACTAAAATTTTTGCCGGCAGCTCTTTGCTTGGCTCAGTCCATACGATGGTTTCGGGAATAAACCCCTGTTCGATCAGGTGGCGCACCAAAATGTGATCGTCAAAATAAAGCTGAGAGAATTCCGATGAGGTCAAAATGCCAAGCCGTTGGTTCACGAACATCCCAAATTGGCGGGGGTTGATCTGTTATTAGACTCATTCACGCGAACGACCTCGAAAAAAAATGTAAAGCACTCGGCTCAGACAAGAAACGATAAACCGCTTTATCCTGAGAGTCAGTCACCGCAAAAATAAAGTTGGCGCATCGGGTGGGTGGGATAACAATTTCCCTAACGGCTTTCAATGTTTAAGATAG
>JAYSWN010000009.1:0-6220 GCA_043718025.1 Pseudomonadota bacterium
AAGGCCCATCTTAAACCCGGCGAGCTCTTGCCCTTGCGAAAGAAACACTTCCAGCTGCGCCAACTGAACCGCGTAACCTTCTTCAAGGGTGAAGGTGGGATCCTTTTCGGAAAAAGCCACGATAGCGGCGCGATTTTCTCGCGCGGCCTGTAACGCCTTAAGTTTTTCGTTTTGGCTTAAGCTCAAATTTGAATGGTTCATTTCGACTCCCCACAACGGACCGAAACCCGTCCTAACTTTAAAAACTCGGCCGTAAAAAAATCACCCGGCTTCATCGTCAGCACCCCGCTCAGCGCGCCCGACAAAACAAATTGACCCGCTTTCAAACCAATGCCGCGCTCACCCAGCCGGTTGGCTAAAAACACTAAAGCGTTTAACGGATTGCCGAGCACGGCACTACCCGCGCCGGTTAGCCACACCTCGCCATTTTTGGCGAGCGACATGCCCACGCTCGGTAAGTCGATTGACGATAACTTGACGGCCTTCGAACCCAATACGTAACGCGCCGACGAACCATTATCGGCAATGGTGTCGAACGCTTTTATTTTCCAATCGGCGATGCGCGAATCAATAATTTCGAGCGCCCCCACTACGTAGTCCACCGATTCCAAAGCCTGCGCGATGGTAATTCCGGGTCCGGTGAGATCTCGGCCCAATACGAAAGCAATTTCAGCCTCAATGCGCGGTTGGATCAAAACCGACAAATTTTCTTGGGCTTCATCCCGCCACGCCATATCGGCATAAAGATGGCCAAAGTCGGGTTCAAAAACCTGAAAGTGTTTCTGGGCGCTGCGCGAAGTGAGCCCCACTTTATAGCCGACGAGAAAGCGGCCATCTACAAACGCCTTATTCGCGTTGAGTTTTTGAATGTCGTAGGCATCACTCTCGGATATCTCGGGAAACCTTTCGGTAATTGGCTTCAACGGCCGCCGATCGGCTTCTGCCGTAGCCAGTTCCGAGGCAATGTCGTGCAGTAAGGATTCGTTTAACATTTAGGCTCCAGGGGTAAACTCGCCAGAAAAACAGACGCTCTTCCACTCACTAAAAAACTCTAAACTATGGGTGCCGCCCTCGCGGCCAATGCCGCTCTTTTTCTGTCCACCGAAGGGGACACGCAAATCGCGCACGAACCACGAGTTGATCCACACCAGACCCGTGCGGATTTTTCCCGCCACTCGTTCGGCCCGCGCTCGGTCAGAGGTCCACAGCGAAGCCGATAAGCCGTAAGGGGTTGCATTCACCAGCTCGATAACTTCGGCCTCGCTCGTAAACGGAGTCAACGAGACCAAGGGGCCAAAGATCTCTTCGTTTTGAATCCGACTCTGGGGAGAAAGCCCTTCGACAACGGTCGGCGCATAAAAATTACCCTTGCCCTCCCCCGCCCGCTTGCCGCCGGCCAAAAGCAGGCCCTCTTTGGCCGCAAGCTCCCCGTAGCTCACCACTTTATTAAAATGCTCTTCACTCACCAAAGCGCCCATCGTCGTAGCCGGATTGAGCGGATCGCCCACTTTGATTTGAGACACGGCCGCCAAAAACGCAGCCTTGAAAGTTTCGTAAAGTGGTTTGGCAATGTAGAGGCGGGGGCACGCTAAACAGATCTCGCCTTGGTTTCTAAACGCCGCGCGAACGGCTTCGGCGACGGCGGCTTTGAGATCGCCATCTTCAAACACCACCATGGCGCCCTTACCGCCCAGCTCAAACGACACCCTCGTCAGCCCGGCCGCCGCGGCTCTCATAATGGCGCGGCCAGTGCCCGTCTCGCCCGTAAACGAAATGGCGTTCACTTCGGGGTGGCTCACCAGCCATTCGCCAGCCGCCTTTTCGCCAAAACCGTGCACCACGTTAAACACGCCGGGTGGCAATCCGGCGACGGCGGTAAGCTCGGCAAAGTAGGCGGCAGTAAGGGGCGTGACTTCGGATGGCTTCAGCACCACGCTATTTCCCATGAGCAGCGCCGGCGCAATTTTCCACGTCGCTAAATAAAGGGGGAGATTCCAAGGTGTGATGAGGGCCACTACACCGAGCGGCTCTCGCGTGGCCACGTGGCGGTTGCCGTTACTCTCAAAAATTTTTTCGGTTATTTCTGGCGCAAGTCCGGCGAAGAAATCAAAATTCTGCGCCGCCCGCAGAATGTCGCCTTCGTAGCTTTCGCGAATCGGTTTGCCGTTGTCCAACGTTTCGATCAACGCCAATGAAGATCGGTGTTCCAGAACCAACGCCGACAGGCGGCGCAGCCCCTTTGCCCGTTGCTCGTAACTCTGGTCCCGCCATACGCCCGACTCAAAAGTTGCCCGCGCCGTAAGCACCGCCAGATCAACGGTGTTTTTGTCGGCGGCCACAATTTCACTTAAACGATCGCCGGTGGCCGGATTAAGCGAAGTAAAGGAAGCGCCCGCGGTGGGCAACGCCGCGCCGTTTATCCAGCTCTGCTTTTTCACCGCCAGCCAGTCTTTAATGACTAGCGGCAGAGGCAACGGGCCATTGATCGATAGATCTAGCGGCGGTAGCAGCGGAAGATTCGCGGGTTTAAGCATCTTTTCGCACCGCCACCACTTTTATCTCGATAGAAATTTCGCCCGGCAAGCCGGCTACGGCAACCGTAGTGCGCGCTGGTTTGTGGCTCGGAAAAAACTCGGCGTAGGCCTCGTTGTAGGCCGCGAAGTCTTTCATGTCTAAGAGGTAAGTATTGACCTCAAGCACGTGTTCTAAATCACTACCGGCCGCTTCCAGCACCCGTTGGATATTCTCCAAGGTGCCCCGGGTCTCGGCACGGATATCGTAGCCAATTTTTTTTCCGGCGCTGTCTTTTCGAAGTCCGGGAAGCTCATCGGTTTTTGGGTCGCGCGAAGCCATGCCCGAAACGATCACCAAACCGCCCCACACCGCGGCGTGAGAATAGCTGCCCAATGGTTTGGGCGACGCCGGATCTTTAATCAACTCAATCTTCATTTTTGTTCTCCTGAAAAAGAAACTACCGCATTACCCGTGCCCCAAATTGGCCCGTAGGCCAACACCCGGCCTTGGTGCTGCCCCTCGCCGCAAACTCCGCGCAACCAGTCAAGCGCCTTACCGCCCATGTCCATCGGCATTTTTTTGCTTAGCTCGGGTAACAAAGCGCACGCCGCCGTCAACCCGGCGCCCTCAAGAACTCCCAATAGCTTGCGGTTATTCTGGTCGTCTTCGGCAGTAGCAATCCGATCCGTAGCCGGATCAATTTCGTTCGTGAAATAGCGCTGCGAGAGTGAAGAGACACCGATCGCAAACACCCTTTTGCCTAGTGTCGCCGCCACTTTTGCCATGGCCCGCCCGATTAACGCCGTTTTTTCTCCGTCGGCGTAAACCCAAGAGCTGACGATCGACACCGGCAATTTTTGCGTGCCATTCAATAACCGCATCGCCACGATGGTGCCCGTATCTATCGGAAACTCTTCGTAGTTGATTAGCTTGGTCGGAAACCCCTGATGGGTCACCTCGGCCGCGCACTCTTTTGATAGCGGCACGTCACTATGAAAATCGAAGGCGAGATCGCCCCACTCGTGCCAGTTTTCATCCACGTGAATGCCGCGCGGCCGCTCTTGCGTCTGAAAAGAGGTGCCCAGCACCGACATCCACTGAGTGCTGTAAATCATCAGCGCTTCGGGTTTGGCCTCGGCAATTTGCTTAGCCAAGTTTTGTGTTGCTAGCACCAGCGACTCCCAGGCCGGACTCTTTGTCGCCGACAGGAGATGGGGCAAGCCGGGAATCAATGCCGCGCCAACCACTCCGTATTTTGAAACGCTCATGGCGTCCTCCATTCCATCACCGCGTTGCCGGTGCCAATCACCGTGCCGTAACCGTGAAGGGTGGCAGGGGTGGTGGGAAAACCCAGCGCCGAAAGCATCCACATCAAGCCGCCCGATCGCACTTCGGCAAAGGCCTCGTCGATAAACTGCGGCATCACGGCCTTAAGACCAGCCATGTCGCCCTTGCGAAGCAGATCAATCACGCGCATGTCCCACTGATACTGGCCAAAACTCTGCACGTGCTCTTGGCTCATGTCCTCAGGCGGGTTTGGCTCAACGCTGAAATGCAGGTGCGATAGCGTATTGCTGGCGGCCAGCACGGCGCGGCGTCCGCTTTTTTCAATGGCCCGGGCGGTGGCCCGACCCAGTGCTACCATTTGCTCTTGCCCGGCCTCCCAGCCACTGAAGTACGGCGAGTTATTTGCCGAGATCGGCAACACGGGAATGTCCCATTTCGGATTTAGCATGTGCAACGACACAATGGTGCCGTAGTCGACGCGAAACTTAGGGTTCACCATCAGCTTGGTATTGAGCCCCTCACGTTTGCCCTCTTCCGCGCACAATTTGGCGAGCTCAGTGTCCACCTTCATTGAATAATCATATTGAAAAAGGTGGGGGAAAATAGGATCCACGGATCGCCCTTGGAGTTGGGGCACCGCTGCAAAGTGATGCCCCACGATCGTCGTCCAATGCGGACTGTGCACCAGGATGACGTCGGGTTTTAAAACCGCCATCGACTCGCGGCACTTTTCGTAGGCCCAGCGCAAGGTTTCCCAACCGCCCTTTGATTTGACCCGATTTTGCGGAGGATTCTCGGCGTAGACCAAATGCGGGGGGTGGGGGGCCAAAAATCCGGCCACTATTCTTCCTTGTTTCTCATCCATAACGGCTCCCATTGTGGGTGGAGAGTAATCCAAGGCTAGGAGCGCGGAAAGGGCTTAGTTATTTGAAATTCATCGTGGCCGGCCCCCCTTTCGGCTCAACTGACGCGAACGCGTCATTTGGCGCTGTTCATTTCGCCTAACCATCGGCGTTGCGAGGGTAGCGATCCAAGAAAAACGCATCCTATTCTGAAAGCCGCTCGTATAATTGCTTTTACCGTCTTATTTAGAGGCATTTACGCCACTTTCACTAACGGAAAAAATCATTATGCCCAAACAGTTCAATGAAAGAGTGCTTTGCCGAGGCGGGGATCTAATGCCATGAAGACCCGAACTGTAGTTTTCCTAGCTCTCTTCCTGTCGACTCTTGGCCTGGGTGCCGACCCACAACCAGCCTCAGTCGCAAAAAATCTCTTTGAAGTTTTCGGACTCAATCAAAACGCAAGCAAAGACGAAACAGCCAAAGCCTACCGCAAATTCTCGATCCAATGGCACCCCGATGCCGATCCGCAGAACTTGAATCCCGGCCGCTTTAAGGCGGCGGCGACCGCCTATGAAATTTTGAACGACGACGCTTCAGTTTCGGCCTACCGCGATTATTTGAAATTGGTGGAATCCAAAGGCGAGAAGAAGATTTCCGCGCTGCGCCAAATGGAATTGTTTTTCATGGCAAAGAGCTTTTCTTCCGGCGGGCGCATCAGTGGACAAGATTTTTTGCAGGCCCACCGCAACTTCTTACAGCGAAACCAAAACTATTCGTTTAATGCGGACGCCAAAGAAGCGGAAAGACAATCGGAAACAGCGTCCGAGGCTCGAGCCCGTGAGGCCAACGAAAGGGCTGTCATGGAAAAGGCTCGCGAGGCAGAACGCCGCACGAAATGGGAAGAAGAACAAAAGGCAACGAAGGAGCGTAACCGGCGCAAACAGGCAGAAGAAGAGCGAAAATTTGAGCAAGCCGCAAAAGAACGCACCAAGCAAGAGCGAGCCAGAGTGGAGGAGGAGGCACTACAGGCTAAAGAGAAACGCAGTCGACGCATTAGCACCTATTGCACCAACGCGTTTGGGTCACTCGCTGTTTCCAGCATGGCTGTCTTTACGGGTGCTTATATCTACCAAAGTGAATCTGCAAAATATAAAAAGTTGCAATCGTTCGATGAATCGTTAGCTAAAGAGGAAATGGTTTTGCCGGTGGCCGAGAAAATCGAAATGCCCGAATTGAAACTAGAGCCCGATAAAAAGAAGCCCAGTGTTTCCTCGCCTAAGTAGGGTTTCTTCGTCAATATTGGTCGATCTGAATTCTCTGTTGCCAACGAAAACGACCAAAGTATGTTTCAGAAACTGGTGGCCATGAAGCTATATTTGATACACAGCGGCTTTTACGATTTGGGACTGTGCGAGGGGATATACGAATCTCACGCCAATTACTTTGTGGTGGCCCGTGACTTCACCGAGGCCCGCGCCAAGGCCAAGCTGATTCCCGACTTTAAAGCCCGAAAGATGCACGTCGACGGCATCCAAGAGATTGAAATGGTTGACGGCTACGCCGTAACGCTAAGC
>JAYSWN010000081.1:0-1841 GCA_043718025.1 Pseudomonadota bacterium
ATGGCAATCTTTTGGCCCTTCACCTCGCCGGAGTTCAGCCAATTGGTAATGATTCTGGTTGGCGAGTTGTGGCCCGAACCTTCCCCCCCAATTCCAATGTATTGGCGCGCGGCCCGGCCAGAGCCGGATAGACCGTAGGGCACAAACAAGCCAAAATTGCATGGCCCGAGAGCAACCGGATCGGCGGACGCCACGCGTACCGTAGCGAGTAGAACGAAGGTCAGAATGACCCGTCGCATTATTCTTTGCTGTTGCTCACTCCACGGCATCCTCTGCTTTTCGGTAGAAAACGGAAGATTCTTTCGCCGAGGGTTATGGGGTTGCCATCGCCAACTCCGCGCTTCGGTAGATCTCTAAAAGATTGTCGTTTTGGGTGACACTAACCACCACCGAAAGCGCTTTGAGCCGCGCCAACACTACCGTCCGCTTTTTAGAAGTGGGATCTTTTTTCCATTCATCGACGTGCCTATCACGAAGCCAGGCAAAGAGATTCGCCCGATTTTTTTCCAATAACGCAGGATCGCTCAATGCCAGGTGTGTCGAAACGGGATCGAGCAGTACCGCACGTTGGGTATCCAGACTCCCCAAAAATACACTCTCTAAAAACTGGATAAGATCGGTTGGACTTCCGACCAGCTCGGAGATGGCAACGTTAGTGGGAATGGCGTTAAGATCCCCAGCGATAGTCCCTGATTGGGGGCCGGCGTTGCTCTCCACGACGGAAAAAGAGCCATCGTTTAAACGCATGACATCGTATCCGGCCGCCGATCGCTGAAGGCTATCTGGAAGCTTTGCAATAACCTGCTGCGAAAGAAATTTTCGGGCTCCTTCCCCAATCTCTGACGGCAGATACTCATAAGAATGGCGCATCATAGGTCTAAGCGGGATGCCACCCAAGACATCAATTCTAATTTCGTACGGGTATCCCAAAGGAGTGTGCGCTAAGTCTAAGCGCTGTTGAATCAACACCTCTTCGGGATTGAAAATCATTCGCCCGAGAAGATCGATTTTTCTAGCACTATTTTGCGCGAGCCCCACAACCAGATCATCTGGAGAAATTTTCTTGCTCAAGACGCGGCCGCGCAACTGGGCGTAGGCGCGCAGAAAGGCGTCGACAACATCCTGCGGTTGGGTGGCGTAGGACGTGAGTAGCGTGTCTGAGTCCCCCGTCTTAAATTCCCCCTCCAGCTTGAATAACGAGCCCATGGGAAACTCGCGATTCGCCATTTCAAAAAAATCAAAAACGTAGGTCTCAAGGGCCGGTCGTAGTTCCATCGATAAAACGAGGTCTTGAATCATTTTTCGGATTTGGCCACGAGCCTTGGCCAACCGCGGGTAATCGGCCAGTAATTCGTTATAGAGTTTGGTCGAAGGCATGACTCCAGGGGCGTAGCGGCGAAGAACTTTCACTTCACTCACCTTCCCCGACATCAGGTCGGAGGGGTCCTTTAGAATGTTATGGAGGTTGAGCTCGCCCACAATATGGTCCATCCCTAATTCCACGTAGTCACCAACGTGAAGGGCGACGCCGCTAAGCCGGTGGGTTTGCGTCGGCGGCACGTCTGCAGGAGCTCCGCGTTCAAAGTCACCGGCAAAAACAACTCTAGTTCCGTGCATAGCCTCAAGCACCGCTACCCGGTGGGGACTGGGTCGCCGCCCTGGATAAACGGTGAAGAGCCCCTTATCGCGGATAAGATCTTGTACCTGCCTTAAATTAACCGGCGCCCGATCTAAAGCAGGCCGACGACGTGAAGCGACTCCCACGCTCGATGCAGAAAGGCTTAGCTCGTCGGGACACGAACGATGAACTTCGTAAGCCAGAGAAAGAGACGCCCACGACA
>JAYSWN010000082.1:0-11777 GCA_043718025.1 Pseudomonadota bacterium
CGATAGTTTTCAATGCTGGGAAGATTGCCACGGGTTCTTCGAACCCTCGCAAGGACGGAAATGGCGTTAACGCGCACCGCAGCGAACCGGACAGCAGTGAAGTGGGTACCTTTTTTTGCTTTCCCTACTCAGCGGAAAACTGGCCCGGTGCGAGCCTGACCGGCTTCTCCACCAGTTTCTTATTGTAACCGAGAGATTGGTCCCCTTGGAGGGTCGGTTGGCTGGCGATCACACTTCCATCCGCGTTTACGGAAAGGACACTTAGGAACTTTCCACCATTGGTGCGATTGATCCTGGCACCGGGCTTCACCTCTACCCCATCGACGGTTAGCGACTTCACGGGAGTCGTATACTGTCGCGCGTAGGTGTACTGCTTTTCCCCCTCATAGATCAGCACCCCGCCGTCAGAACCGATTTCCACCACATCATATTCGTACGCTCCCACGACAACCCTATCCCCTTTTTTGACCGTGACGCCGTCGGGACTTGTTGTTTTTTTTGCGATGGTCGCGTAGTCGGTTACCAGTCCAGCCGAAGCGTTATGGCCTTTAACTTCGACGCCCCATTCTGAGTCGAACGAGCTAACTTCATGTACTCCGGTCTGTACGGAGGACCCTCCAGTTGATCCGGCGACGATGATTTCTTGGCCGCTCTCAACGGGAATCAAATCGGCTATTTCGTGCGGCGGTCGTAAAAGAGCTCTACACGATTTGGGGGTCTTCGCAAAAAGACCGGTACAAAATATTACGAAAAATACTAGGGCGTATGTTTTAGCCAAATTGAAGTACATAGTTTCCCCTCGCTACCAATTGCGAATGCGTAGTTTTGTTGGGTCCCTCTTTTGCAACTACCCAGTTCAACGGATCTAAAGGGTCTCTTAGCCGAAGGGGCCGGTGAGCACCAGATAAATTCAACTCTCAGCAATAACCTCGCAAATAGCGGTAGAGGACCTTCCCGGCTCGGCTTTCTGAGAGTCGCTCCACAAGGCTTTGTAGTGTGACTAAAACTCCCGCCCCAGCTACTATTTGAACTTTCAATCGGGGGGCCAAGAATGTTTGATTTTTGTTCGCGAAAAAGGACGGTAACTAGAGCTGTTCTCTTCTTTGGGTGGGCCGTGGCTTTTCAAGCTCGTGCTTCAGGCCCGCAATCAAGCTCGCAAGTTTATGCTTTGAGCGGAGAGCACAAAGGTCAGATTTTTATGCTTTCGAATTGGTCGAAGCAACGGGCGTTCGCAGCGTTCGCAGCGGGTAACGAACCCCATTTCACCGAGCAGCAGCGAGTCTGGGTCTGGTGCGGCGGAGAGTCTTCGGTGAACAAAATTGATAAAATAATCACCGGGCCGGTCGCTACCGAGATAACGCTGGCAAGCAAACCTAAGTGCACCTCAAAGCCGCAGCTGATGTCGAATTATGACTTTCCTAAAAAGACGTGGAAAGAAGAGAAGCTGTCTGAAGAGATACTTCTAAAGATCAAGAGCAAATTGAAGGTAAGTGGGGAACTTACGGGCACAAAGATCGTTACTGAAAAGAAGGGAACTGTCTTTTTGGTTTTCGATCAAAAAATCAAATCGATTTACGATGCCGGCGGTTTTCTGCTGCTAAATGATCAATATGAACAGGTTTCAAAATTCGAAGGTGGTGGTCTGATTCCACTAATCGATCTCAATGCGGATTCAGTTCCCGAGTTCTTCGTCCCTTCCTCTGATGGAACCGATGCGTGGCTATACGAAATGTACCCTAAGCATAACGAGGTGCCGAGAAAGTAGACTGGCCACGTAATGAGTCCATCAACTTGCATTGGCAGGTTTAGGCTTCACCGATGATCCGGCTCGTTTCGGCTGCTTGGGCGGAGAGAGAGAATAAATAAAAAGCGTGAGCAATTTTAGTACGTTTATCGGCGTTCGCAGCGAATATGAAGGACACGATATGGATAAAAGTGCGTTCCATAAAATAGGATCAGATCCGCCCGTCCCAAATCTACTTTGGTAGCGGCTTTTCCCAAAGTATCGATTTTTGAACCCGTTTTTTCTACGGCCGAGAGAGCAAGGAATTCTTCGCCTTCGTGCTTGTACACGGAGAGTCTTGCCTCTATTGCACCCAGCGAGTAAAAAGGAAAACCGGTGGCGGCCTCTAATTGGATCAGACGATAGCCATTGGCTGCCACTTTTGACTCCTCCGCGACTTTAAAATTTTTGACTTTAAAATTTTTGATGACCCCCTGATCAGAAGAGTAGATCAGCTCACAATTGTGGGCGCTAAAAAATTCATCATTGATCGCCTTTTCGATTTTCTCCGCATCGTCCGCTGCAAAGCCACAAATAGAAATTAAAAAGATAAACCCTATGATTCGCTTCATTCGCCACCTCTTTAGGGGGTGAGTTATAGCATTTATGCGAAATTCGGAATAGGGCGCAAGAATTGTCACCAAGTTTGTGTGACATCACCCACCGAAAACATCCGCATTGGAACGTCAGCGACGGTGATCCGAGCGAAGGGCAACTCCCGGTTATTCTGGGTAAACCGCGAGAGATTCACGTTTTTTAGAGTTCGCACCGCAAACTCCCGTTTTGCGTAGATTTGGTGAGGCAAAGGTTCGTGGTGTGCGACTCGCAAAGCGAGAGGAGTTGCGTGGTCGTGGGGTACGGTACGCTGATGGTGAGAATCTGATAGGCCCAAAGTGAGGGCCATAGGTTGGCAAGCTTGTGGAAAAAGTATTCGGCAAGGCTTACCCGCTTTTCCGACATTCCTAGCAGATGCTTTATGGGAAGGGCCACGGCGCTTTCCGACTTGATGTCGAATCCGCTCTGCTCGAACAGACGGCGAAATGATTTCTTCGTAAACAGGCGCACGTGGGTGTGGTCAAGAATGCCGTGGGTGCCATAGTTGAACGAGCCCAGAAAAAGCATCCAACGCACAATAAAGAACCCAACATTTCCCGTGCAGGCGATGATCGTTGGACGCGGGTGGAGTTTTGTCTTTTGGCGAATCAGATCGAGAAAGTGCTCCGGTTCAACGAGGTGCTCCA
This sequence comes from Pseudomonadota bacterium, assembly GCA_043718025.1. Taxonomy (GTDB): domain Bacteria; phylum Bdellovibrionota; class FAC87; order UBA2466; family UBA2466; genus JBGSST01. The sequence continues at coordinate 3,025 of JAYSWN010000082.1, forward strand.
AGATGTCAGCGAGAATGATGTAGTCGTGGTTGGACTCCAATAAAACTTCGGCCAGTTTTGTTTTCTCCGTGGCGAGGTTCAACTGATAGTACTTACGCACTCCCTTGGTAATGGCCGATGGATCAACGGTGTCGATACCATCGACGACGCAGCCCTTTTGAATCAGCAGCGAAGCGATTTGGCCGGAGCCGCAGCCGATATCGAGTACAGTGGAGAACGGCTCCACCAGGGCGGCGGTGATCTGATGGCTGGAGTATCGGCCTAGCTTTTCGGGATAGGCGTAGTTACCCACATGGAACTTTCGGTTATAGAGGTACCCCATCCGATGGAGCCGGTAGTGCAGGCAATCGATCAGTACATCCTTGGCATACTTGACCCCGTTGACGTGGCAAACCTCAGCACCGTAGTGCGTGGGAATAGGGACTTCTACAACCTTAGCCCCAAGCGCCGTGCATTGGATGATGATTTCGGTATCAAAATCGAAACCGTTTGAGTTGGCTTCGAAGGGAATTCTCTTGAGCAGATCAGTTGAGTAAGATCGGTAGCCCGAATGAAACTCATGAAAGCTTGTGCCCAGAATGCGATTCTCCATCCAAGTTAGGATCCGATTTCCCAGGTATTTGTAGAGCGGCATTCCGCCTTTGAGGGGCGACTGGGTAGGGTGGATCCGGGTGCCAAAGACGGCGTCAACCGTCGGGTCAGTCTCGTAGCGATCGAGCAGGCGGGTGAGATGCTCGGGCGCGTACTGGCCGTCGCCGTGGATAAGGAACACTCTGTCAAAGCCGCGATCGATCGCGAAACGGTAGCCTAGTTTCTGGTTTCCTCCGTACCCCTGATTGACCGGGTTTTTCAAAACGGTGAGGCGGGAGAACCTCTCCAGATCCTTGTAATCGATTCCCCTCTGAAAGGTGCGATCTCCGCTACCATCGTCGATGACGAGTACCTCGTTTCTGGGGTCATCGATGAGGGGTTTCGGAATGCGTGACAGTACTTTGGAGAGACTAGCCTCGTGGTTGTAGGCCACGATGAAAAAAAGGTTCCGCTTCGCCGAATGGTCAGACATCGGAGACCTTGAGTAAACCGGAGGCTAGGGCAGGAAAGTGGAAACTCACGTGGAATACTTTAAGAGTTTTCTAGGTAGCAGGGGAGGAAATACTTCTGAGCCTGCGTGACAACGTGAGTCAACCTCAAGCGCCGCACTAATCCATGTCTTTTTTGCGCTCCGCACTTTCTCTGCTGTTTTTTTCGAGATTAGGCAATAGCATCTGGCACAATTTTCATTTACCGCGCCAGATTAAATGTCAGGGATTGATGGCAATGCCATCGTGCAAAACAAAAATGACCGGCATAACTACAGCTTTTTTTTCACCGCGAGTTTGTCTCGTTCCCTTGTTCCTTCTGCTCGTTGCCCTAGCCGTCTACGCTCCTTGGGACACCCCATCAACCGTCGATGAAAGAACCTACTTTGAGATGATCGATGGCGTCGCGCGGCACGGCCTGCCTTTCACGACCAATGGCCCCCACCAGCGTTTCAAACCACTTCAAGCCCGGTGGAACGTGGCCGTTGGGGATCGCCTTTGGGGCGGTTACGTTCCGCTGTACGCTTTTTTAGCCGCTCCGGCTTATATTTGGGATGGGATCCGTGGGATCGTGCGGATGAATTTCTTGTTGCTGGTGGTACTGGCACTTCTCGTATTCGCCCTTAGCAAACAGCTATTTGACGACGAATGGGCGGCGTTAGCGGCGGCCTATCTGGTTATTTTTGGCACGTGGGTCTGGTCCGTATCATTCGGGCCGTCGCCTTATACTCTGTTTGCGATGCTAGTCGTGGCAAGCGTCTGTGCCGCGTGGCGCGCCGTGCAAGCGCGGGCAAGTCATCAACTGATGTGGGCGGGTACCGCGGGATTGGCAGCTGCCTGTGCACTCGTCACGCATGCGATGGCCGCCTCATTCATGCTGGGTTTGTTGGCCGCCTTGGCGTTTTCGGGGTGGCACGCCGGTGCGCGCCGATTCACCCACTTGGCAAGATTGGGGTGCGGATTCGCGGTGGGTGCCGCCGTGGTGGTAATCCCATTTGCCTGGCTGAATAAAATTAGGTTCGGAACACTCAACCTTTTGCACCAACCCTGTGTCTGGGTCACTTGTGAACTGGATGGCATTAAGAACCAATCCGTCGGCGCGCTATTGCCCGCATTGCCCCTTGGCATTTTATGGCTTGGCGCAGTGATTGGATTGTGGCGGACGCGACGTCCGGCACAACAGGCCGGGCTATTGCTCGCAGCGGTCGGTATCACCGCGGTATTGCCGGGGATGAGAAGCTCAGCTTGGGCAATTCTCAGCTTGGCTTGGAGCTTTCTCATCGACGTTGGAACTCTGCCTCCTCTCGACTTCTTGAAACCGGTAGACGGCTTAGGAGTTTTTCTCGGCGGTGCCCTGATTAAGAGTGCATTCCAGACGAGCCCGATTCTGGTGCTTGTGTTTCTGGTGGGTCTCACCAAAACGCCGTCTCGCCAAAAGGCAATGATCCTAGCCCCCCTCTCGGCAATGATCCTGGCGATTTGTGTTTCTCGCACTGCGATACCTAAGGCGTTTGCCCTAGGATACCCCTTTATTAGCATGCGTTACTTGCTGCCCGGGCTACCTCTCGCCGCGATCGCCGCTGTTTCCGTAATGCGGGAATTGCCCTGGCGATGGTGGCACTGGGCAATCGTGGCCGCGACGATTGCGGTGGGCGGTGTGTGCTTTACCAGCCTTTCGCCCCAAGTATATTTTTATCGTGTCGTTGCGCTGCGGGTTTCGCTTGGTTTGGCGTTGGTGACGCCGTTCGCGGTACTTTACGCTCTAAAGCGCCGGTCGCTAAGTGGCTCGGCTTGGGTCGCGATCACGCTCGGATATAGCCTCGCCTCCGTGGGCGCCATCGATTGGCCGGCTTTTCGCAGCGCCTATGATCAGGTGAGAGCCGATAGGTGGGCGATTGAGATGCATTTACCTAAACGTGCGGCGTTGGTGGGCTTCCCACGTGACCTTGACCCGATCATCGCTGCCAAATCCTCACGTGATCTCCAATATCTCGATCTCCATGAAACAATGAACTCGGATCCGCAATCCCTTTTTAAAGTCATTAATTACTGGCTCTATGAAGATCATCGGCCCGTGTATTGGCTGCAATCTAGGCCTTTAACTAAAGAACTCTTCGAGCGGGAAAAAGCAATCATGGCGAAGGGGGGGTACGAAATACGCCTTGTCACCCCTCGCCTGGTGATGTTTGTGCCGAAACCGTAAGGCCAAGCCCGGGACTTTTGGCGGATATCGTATTTCTCCGTCCTCATGTCGACGAAGTATTGGATGCTTGCCCGCGCGTTTTGCCTCGAAGTAGGATGATGCGTTCTGAAATCGCACCCCTGAGGAGAAGTTCTATGTCTGATGTTGCCCCGCACTTTTTCACCGCCATTATCGGAAGTGGCTTTGCGGGGCTCGGTATGGCAGTTCGACTTAAACAGACCGGGGTTGAAGACTTCGTGGTTTTTGAGCGCGCCAATGAGGTGGGCGGAACTTGGCGCGACAACACGTATCCCGGCTGTGCTTGCGATGTAGAGTCGCACCTTTATAGCTTTTCTTTCGCGCCCCACCCGCGATGGAGTCGCATGTGGTCACCGCAGCCAGAAATTTTTGATTATCTAAAACAGTGTGCGCGGCGGTTTAACGTTCTTCCAAAAATGTTGTTTAACCACCGGGTAGAAAAAGCTAGCTGGAATGAAACCCTTAAAAAATGGGAAATAGTTACCAGCAAGGGGAATTTTACGGCGACGTTTCTTATCTCCGCCACCGGGGCTCTGAGTGAACCGGCGACTCCCGATATTCCCGGCTTAAATCAATTTCGTGGAACGGTTTTTCACTCGGCAAAGTGGAATCATGAGCATCGGCTCGAAGGAGAGTCCGTCGCCGTGATTGGCACCGGGGCTTCGGCGGGTCAATTCGTACCGGTCATTCAGCCGCTGGTCGACAAACTTTATTTATTTCAACGAACCCCGCCGTGGGTGTTGCCCCACAACAATCGGCGCCTATCCGAGCGCGAGCAGGCGCTTTATTCGCGGTTCCCCCTGCTCTTGCGGTTACAGCGCCTGCGCATCTATCTTACTCGAGAGCTCTTCGGTATTGGTTTTCGCCGTCCGCGCCGCATTCGCTGGCTACAGAAATTCGCACTCAGCTATTTGCAACGAAAAATTCAAGACCCAGTTTTGCGAAAAAAGCTAACGCCAAACTACAATATTGGTTGTAAACGCATTCTGCTCTCTCGCACTTACCTTCCGTCTCTTACTCAGCCAAACGTTGAAGTGGTAACCAATTCTATAGATAGCATTGGCGAGGATTTTATTCGTACCTCGGATGGCGAGAAGCGCTTTGTTAAAACCTTAATTCTCGCCACCGGTTTTCAGCTTAGTAAAATCCATCTTGCCGATGATTTGTCCGGAAAAGGGGGACAAACGCTCGCCCAATCCTGGCGCGGGAGTCCCCAAGCTTACCTTGGCACTACCGTGGCTGGTTTTCCTAATCTGTTTCTGCTCTTCGGGCCCAACACCGGTTTGGGGCACTCTTCCGTCGTGCTTATGGCCGAAAGCCAAATAGAATACATTCTCGGGGCAATTCGGTTTATGCAGAAGCGCGCTGCCACCACGCTGGAAGTGCGATCGCCAGCGCAGTTGAGTTTCGTCAAGGGCATTGACGCCAAAATGCAGGGCACGATTTGGAACACCGGATGTGCAAGTTGGTATCTAGACCGCACCGGACGAAACTCGGTTATCTGGCCGGGTTCGGTCGGGGCATTTCGGCGCAAGCTAAAGCGTTTCAAAAGTGATCACTATTTCATTGGCTAGTTGAGGAGAAAATTATGCAGCGATTAAAAGATAAAGTGGCCCTGGTAACTGGCGGCGGTTCTGGCATAGGCCGGGCCATCGCCGAGCTGTTTAAAAAAGAGGGCGCCGTCGTGATTGCCACCGATATTGCTGCCACCTCTGAAGTTTGGCGTCAGGACGTTACCCTTGAACTCGACTGGGCTACTACTCTTCAAAAGGTGGAGCAGTTGCACGGCGGTCTCGATGTTTTGGTAAACTGCGCCGGCATCCTCGGTGGAGTAGAACGGCAAGACGTTAAGCATTGCAGTCTTGAATTGTGGCGAAGAGTGATGGCGGTAAATTTAGAAGGGGTTTTTTTGGGCTGCCGGGCGGCTTTGCCGGCATTTGAAAAGCGCGGTTCTGGCAGCATCATCAACATTTCGTCGATCACCGCCAGCATGGGCACACCGCAAATGGTCGCCTATGGCGCCAGCAAGGCGGCAGTTTCCCAGCTTACGAAGTCAGTGGCCCTGCAATGCGCCCATAAAAATAGCAAAATCCGTTGCAACAGCATTGCCCCCGGTGCCATTAAAACTCCAATTTGGCATTCGCACTTTGGCGAAAACTTTGAGATGGCAGAAAAAGCGCTCTCGCGGGTCATTCCGATGAAACATTTCGGACTGCCGCACGACGTAGCACTGGCGGCATTGTACTTGGCGAGCAGTGAGTCTTCGTTCGTCACCGGAATGGAATTGCAGGTCGACGGTGGCCAGGGCGTGCTTGCGGTGCCGCAGTAAAATGGTTTCTCTGCTGTAAGCAGACGGTCTCCGGCCACTCAGCCATTTTTTTCTATGAAGTCGGCGAGGCTCTTCATCGCCCGCTTACTCTCCGCCAAAAAGGGGAGCGAAAGAAACCAGTCGTGCTGCATGTCCCTGCCCGGATCGAAGACTGCTTTTCCACCGGCCAAAATCACTTTGTCGGCAATTGCCTTTGCCTCATCGAAGAGAACTTCTTGATCGCCAACCTGTACTAGCAGTGGGGGGAAGCAAGCGAAGTCGGCGAAAAAGGGTGAGACAAGCGGGTGGCAACGAGCTTGGGTTCCGGCGTACCACGGAGCCCAGTGTTCAAGGTGTTTTTTTGACAGCCAGACATCGCGGCCGGCGTTGCTCTTCACCGACGGCTGCGACCCGGTCAAATCTGTCCACGGTGAAATAAGAAAAACCGCCTTGGGTAACGGCAGGTTTTCATCCCGTAGTGAAAGAACGGTGGCCAGGGTGAGGCCTCCCCCGGCCGAATCGCCGCCGATAAAAAGGGGGATGCCAGAATTTTTTTTTCTAAGGTCGAGGTAGACGGCCTTGGCGTCCTCGAGCGCGGCCGGAAAGGGGTGCTCCGGCGCCAGCCGGTAATTAAAAAGCGTCACCCGGGCGCGGCATCGGTAAGCGATACGAAGGGCGTTACGGCGATAGGAATGGATGGAGCCCATGAAATATCCGCCGCCGTGAACATAGAGAATTTCTCTCTGGGTGGCGATACCGGGATCGATCGTTTCGGTGGCGATGTTGCCCACCGCGCCAGAGGTTAACTTAATTCCCGGATACTTTCTCAGCAGGGTTCGCTTCGACACCCCCGCCATTTTATCAAATGCCTTGCGCATAAATACCGGCGAGTAGCTGGTCCGAAAGAGCGTGTTGAAAACCAACCCAAGTGCGGTATTGGCGATTTTTACTTTTGGTGTCATGCGGCCAGGGTATAGCACGGGGGAGCTTTTAAAAACGGTACCAGGCAAAAAACAGAGGCGCCGCGGCGGTTTGCGATCCTAAAAACTGCCTTTCTTTTAGTCATTATTTCACCCTTGGTCAGCGCCAAGACCATATTTTCCAATAGATTCAAGCGGTCTTCCGCCACAGGGTTCGGACTGAGGCTTGCAAATTTTATAAGGCATGGGGCACCGGGGAATCATCATCACTTTGACGGCCTTTCTACTACTGGCCGCGTGCGGATCGCAGCCCGACCCCAACCCGCAATCGGGAGGTGGCACCGCAGCCAAGGGAAGCTGTAAAACTCCGACGTTCGAAGTCAACATCGTTAACCTACCCCCGGGCTTAACCCCCACCCTACTTTCCATTGAAGTGACAGACGATAAAGGAAAGAAGGTGACCGTTAAGGGTCAGGCAGTTGGCAAAAGTGCCACCGCCTATTTCACCACTGCGGCGGCCTTAGGTCGCAAATACAAAGGTCAGCTTTTTGTGAATGGCACAAAGTACGGATCGGCGATTAGCGTTCCGTTCAAGGCATCGCAATGCAGTTACAACACCTCGTTCGACGCCGACTCCGGCGAAGTCGTTACGGGCGGCTAAGCCTGTTTCCAAAAGCACTTAAAAAATAGATGGTGGCCTTTACGTTATCGCGCAAGAGTTTAAGCGAAACGCTTTCGTCAATGCCGTGGATATTGTTCCCCGGAGCGTCGGCACCGTAGAAGATCACCGGTGTTTGTGACCCATTGACCCGAGTCAGCTCGGTCAGAAGCGGCATCGCCCCGCCGGAGTTAATAAACTGCACTCCTGGAGAACGGTAAATCTTTTCGAGAATGGCAGAAGCATCTTGGAAGCCGATCGATTCGGTATCTTGGCTCCAGCCATTCCAGCCATTGCCGCCGCGCTTTTTTTCCACGGTGAGATGCATGTTCAAGGGGCGATGCTGTTGCAGGTATTCTTCCACAAGCTTAAAGGTGCGCGTTTCGTCCATGCCGGGGGCCAAGCGAATGGCGACGGTAGCACTGGCGGAAGACGGAATGGTGGCGGTGCCCAATTCGGAAGGTAGCACTTCCATGGCGTGGATGGCGGTACCTCGGCCAATCGAAAAGAGCGGATGAATATTGGTGTCACCGGCCCTTGAAACCCCCGGCAACAGCCCCGCTACGCTCGCTACATCGCCGGCGGAGATGCCCAAGTTTTCCAGGCGCTGCTCGTCGGCAGGGGTAATGGCCGGTACCCCGTCCATAATTCCCGGCACGATAATCTGCTGCTGATCGTTGGTGAGTTTTGAGAGTAGCTGAAACATTCCCCAGTAGGGATTGGGAGTGGCCCCACCGTGGATGCCCGAGTGCACGCCAGTCTTGATAGCGCTCAATTTTAGCGACAGAGTAAGCCCGCCACGGGTGGAGGCAATTAGCCCCGGAACCCCTTTAAATTGCGATCCGCCGTCGGCAATAAAAACGGCGTCTGCGGTAACCTTGTCGGGATGTTCCTTGCAGAATGTGGCGAAGCCGGGCGAACCAATCTCCTCTTCAGCCTCGACAATAAACTTAACGTTCACCGGCAAATCGCCCACCGCGGCCAAGGCACGTAGCGCCGACAAGAAGATCACAATGCCTGATTTGTTATCGGTGGCTCCCCGGCCGTAAAGACGCCCATTGCGTACGGTGGGTTCAAAAGGGGGGGACTTCCAGAGGTCGGCTATTGCGGGAACCACGTCGCCGTGAGCGTAGACCAGCACCGTCGGAAGGTCTTTATTCTGCACCCAATGCCCGTAAACGTAGGGTTGGCTCTTGCCTCCGCTAGGCAAATTGACCTTAAGGGTTTTTACCTTAGCCAGACGCGGAGCAATTTGCTTCATCAGCTCCGCGACCCGACCTGCGGTGCGGGCGATAGCCTGAGGATTGGTGGAGGTGCTGGGCAAGCGGATTAAGTTCGAAAGTTCCTCCAAGGTGTAAGGAGTGAACTGCTCATGCATGGCGCGGATGGCCGGCTTCGACATGTCAATCAGCTCGGAAAGGCAGAGGCCAGTGGTTTCTGCGCCCTTGGCAACCGCGCAAAAGGGCAGAATTAAGCTCAGAAACAGGCGGATTTGGCTCGAAAACTTCATGCGCCGAGGTGTATCTGAATGGCAAAAATTTCGCCAATCTAAAGTATTATATTTTTC
>JAYSWN010000083.1:0-33477 GCA_043718025.1 Pseudomonadota bacterium
TGGTCTGTGGCGGCCCGTTCTCAAAAGATAGTTTAGGCGCGTCCCAAATAGCCGTTGGCGTTTATGCGGGGTAAGGCCACAAATCTGAAAAAGGTACCCCCTTACCTTCGGCCATTGTTATTCCAAAATTAATTGCTGGCCGGAAGTAAGTAGGTACCGTTTTTACGGTCTGAGGAATAAAAAATTCGCGTACCAATCTCCAAGACGTGTCGTTGATTTCGGTGGTTCCGCGACAGGCGGGCACTTTAGCTGAGACAACAACCGAGCCGTGCACCTCAAAACTACCATCGTTCCCTCGCCAACAGCCCGGTCCGAAAATGGTTAGGCCAACGTCCACTCCTGTCGTCCCGATAATTTGCCACGAGCTTCAGAATCAATGCGTCGGAGTCATCCCGGTGCTTGCGAGCATGACCCTCGATTATCACCCGCGACATCATTCGACCGTTTACGGTAATTGCTTTGATGTCGAATACGCTGAGATGCTCTCGAAAACCGTTGTAGCACTGGTGTAGCACCAGAAACGAAAATCGACCGAACTTGATGGAAACATACCGAAGGAAGCTGGACTGCCGTTGGAACCCAACCCCCGGTTATTGTTATTTGTGTGGACTTTATTTTAGCTACTTACACTTCTACTGAAACTCGCTGCATGCGGGCTCATGACCCGAAGGTCAGAGGTTCAATACTCCCTATCCTTTCCTCTGACGGTTCGGTCTTGTGTCCAAACGTCCACCACGCTATACGGGGCCCTTGAAGCGCGTCTTACTAATTCTATGGCTGGGATGGGGCTTGCCTCTCCTTTCCAACGACTGTCCTAACCTACTCATTCAAGGGGTGAAGGCCTTTGCGCACCGGTTTTCCGAAGCTACGGTGTTGGAGCCCCTCGGACCAAGCAGAGTGTTCGTCGGCATGCCGGGCGGCGCGTTTCCGGTGGAAGTGACTTCGATGGAAGAGCGTCGACAGCAATTACTGCAGGCCAAGGGAAGCCAGGGCGTCTATGAATTGACTGAAGGTGATTCCCGGCTAGTTCGCCATTGGCCTCTAGACAAGTCAGACGGGCGGCTGATTGGTGTCGATGCGGCGCGGACGCGATTCTATATGGCGGAGCGAGAGACTGCGGAGACAGTTGAAAGGTTCGAGCAAATTGTAGCTTACGATTGGTCTACCGGAAAAAAAGAAGTACAGACCAAAAAAGTGGTAACGCCGCCCTCTTCCGACTTGTCTGTCCTTGCGTACTTCAGCTCTCCTCAAGTTCTGACTATCCAAGACCTTGCCACGGACGATAGATGGAAAATCCGTTCTCCACCTAATTTACGTTTGCAAGAACACGAGTTTGGGAGCCTGTTTTGGCCGGCAGATAAAAGCTTCTTCATCGCTGCGTTCAAATCCAACGATAACGGTTACTCATTGCTCAGGTTAAGTAAGGAGTCCAGTTCGCCCAGATCGAGAATCCTTATTTCCCAAGCGGTACCGTTGGCATTATCGCCGAGCGGTGAGCATCTTGTCGTACAAACCTTTGCAGAGGGTGTTCTGGGATCTTTGGTGCTGATTCACCCCCGGCCGAGCAATGCCGTTAAGATTCCTGAAATTAATATGGCGCTGCCTTATCAAGAACTCCAGCCCCTATCCGTCCCAGAACAAATTTTTTTCTCCCCCGACGAAAAATTTGTCTATCTGACGTTCCATTGCCGAGAAATCACACCCCAGAGATCTGGTCCCTGGTTTTGGCGTGTCGTCCGCTGGGAATTATCGGACGAACTTCTACAGGGTGAACTCATGCTCGACACGCGAGACGTTTTATCGCCAGCGGACGGTTACTCTCCCTTTTCAAGTATTCAAGTTGCCGGGCAACCGGTTCGCACCTTGGCTTATGAAGCGCCCCGCCCGGGACAGGAAGGGGGGATGTTGAAATACTTTGAGAACTTCAAGTTGAAGCAAATTTGGCTTGTGGAGGATAAGAAATCCGGTCCGATCACGGGAATTCGGTGGGGAGTGGCTGGAGAAACGGTAGTGCTGAGTTCCTTTGCGGGAATATCCATAGTGCGTTTACCCTCTTTCATCGAAAACTAGCCATCGCAGTGCTGGCAAGAAAACGTAAGTTTCTCGATCTGGCCGGAAGTGATTAGGTACCGTTCTGTTGAATTACGAGGGTTTGTCTTTCCTGCCTTACTAACCGATAAGCACTGAGCCATGCTGTGTTTTAGTTACATTCGTACCGCCCTGCTGCTTACCTTATGGCTATTTGCGTCAACCAGTTGGGCGCTTACCCCCGAGCAGTGTGGGACGCAGCTTCGCAAACTTCCCCGGCGCACCGAACTAGCTTGGCCGGAAGGCTCGGTTCTCCAGCTAGAAGCCCTTTTGGCCGATCCGCTTAGAACCCAGAGAGAAGAAGTGCAAACCAACGGGGGCGAAATCATTTCAACCGAGCGGCTGGCTCGGGAAGGGCATTTGATCACGCCGCAACTCTTGCTTGAAATCGGCGTGCCCGCTTCCCTGCACCGTTTTTATGATCCGAAGACGGGAGTGTTTCACTACCTGCCCGCAAGGCAACGATTGCTCAGCTCCGAAAATGGAGACGAAACGGTAACCACCCTTCATTTCAATATCCCGCAAAATATCGCCGGCCAGCTTGGCCTAAAGTACCTTGCCCCCGATTTTGAAAGAGTTTTGCAACGGGATCAGTCGGTAAAAATCTTTTTGGCGATCGGATCCGACCAAAGAGAATCTCTAGAAAAATGGCGAAACGGGTTGCCGGCCCGGCAAAAAGAGCGAGTGAGAGTTGTAGTAGCTCCCGTACATGAGGCCGCTCTCGATTGGTGGGCTCAAGATGGCTCCAAACCTGCAGCGCAGGAAGGGGGAGGGTCGGTGATGCTGATTCCACGCGGACCGATAGGTGCGGAAAATAGCTTTCGGTATGAAGGCGGAATACAAGCGTTGCTGCAAAGCGGCGTGGCAAACGTGGACTATTCGCCCTTTCGCTTTGAGGGAGGAAACTTAATCGTTGGGGCTCGTCATGTTTTTGTAGGTTCCAACGTGATTGAAGCCGCGATGAAGGATTTTCGTATTCCCCGCTCGGCCGCCATTCAAGCCCTTGGTTTAGAATTTGGAAAAGAGATCATTGAAGCGGGGGTGCCGTCCGCAGAGGGCGGAAAAATTCAACCGGTTTTTCACGTGGATTTGTCGTTTGCATTGGTGCGTGACCGGCGAACGCATCACGAAGTCGTGGTAATGGAAGATCCCTCCCTGGCGATGGAGATCATTTTGGGGACGGGCACCACGAAGTCTAGAGAGAACTTTGAAAAGGCGAGGGAGGCTTGGTTTATCAAACAGCCCCCAGGTTTTACTTCCTTCGAGCGACAAGACTTTGCTACCTCTGTGCATTCACTGACGTGGGAGTCGCTCCAGTATCGTTTGCGGCAACAGGCTTTTCTTCGGCAACAGTTTGAAGCCAAGGACTACCGGGTGCAGGCAATCGCCGGACTAACGGGCCTGAGCGCCGGAAAGCGTGAGGGAGATTTTGCCATTCCGCTGAACTACACTAACGTCATTCTCTCCGGCGAAAAAGCATACGTCCCAAAGACTGGAAACTGGGGTCTAGATGCCGCCGCCCTCCGCACGTACCGCGACTTTGGTTATGACGTTGTCCCCATGCCGTCGGCTGCCTTTTTGTATTGTGCCAACGGCGGCACTCGCTGCGGGGCGCAGACGTTTCGATAATAAAAGTGGGTACTTTTCCTACAAAAAAAAGCCCCGGTGAATCACCGAGGCTTTTCTCGATTCTAATGTATTTCGCCGTTTATTCGCCGGTGTGCGGACAATCGATAAAATCGTTGCCATTGCCAAATTCGAAGTCGCTGGTGCAAACGTCGAAGGCTTTTTTTGCATTTTCGTCGGCCACCATTTTAGCCGTGTCGACGGCCACAAAACTTCCTTCTGCTTGGCAATCCCAAGTCTGTGCGGCGGTAAAGGCCGTGCTGGGAGTTGTTGCCGTAGGAAGGGCGGTATCGTGAACCTCTTGGTAATAATCCCCACCGCTAGCGCTGCCCAGATTAACGCTGGTGTCGCCGTTCCATGAAATTTCGCCGTTAGTATCGACGCTCGCAAAGGTAAAGGCCGCCTTGGCCGTTCCATCACCCAGGGCAAAAGTGGTGGGGCTCCCCATATTTAGGCCCTGAATAATAGCAAAAACTTTGGCCGACGCGGCATTGCCGCCGAAGCTATTGCTCGAAGTAGCCGTGAGCTTGAGGCTGGAAGCCCCTTGTTTTAAGGACGCGTACCGCGCGTCGGAAAAGGGTGTCCCCCCTCCCGTCATCGAGAAGCTACCTTGCGAGACAATGCTCTTTTCCCCTGTCCAAGCCCCCCCTTTGTACGTACCGGTCACTTCAGTCTTGGCCGTCGCCGCAAAGCTCGCTCCGCCCCCAAAAGAAGCCCCGTGATTGCCGACCATGACCAAACTCGCGTTGCCTCCGGAAAGCGTAGTCGCAACGTAATCGGTCTGTTTTCCATCCATGCAGTTAGACATTTCAAAGTTCGAAATAGCGCCATCGGTTTTGACCACTTTCACCTTAAACTTCAAATCACCCATGCGACGATTCCCGACACCGCGTCCGCTGGGAAAAGCAAAACTGTAGTAGTGATAGTTGCCGTCATAGAGGCCAGTAAAAATACCGGCCTGTTCCATGGCGCCGACCATGCACTGAACCTGATCGCCTTGTCGCGCTTCGTTGAGCAGGTTTTTAACCGTGTTGGCCGTCTCACAGAAAGCGCGGCTCTTTCCCGTAAATGTCGCCGTAGTAATGTCTTTTAACTTCACGCCGGTGGTAGCCGTAAAAAGGTCTTTTCTCTCCTCGCGTCCCCCGCGCCAGTGGCTTTGGGCATGGTGGATATACTCGAGGCTCCCGACGACGATTTACTTCCGCAGCCGTTCATCAGTGCGATGCCGCCGGCAAAAGCTAATAGTGTTATCAAAATCCGCATTTCTTAACTCCTGATTTATTTTCGATTGTTAGTTGGAAACGGGGGCAAAAAAAATCCACCCAAGAAGAAGAGTATTTTACCATGGTTGCTCTGAATCGATGCGACGCACCAAGCCAGCTCCTTACCGTAGCGCGCCATGAGTCGTAGCTAAACCGCAAAGACTGTTTCCGGTCGGTCACCAAGAGAAAGGCCAGATAGATTAAAAAAAACACGGCGGGCGGCCGTTCCCATTGCCGAAAATCGTCACCTAGGCAGTGACGAAGAGTTTTGATATACAACGGCGCGCCGTGGGTTCTCCCACTGTTTTTCCAATCAATACCCATGTTTGTTCGTTTTTTAAATCTGTTGCCGCTGCTCCCCCTGGTGATGTCGATCGCCGAAGGCGCCTCTCCGAGTTGTGCGCAAAGACTGTTGCACGCCACGCATGGGGTGGATGCCGATCAAGCCGCTCGAACCCTTAGCGAGAGCCCCCTTTTTGCAAGACTGTCTGCGGACCAGCGGACCTTTATGGAGGAGCTTTTTCTCCCCGTAGTGGGCGAGCGCGGCAACCATTTCCCGATGCGAGTGGGAAAGGGCTGGCTGGAGTGGAAAGGCTACCCGCATTCTCCCCTGAAATACCGGGTGGAGTTTTCTGCCGATGTGGACGAACCGCAGCTCGATTTAACTGACCCGGCTTGCCGCCGTCTTATCTTACCCCAAGCTGCGACCACCGGCGATTGGACTGGAATCCTCAAACGTTTTTTTCTCGGCCATCCGCTCCATCCCTTTATGGTCGACCCGAACAATCGGGTGGAGCGGGAAGAGCTGGGAGAGCCCAGTCTGCTGCTACGCGATGTGCAGGTAGAGGCGGCCGAAGTGGGTCGCGAATATTTGAAGCGCTTCCATGATGGCGATATGACCCACCAGCGTTTTCTTTACGTCGCCCCCACCGGCACCGGAAAGTCAGAAATCTACCTCAACCTGCTTTCCACTCGCCTCACGCAGATTGGCGATAATGGCCTCATCATCGTTTCGTCCGATCGCGCCAATGTCGTACGCGATCGAATGGATGAGGCCAAGACGCTCCAGCAGAACGGCCATGATTTTGACATTGTTCACTGGGGCGGAAGCGGTGAACTTAACGACGATGTCCATTCGGTTGAGGAGTTACTGGCGCGCGTCGCCCTTGCCAAGCGGCCGGTGGTATTGATTACCACTTCGGCGTCGCTGCGACTTTCTTACTTTGAAGCAGATCGCGTCACCCAAAAAGCTCTTCGTAAGAATCTGCGCGGCGTCTTTGTTGACGAAGCCCACCACCTTGGGGGGCTTACCAATAGCGACATTTTAGCTAAGCTAATCAATAGAAACCGCCTAGCTTCTCTAATCGGCTTCACCGCTACCCCCGTGAGTCGTACCCAATCGATCCAAAATCTGTTCAATGCCCACGGTTTTTGGGCCTACGAAGACAACGCCGAAGATTATTTAAAAAATCCAGGAGCCTTCTACAGGGATGTCGCACTGGTCGCGCAACAACTCCGCCGCGCCTTCATAGCGGGAGATTTAGTGGGGTTCGATAAGGTAAATTATATTCCGCTCAGCAATGCGACTAAGGGAGACCTGTACGTAAAAAGGAAAAAAATGGTCGAGGGTGGAACGTTTGAAGACGTTAATCGGTTTGTGCTCAATTCAGAGTACTATCCCGAATTGCTGGCCGCTCTAAACCCCATCTTCCTAAGCGGGCGCGGTATTATGGTGGCAAACGATATTACCGAGGCAGAAGACCTCACGGCCGCCATCAACCTCATCTATCAGAGTCAGAAAAAAAACGTCCGCGCCGAAGTGATCACCTCAAAAAATGCACCGGCCAACTCAAAAACCGAAAGGGATATTCTTGCCCGCTTCCGGTCCGGCGAAACTCAAATTTTAGTATCGGTAAATAAACTCGATGAAGGGATCAATATTCATGACGCAAATTTTTACATCGACTTGAACCTTTCGCCTTCCGCCCGCAGCTTTTTGCAACGTTTGGGTCGTACCACGCGCGTGTCTCCCGCAAAAACGGAGAGCCATGTCTACCTGTTAGCACCACACAGCCAGGAGACACTTGAAAAAATGCTTCACGAAGTCTTCTTTGCTCCCGGCCAGCGACGTCCCAAACCAGCTCCCACCGGAACGTCCCACGGCAATCTAGAAGTTGCCATGGAGGACTTCTTAGACGCACTCGAGAGGACCAACCTGGAACGCTTGGATTTTTGGAAGCCAAGTCGCTACTCGCTTTCCGCGGAAGAACTCACCCTCTTTCAGCAAGAGGTTATTGGAGATGTGGGTGAAACCTTTCCTCGATTCGGAAGCAAGACCAACGCGTTTATTGAGACGGTGTTGGCGCCGAAAATTTCTAATCTTGCCGCGCGCACTGCCTTTCTGAAAGAGGTTAAAGATTTACACATATGGGATTCTCTGATTTGGAGTGCTCAGTCTGTTCTTGGATCCGCGGATAAGCTTCATCAAGTTTTTATCCTCTTTGCCACCGCCGCCAATTTCGAGGTTCCCGAACGTATGGTTACGCGGTCCCATTTAGAGCAATGGGGCGTAATACCAAGTAGGTATTCTATCCCTGAATCCGAACTCAAGCTGTTTCAGACCGAAGTTCTGACGTCTTCGGTGGAGGCTCTTTCTGGGGTTAGGCGCAAAACAAATAAGTTTATCGAAGAGGTATTGGCCCCCAAAATTTCTAATCCAAAGAAGCGCGCCGATTTTCTAAGAGAAATGAAACAATTAAATTTATCCAACGCCACCATAAGATCGGGGGAAACTCATCTTGGATCGGCCGACAATTTCCATCACGTGCTGGTCCGTTTCGCCGAAGCCGCGGGTCACGAAGTGCCCGAACGGGTCAAGCTGTCTGATTTAGAGGCGTGGGGGGTGGTAGCCAGTAAGTATTCTCTTGCCGACGCCGAAATAAAGTTATTTCAAGCGGAAGTTCTGTTCGATGTGGCGCTTACCTTTCGAAATTATGGAGGTAAGGCCAACGCTTTTGTGCAGACCGAATTGGCGCCGAAGATTGCTAACCGCAGCAAACGAGCCGCGTTTCTAAAGTACGCGAAAGACTTAAATATGTCGGAGACCACCATTAGAATGGGAAGCGACATGCCCGGCCCGGCGGATTGTTTTCACCAAGTTCTGCTCCGCTTCGCCGAAGCCGCAGGTCACGAGGTGCCGAAACGGGTTACCTTGTCTGACCTAGAAGAGTGGGGGGTGTTACCCAAAGGTAATTTCACTTCGCAGTCGGAACTAAAGTTGTTTCAAGAGGATGTTCTGGGGGATGTAGCGGAAACCTTTCCTGGTTTCACCACAAAGACAAACGCTTATGTGCAGACAGTGTTGGCCGCAAAAATTTCCAAGCCCAGTAAGCGAAACGCCTTTCTAAAAAAGGTGCAAGAAATGGATTTGCCTGATCGTACTATTGCGGAGGGCAATCGAGGCGCAGGCTCGGCGAGAGATTTCCACGGGGTACTGATCCAGTTTGCTGAGGCGGCAGGGCACGAGGTGCGTAAACGGATCACGCTTTCTCAACTGCGGGCGTGGGAGGTGTTACCCAGTAAATATTCTATTCCTGAAAACGAGCTGAAGCAGTTTCAACTGGAGGTGCTGGGAGGTTCGGTTGACAATTTCTCTGGATACAGAAGAAAAACCAACGCTTTCACGGAAGAGATTTTGGCCCCGCTCATTTCCAACTCCGGCAAACGATCCGCCTTTCTGAGGAAAGTAAAAAACATGCAATTGGTAGACTCCATCATGAGAACCGGAGGCGTTCAGCTTGGGTCGGCAGATAAGTTTCACCAAGTGCTTATCCTTTTTGCTGAAGCAGCAGAGTTCGAGATTCCAAAACGGGTCAAGCTAAGCCACCTCAGGGCGTGGCGAGTGATCGCCAGATAGATTAAAAAAAACACGGCGGGCGGCCGTTCCCATTGCCGAAAATCGTCACCTAGGCAGTGACGACGAGTTTTGATATAAACCGCGCATCATGAAGCTTTCTGTTTTTATTATTAGCTGGGCTTTTTTTTCGTCTCTGCCCTGCTTTTCCAAAATAGTCGATAAGTTTCCCTGTGATTTGACTGAGGCAAAGGTGGAAAACCTGCCGGTGATTCACCTCGTGGGGGAATCGCATAACTGTAAAGTCTGCTACGCCCGCAAGCAGAACTTTAAAGCGAGCATGGAGCAGGGAAAGATCTGGTATGCCGCCGAAAGCATCCCCTACGGTCAAGTGATTAACGGCAAAATGGGTTACGAAGATTCATTAGTATTTGGCCTCAATGGTCTTTTTAAATTGCGACGCGACATTATGGGATTTTCCGTCGGAGCCATCGGGGCCCTCACCCCCGAGGAGATGCTGATTTCGTTCAACACCCTGCCCGCAGAGATGGGCTTTAACCCTCACTTTCCAAAAATCTGGGAAAAGGTTTTGGCGAGCGACGATTTTAAAAAACTTAGGGCCGAGAAAAAGGGCGGGCCAATTGCGGCGTGGCTGGCGGAACTGGTGCAGACAAAAGATACGGCCAAGCTCGTAACGCGGTTTCAGGCTGAGGTTACGGATCAGGGGCAACCCGAAGACTATCAGAGGTTCATCAATATTATTTTGGAAGGTTATCTAGATTACCTAGAGACTTTAAAATTTGAAGAGGACTACGCCATTAAGGCGGCCGACTTGAAAGAACTGCGCACCAACCTGCGGGAAAAAAACACCCTCGATAGGCACACCTTAGAAGAGATGGTCGCTTTTGATGATAAGTATCTATTGGCTTGGCGCGATACGCACATGGTCAGCGGTATCGCGAAGCTCTATTGTGACGGCGTGGTTAAAATGAAGCAGGCCAAGAAGGTAATTGTCGTCAGCGTGGGTTGCGACCATGTGCCCGGTATCTATGCTGGAGTTGAGGCCCTAAGAAATAAGACGATGCGCGGGGACAAGGTGCACCTCATCGTGGATGGCGAACTGCTCAAGCACCGTCGAGACATCGAGAACTTTGCTGACCGCCGCAATGAAGCGCAATATCAATCCGTTCAGCGAGCCAAGACCTTTATCGAGAAGATGAGCCGCTAAACCCTTTATTAGCGATTATTTACGCCCCCCTAAGAAACTCGCGTTCTCGCTAATTTTGGTAAAGCGCTATTTAATAGATGCGCCCTAGACGCATCACTAACGCCATGAAATCCGGGTCGCCGTGTTCCAACGAAATGCCGTGCTGATCCATAACCGCAAGGTAACTCTCCACTACCTGCTTGCGAGCGGCGGGAACGTTTGGGTTTTTTAGCAGTGCTTCCGCTTGCGCACGCAATTGCCCCGAGCTAGCCGCGAGGACGAACTTTGGACTTCGCTTAGCAAAACCATTTTCCGTGGCCGTTAGGGATAGATTCAGCGGCGGGATACCACCCGGTGCGGCGGCTACCGTTGAATTCTCGGGCTGACGACGAGGCCATACCTTGCGTACGGCGAGGTCTACCGCAGTGGGATTAGTAGCCAACTCCACCAAAAACCGGGCGGTATTCTGAGCCACTGCCTCCTCATTTTTCAATAACCCAACGTAAGTTTCCAATCCGGTGCTTCCGTAATTCACCGAACCAAACTCGCGCGTCAGGGAGGCATCAAGCCCGCGCGCGTTGGCCCGGATCACGAAACGCCGCACTTTCGACAAAAGCAACCAACGCATCCACGGCTTCTTGCTGCCGAAAGTTGTACTTTGGGTCGCTTAGCAACCGCCGATACTCTGTGGCCAGGGCGGTGAGACGAACTTGAATAGTTGACTCGTTGGCGTCGGCAAAAGATTCGCGCGCTCTTTTAATCATCGCCAAGGTCCGCTCGAAATCTTCGATAATGAGTTCCGGCGGCGGGTCCTTCATCGGCTCCTTGGGTGCCTTTTGGATGGCCATTAAAACACCCGCCAACTCTCTACGCCCAGCGGCCATCGCCCTAAACTCCTCGGGCTTTGGGGAGGGGGGGGAGTTTTATGGCGAGTGGAGCGGGCGGTGACGCCAATTGATCTTTTGCGTTGGCCGGCGTTTTCAGCGCCACCTCCGCCACTTGAACAACGCTAGTGGTTTCGGCAGGCCGAATTTCTTGACTCCCCTTCCGAAGCCAATTGAAAAGGTCAGCACATCGATCCAAAAAACCAGCTTCGCTTACGGAAGAAAAGCAAAGCACCAATAGAACTATCGACCGCCAAAAGAGATTTCTGCCCATCCGTAAATTTTACCACGCACATTACTCGGGCAGGTGCCTCGCTAGTAAGTTACTCCGCTTTCTTACAAGTGCACCCTTGCCCATGCTGACAGCCCTTCTCTTTGCACGCGGCTCCGCAAGTTTTGCCTTCGCTGCAATGCGGGCAAGATTTTCCTGCCGTGGCTTGAGCTTGACCGGCTTTATCGGACCCGCAGCCACAGCTTTTACCCGTGCCCGACTGATGCGCGCACGCCGATAAAAAGAGCGCCGAAGCGAAAACTACCGATTGAAAAGCGATTGATTTAGCCATTAGTCCCCCAGACTGATTAGTTGGCTAATTATTACACAAGATTTACCGGTTGGCTTTCATTGGAATAAATCTCCGAGATATTTAGTCGCGCCGAATTTCAATGGAGACCGTGGGCAACCCGTTCGAATACGTTTCGCCCCGCTGCTGAAGACGGATGGTGTTGCCGGCATTATCGAATAGCTGAAAATCCGACAAATCATAGATGCCCACGGCGTGAAACTCACTAATTGCGAAAGTGATAAAGTAACAATCGTTGCCGAGCCCGGTCACCGCCCCCTCGAGCATTATCTCTCCGCCTCGATCTCCACTTTTAGACCGAAAGGTTCCGACAAAATCAAGCTCATCGGGAATGCCCGAAAAATCATCGCTCGCGCAGAACTCAAGCATCGCCACGCCACCCGATCGATACTCTCCCCGTGGCCTCAACGCGGTTATCAGAGGCGCGGTCACATCGGCACGCCCCTCATTCACTACGTTCACTTTAAGAAGCTCCGCGCCATTGTCGTAGCGATCTCCGTGACGCCGCAAATGCACAGAATTGCCCGCCCGATCAAAGAGCAGAAAATCGTCCAGCGTATATCGGCCCGATGGCTTGTACTTATCGAGAGCAAAGGTGAGCGCATACCAGTCGTCGCCCAAAGACCGAACCGTACCTTCAACCAAGACGTGAACCTCAACCCCGTTCTCGTGTAACCTCAGAAAACCCACCCAGTCGAGACGGTCGGCAATGCCGGAGAGGTCATCTAGCGCCTTAAAGTGAAACTCCGCCGGCTGGCCCGCCTTTTGACTTCCTGCTTCTCTGAACTCCAGTACCGTCGGCGGTTCATTGTCCTCAATTCCCTCGTTCTCAATTTTAACGACTAACGCCGCCACGCCATTTTGGTAAGACTTGCTTCCCGATAGCCGCGTCACATTTCCCGCCCGATCCCAAACCATCAGATCGGATAGAACAAACTCACCGCCCGATTGGTATTTGTGAAGGGGCACCTCCAGCGCATACCAGCCATCTTCTCGGGATTTTAGGGCCGCCAAAATAGGAATGGATTGCCCGCGGTCCACCGGCTCCAAGCTACCGTGCCAACCGGTATTTTCATCCGAGGTGGCTACGCCTGAAATGTCGTCGGTGAGTCGAAATTCAATTTCGAGCATTTTTCCGGCCTCGGCGCGGCCCTTCACACGAATCTCGTGCAGCTCCGGCCCTTTCACATCGCAGGAGAGAGAGCGAATGACCGACTCCATCTTTTCGATTCCCTGACTGTCGGCGTAGGAGTCCACTTTTACCGAAAGCACGTTCAGACTGGGCGTAAGAAAAAAATAATGTGCGCGAACCGAATCTCCGACGCGGTCTAAAAAGAACAACCCACGTGCCCCGGGAATCGAAGTTTCCACAAATTTTTGATTGGGCACTTCACTCTCCGCCATCGCGCGCAGACCCGGCAAATGATCGAGAAGATTTCCGCTTGAGGAAAACGGCGCGTAATCTTTTCCAACCTGCAGCACTCGAATCTGAATTTCCGAGACCCGCCCCATTCCCCGGTTATCGGTTTTTAAAGTAACGGACTTTTGGTCTTGTGAGACGTCGAGCACGATGCCATCGCTGTAGGTGACCTTAAACTCGTGGGGTGACTGATACCGATGAGTCTCTGATTTCAGGCCATTTCCCACGCCGACGCCCGCCATGGTGTGGTCGCCAATTGAGCCGCCGGGAGCCGACTTTTTACACGCCGAAAGCAGACAAATCGCCAATACAGACAGCAAAAAGGTTTTCATGGCTCGTTCTCCTCTCCGCCGGAAGTTAGCGGAAACAACTGAATATTGAGTTGATAGACTTCATCCGCATCTTGGTAGCGGGCAAAGTGCTCGTTTATCTCTTTGCGAAAGTTGCGGATCTTTTCGGCCAGCTCCGGCATCCGTTTCTTAGCGATATCGATCGTAAGACCGTCCATCTCCCGCTGATCAAGGGGGAGATCGAGCGCCGCGCGCGAAAGATCGATCATCTGCTCGTGGTAACGGCGGATGGCGGCGTGACGAATCGCTTCGCATGTTGATAGCGGGCCACTGGCCTGAACCAGTTTGCCGTCTTGCTCACGCAGCAACTCTAAATTTCGAAGATCGCCCAATGCGGTCTTCACCTGACGAACGGTAATGCCTCGCCCTAGCCGCTTTGCAATCCAACTTGGGTCACGTCGAAAATTTTTTAGCGAAACCATGACGTAAATCGTTGGGTAAAACCAGAGAGAGAGAAATCGGTACTGCGAAAGACCGAGGTAGCCCTGTTCACGAGTGGCGCGCAAATGCACCATTGCCTCGTGCGTTTCGCTTTTCTCCGAATCCGTCCTGGCGCGATCCGTCTTTGCGAGAAGGCAAA
The DNA here is from genome assembly GCA_043718025.1 of Pseudomonadota bacterium. GTDB lineage: Bacteria > Bdellovibrionota > FAC87 > UBA2466 > UBA2466 > JBGSST01. Next base: position 13,852 of record JAYSWN010000083.1, read on the forward strand.
AGTAAGCTTTGTGACGTCCATCCAGCCCAATCGCCCCGGCCAACCGTTCGGCCGCATCTGCGGAGAGCGCCCGCTGCCCACGAATCACCATGCTCAATGTAGAAGGGGAACGAAAACCCGCACTAATGGCGAGAGTTCTTAACCCTCCCGAGGCTCGCGCCTTGCGTGCGCTGACCACGTCTTTGAGAAAGACACGATGATCCGCGTATTCAAAAATGTTTCGTACCGCTGCTTGCATAGAACGCGGATTATATTAATTTTGACGCTCTGCACAAGATGCAAAGTTTGTCACCTCGTTCACCAATGAGTCATAGAACTACTCTCATTAAATTTTAACCTTCCAATATAATAAGTTAATTTTCCGCATTTATTCACTGAAGCGCTACGCTCAGAAAAATGGACCAAGCTTAGGTGAACACCTTAGGCGGGCCCAAGGAACCCAAAACCGGGCTATAATTTAGCAAGTCTCGGGTTACTTTTGATGCGGGGGAAAGCATGAAACGGTCGATTGAAAAGCAGTTTAGGAGCCGCTGTCTTTTTGCTCGAGCGATGGTCATTCTGGTGCTCTCCGTGAGTTCGATAGGACTCTTGGCTGAACCAGCTGGGCACGGAACGCGGGACCATTCCCCTTTGAAAAGAACAAGCGAGGCTTCAGACCAACGGGCATTAAGCCGACGATTAGCGGCGTTAGAAAAAAGCCTGGGCATGGATACCACCGAAACCACTGACCTAAGCAAGCGCCTTCAACGCTTAGAAACCAGCGTGGAACCCAAGCCTGCCGGAGATCCCGGATTAATTCGCAGGATCGACGAGATAGCAAGAAAACTAAATGTTGAGTTTAAAGACCCACAGGGTTTGGTGGTTCAGCTTCAGACCCTAGAAGCCGTCGCAAAAACTAGGGGCATTGAGCTCGATTCCAAATCCGGCGATGGCATGGTGGAAAAAGTAACGGCGCTAGAAAATAAACTTCGCGAGGCATCAAGCGGAGAAGGCATTCGCCACCGGTTGGATTCGCTGGAACGGCTCTTGATTAGAGTCGGGGAGATCGAGGCAAACCACCAGATTGCTCCGAACCAAAACGCCACCCTTTCGCAGCGCCTGGCAATTATCGAGAAGAAAATTGGCCTTACCGTCGACGCAACTTCTGGTTTCCGCGAAAGACTTGATCGCCTTGAGACGAGTCAATTAAAAAATTCACCGTAATCCCAGCTCTTATTTTTTTTGCTCGAGGGAGTTCACCGCCGCCTCCAGAGAAAGATACTGATCGGCCAACGACCCTGGTTTGGTGAATTCGGATTCAGCCGGAATGCTCAGCAACTGCTCGAACGCCCTTTTCACTTCATTTTCATCGAAAGCGGCAAGTGATTTAGCGACGTGCATCGAAATTTTATCGATCGCATCGGAAAGTTTTAGGATGTTTTCACTATCGGTTATTAAATCTGACCCCGATCTCCCCAGGCGAGCAATCGTGGTCATTTCCTGAAAAAGCCGTTTGCTCAGTGCTTGCCTCTGTTGTTCATAATCAGATTCCTTGAGCCCGTTTTTTATATGAACGCGCTCTAAGTTTTCAAGGTGCTCCCGTTCAGTATTCCACAATTGCCGCGATTGCACTTCGTACTCCTCATTTCGCCTTTCGTTTACATCGATCTGTTGGCGGAGCGCCTGACTGGTCTTTATGGCCTCGTCCCTCAGTTGCCGAGTCTTTTCGCGATCGGCAGTCGTGTTATTCGCCAATTGATCGCTATACGCCTCGGCGTCCGAATCGGCCCTCTGGGCCTGAATTCGCCAAGCGGAGACGTTTTGCCCGCGCGAGTACCTTGGATGCGGCCGCTGCGCGAGGTATTCCACTGACCTAACGTAGCTTTGCGCCTCCTGAATCATCATCCGACGTTGTTCCTCGGTGAGCGAGCCAAATATTTCTTCATACTTTTTCTTGTGTTGGAATTTAGCGTCGACGGCCGGTTGACAGTGGCCAGCAAGCACGCAGGACATAAGTGAAAGTATCTCAACTTCCCGAAATCGATCTTCGATGCAGCGAATTGGCGCGCTCAAATCGGCGCCGTTTTTGTAACTGGATATAACCAATTTTCCGAACTCTGAGGTTAGAGGTTTACCCCCGTTTAAAAAATCTCGGTCTCCGGAGTCGAAACAAAGACCCGATTTTTTTCGCACTGCCCAGGCGTAAGGGTGGTAGTAATTTAAGCCGGTCGCTTTTTTCTGGGCTACCGCCTCTTCGGCGTTCGAAAAGTACAGAACCTCTCCGCCCGCCGAAATCCAAAGATTCAACAAATCGCGCGCCACGCCCTTAGGTTCCGAATTCGGATTCGGAACCTCGGGATAGAGCGCCTCGTTGGCCTCGGCAAAGGCGAGGGCAAGCTTTCTTGCTTTTTCTTCCCGTTGTTTCAATTCGGCAATTTTTGCCGTGAGTTGAATCACCACCTGGTCACGCCGTTCAGAATATTTTTCACTAACCCGAGCGCGACTCTCTTTATCCAATCCATCCAGGGGCAACTGAGCCATTTTCGTCAAACTCGCAAAAGAGAGGTCCTCGATTATCTTTTCCCAACCGGCGCGCGAAATGGTTTCAATCGATTTCACCTTTAAGGCTTGTTCCAGCTCTTGCAAATTGAGTTTCATAAAGGCGGTCGCCAGCGCTTCTGTGCGGTAGCTTAAGACCCACCCTCGAATGGTAGAAACATAAAGAATGTATTGAGAAACCTGGCTTTCGCCGCCAGAAATTAATTCACCGCTACTTCGAACTTTAAGGGCACGCGCCCGACACTCAACGCGCTTCAATTCGGCCACGATTGCAGGGTGTAAATCGGTGGGGGCCACTTTGTGAAGCTGCACCTCGCCCGCAAAAAGCTGATTAAACCTGTTTAACCATTGGGCACGGAAAGGTTCAGAATCGTAAGAAGTTACAGACGGAGAAATTTCGAAGCGCTTGGCAAGCGGATCCGTTCCCATTTGCCCGAGGTTAGCGGCCCCACAATCCGTTTCGGTGGGGGCCACAGGGCTTAGCTCAGGAGGTAGCTCAGGAGGTAGCTCGGGCGGTAGCGCACGGCCGCAAGCTGAAATCAGCGTCAGAAAAAGTAGCAAAATAGCGATTTTTTTAAGTCCATGTACGCGGTTCAAACTGAGCCCCCTGATAAATTTGTAGGCGAGAAAATACGCGAATCGCAATTTAAAAATCAGGCGCAAAGTTTGTCACTTTTCACTGCAGTGAAAAATGCACGCATCGGACTTAACAACTTCACCCGTCAAACGTCTAGCTTGCGGGGCAAATTCTAAACAAGGTGGAAACAATGAAGAAACGCTTTTTAATTTCGTTACTTTTTTTCATAAACTCGCTGGTTCAAGCCGAATCTCCCCAGTATTCAGAAGACGAACCGCTCACCGAAGAGCAAATTTCGACGATTCTAGAGAAAGCGGAAGCTGCCCTCTTTGATACGATGCGCACTACGCGAGCCCGGAGCACGCCGGCGCTGCGGATAAAATTTGTGGAACAAGCCCACGCCAAGGCAAACAGTGCCGGATTTTATGGCCTGGTCGACCAAGTTTCAGAACTCGAGAAGGCACTCAAGATTGCAGGACGAGGCTCTCTATTAGACCGTATTGCTGCCCTTGAAACAGCCTTAGGAAGCGAAGCTTCCAAGGACGAGGGAGCCGTTCGACGACTGCAGAGGATAACCAAAGCGTACGAAAACAGACTGAGCGATGAGATTGATAAACTAAACGATGAGGTCGCTGATCTTGCGGCAGATGACTTCGAACAACAATACGGCAACCCGGGTAAACTATCGTTCGAACAGCGCATCACCCTCATTGAAAAATTCGGTGACGAAGCCGAACGTGCTTCCCGCCAAAAAGTTTACGCGGGTTCGGCCGTTGCCCCTCAGATTGAAACCTTACGAAATCTCGTACCCGAAGCTGCCGGTAGGTTTGGAACTGCTTCCCGCGCCTTGGCTCATCTAGAAAGTTTCTTTTCCGTAGCGATCATTAAGGAGGAAAAGACCCTTTCGGAAAGTGAGCGGGTGGCCCAGCTCATTCCGCTGGTCGAAAGCCACTACGCGAGGGTTCTTAAAGAAGCACGGTCAAAAAACTCTGTCGACCAACGCGTAAGAAGGTGCCCATCGGCATTACTCCAGTCGCCTACAGAAAAATAGTTTGGCGGCGAACCGCTCACCTGCACTGTTTGAGAAAGCGGAGTGACGGGGATTTTCATAGATAAACTTGACGGAGTGAGCAAGGGGGCCGTACCTCCTGAAGGATGAAAGCATTATTCACCTTATTTACGGTCTGTTCCCTATCCCAAGCGGCGGAGGTCGCCGGCATTCACAATATGATCGGATTTGGGAGCAACCCAACCTACGTTAGTCATCTGCCGATGTACGAGCACGACCTTCATCGCTACCAGGCAGTTTACGAAGTGCGGTTCGAGAAAAAGAACGATCTCACCGGCAAGATTTTCGGAATTTCCCCCAAGCAGAAATTTACTATGCCCAGTCTAAAAATAGGCAGCCGGTTCCGTGCGGGCCTCCACCCTGGTCATCCAGAAGAGACCGAGGCGATGGAAACGGTTGAAGTGGAAGTGGTACGGGTGGTGCATTTTCATGCTTTAAAGCCCGTAGGTGGTGAGCGCCCCAAAGAGCTTTCCTATTTTGCAGTTGGCCATAAACACCTCGTGCATCTGCTGACCACGCCGACCATTGGTTTAAAGACTCCGGCCGATCAATTCGACCAGGTGGTGGAGATCGAGCGTGCTATAAAGGCCGGCGGAAATCTCGAAGAGCTTGAGATCCCCGACGGCGCCTTGGTTAAAATCTCCGTCGCCGACACCGCAGCCAACCGCTTAGTCGTAACTCCAGATTCGAAACACTTCACGCGAGCGCTGGTTAAAACCGCAAACGGTCCGGTGGAGGTGATGTTGCACGTGGGCCGCGAAATCTATATTCACACCGGCGGCGACGTTCGCATCGAAAATTAATAAAGTGCGACTCACCGACGCCGAAGGAAAATAGTTAGCCAAAAAAAATCAATGGTTAGCTCCGGTGACAATTTATGACGTTGTTTTCGTTAAGATTTTTCCGTAGCATACGCCCAATCACTTACATTGGGGGTCACTAATGCAAGCCAGCGCTCTGGTTTTTTGCGCTCTCTTCACCGCAATTTCTGCGCTCTCTGCCGACGGGCCCAAACCCGCGTTGGCGGTCTCGTGGCACTCCCTTTCGTTGCCCGCCATAGAGGCGGAAGAGACGAAACCTAACGAAGTTTCGGCATTGGGTGTGGTTGAGTTCGAGCGCAACGGCGGCAAGATCAGGTACCGACTCAGCGGCATGCGAATCGAAGGAAACCTGCTGCGATTTGACCAGGCTCTGATCGAGGTGAGCTACGCTGAGATTAAAGGAAAGAATGTCCTTATTACCGACATTCCTGAAGTCACGGTCACCACCGTACGCCGCGAGAAGACAGTTTTTGGTCAAGTCATTGCTTACGAAGAGCCGGTCGTTGAAACCAAAATCCGGAAGGAGAGAAAAGAGACCCTGCTCTTCACCATGACCAAACCAGGTTTCATCGTCGAGAAGAAAGTCGGAGTTTCCATAGATTTAACCCTTCCGACAAATATAAAAGTTGAACTCGCTCGCGGCGAGAGGGCCGCCAACGAAATTCGTTTGTCCGAGCGTCAAGAAATTATTGTTCATTTGCAGCAAGCGATTGACGAACAGCTATCGGACACCGCCTTGAGCGGGCTGCTGGAGTACCGACTCACTAACGCGCCGAAAGAGATTGAACCGTTCTTGCGTAACCTCATCGAAAACGGCAAGAGTCAGATTTTGAGCGGTTTTCGCACGGCCTTAAAACAAGAGATTGAAAAGCCGGAATTCCTGAATGGCGTTCAAGAGGCACTGGCCAAAACGATTCCGCCCCTGGCTCTAGACACACAAAACTTGATCGGGCATTTGCATTTGTCGGATCACTTGGGCGTTGCTTCGAATTTAATTTTGGGCGAGGCGGCAACGGTTCAATCAACATCGTCACGCTTTGACTCTCAATCCACCTCACTACGGGTGGCCGCAAATTCAAGCGGCCTCACATTGGCAATGAGATCTTATTTTAAAGGCATCGCGCTCAACGGTGAATTGACCCGAAGGCTAAGGTTGGGGGCAGGATTTGAAGTGAGCCCAAATAGCGAAAGTGTGAAATACACCCCCACAGATGATTCGGAACGGGAAGTTCTAGCGGCGCTTATCGGCTGCATTTTCGGAGAGGGAATTGACGCCAGGGATTTAAGTGCGGTGGTATTAGATCTGGGCGGCAAACAACAAAAACCAGAAATTCGCCTTTTTGCCGAAGGCAAAGAGAATGGCTTGTCAGTAAGTGTCGGCATTACCGTGCACTCTCGCCGAGAAAATGTTGAACCGCTCCGCTTTGGCGTCATACTGACCTTTAAGGCCGATGCGAGCGGCGCACTTATTCTGCAAAAAGTGGGAGTTGCGGGAAAGACGGCGATCAAACCAACGCCTTCTATCCTTACCCAAACGCTCGACGCGATGAAGTTGCAGATGATTCAGCTGCTGCTGAATCAAGATTTGAAAGCCCTCCAATCAGCAGGATCGACAAAACAAAAGTTCGCTGCAGAGATCTTGAACCCGGATGAGGGGCGAAGTGAGCCCGTTATCGTACTGCAAATTAAGTAAAGCCTGAGCCCAAGCCGACGACTCAGCGAAACCAGCTCGGCTCCTTAGTTACCGACGTGCCGCCGGTAAACATGGCGCGCATGCCTTCTTTATAAAAAACGTAAGGCGTATTTTCCTCGGGCGCCGAGATCGCCTCGAGACGTTGAGCCAGCGCCGGAGGAATATCAAAATCCAACGACTTCAGATTCACCTCGAGTTGGTCTAATTTCGAGGCGCCAATTAAAGTGGAAGTGACGCCGGGGCGTTTCGTGATCCAATTCAAGGCCACCTGGGCCGCAGGTTTTTCCATCTCGCGACTCACCCCGTTTAAGACCTCCACAATTTCCCAGTTTTTTGGATTCTTCGTAATGCGTTCAAAAACAGGGTTTCCCGCGCCAGCCGTCGCCTTTAATCGGCCTTCGAGAGTGGCCTTCGTATGTTTTCCACTCAAGAGCCCACTCGCAAGCGGGCTCCAGGGGCAAATACCCATCCCAAGTTCATGCGCCATGTCGACATACTCACGCTCAATGGTCCGCTCCACCAAATTGTATTCCATTTGGATCGCGGCAATCTTTTCCCAGCCACGCATTTCGGCCAGCGTTTGCGCTCTCGATACATACCAAGCCGGGCAATCGCTTAGTCCCAGGTAACGAATTTTTCCGGCGTCCACCAGCGTGTTTAGAGAATGCATCACCTCTTCCACCGGCGTCAGCGTATCCCACGCGTGCACCCAATAAAGATCGATGTAGTCAGTTTTCAATCTCTTGAGCGACCCCTCCACCGCACGGTAAAGGTTCTTTCGACTGTTCCCTCCCGCATTCGGATTGCCGGGTTGGGCGCCAAACGTATATTTCGTAGCGAGCACAACTTGGTCTCTTAGGTTTCGCTCCTGAATAAACTGCCCCACCAACTCCTCACTGGTGCCGTTGGTGTACATGTCGGCAGTATCAATAAAGTTTCCGCCGGCCTCAAGGTAGGCATTGAAGATCTGCCCGGCCGCGTCCGCGGGGGTTCCCCAGCCCCATTCGGTACCAAAGGTCATGGTGCCCAAACACAAAGGCGAAACCCGAAGGCCGGTTTTTCCCAATAATGAATAGTTTTTTAATTTAGACATGCAAGCGTTCCTCTCAATGAACGCTGATTTAATACGGGGGGGAGGATTGATGTCAATCTAGGCTGGCCAATGCTGCTTCAGTCATCAGCCATTTGGAAACTCAACATTGGGCCCGGCATATAAAATGGCGGCACCCCATTTTGCGGGGGTAGGATCGAGCAAGAAGTTTTAGGGGAAACTTTATTCGGCTTTGTCTTTTTTCTTCACCAGCTTTAGCCACCCGGCGTTCTTTAGGTTTTTCAAATTCAATTCTTTGTTACTTTTGATCTCTTCAAGTTTTGCGTCTCGCTCTTTTTCGCCATTCACGCCAATCCAGACGTAGTAAGGTTTTTCTTCGCCGTCGTGTGCTCCGGTGACCCTAAGCTCTTTCGGCACGTCCGCTACTGGGTGAGCAATAAAAAAGAGATTCTTCTTTTGCTCCCTGGCGATATGCTCGAGCATATCGGGGGTAAAGTTTTTATATCGCGTGAGAACCGGCAACATCAGTTTTGTAAATACGACCACGCTCTTCTCATTGGCCGCCATTTCCATGCGAATGCCGACTTGTTCCACAAAAGTCTTGTCCGCTAATAACTCTTTGGAAGTGGCATCCGCCTTAGGCCATTCGGCCTTCGCTTCGCCGGCCGCTCTTTCGGCAACCTTTTTCTGGTCATCTTCTTGAGTTGAGTGCGTTGCGTATCCCGCCGCACTGTAGAAATTAAGTACAACCGCTAGGCCAACTACCAAATAATTCTGCTTCCGCATGCGAATGCCTCCACTTCGCCTGTAGAGTGCAATCGGTGAACCATGAGTAAGGTATACAGGCTGTAAACGGAAATATTTGTGGGTGGGTAGGTTCGCGCAGCAGAGACGGCTCGGGTACCGAGCCTACGGCCAGAATCTAGCTATGGCGAAGTTGTCGTCGCCGCCACCGTTGTTAGAGAAACCGCCGGTCACGATGCGGCCGTTGGGCTGCAGAACCATCGCCATGATCCGATCGAAAAAGGTGACGCTGACGGTTTCGTTGACCACTCCGTTAGTTCCAAATGTCGTGTCCAGAGTGCCATTGGCGTTCACCCGAACGAGCGTAAAGTGTTCGTTTCCAGAAACCACACTGTATCCTGCCGCCACGATCTTGCCATCGCTTTGCACCGAGACCGCTCGAGCGTAGGAGTTACCGCTGCCCAGGGTAAGCGTCAGTTTTCCGGTTGAATTAAAGGAAGCGTCGAGACTGCCGCTGTTGAGATAGCGCGCTAGCGTAAAGTAGGTCACGGTGTTGTTCGCATTGGAGCTATACCCGGCGACGACAACGGATCCACTGGCGTCTAATGCCGCCGCGTAAATCTCATCGTCGCCTCCCAAAAAGTCGGTCACCTTCATACCGGACGTTCCAAACGTATTATCGATGACACCGGCTGAGCTAAATCGCGAGAGAGCAAAGTTTTTGTTACCGGCGGTGGGCTCGGTATATCCAGTGGCAATGAAATAGTTATCCGATGGTCGTTCGATGAGTGAGCGAATCGCATCGTTGCTTCCCGCGAAGTCCAACGTTTTGATTCCCGTGCTGTTAAACGTTGAGTCAAGCGTGCCATCGGCCTCGTAGCGAACCATGGCAAAATCGTAATCGGTTCCATTATAGGCGTAACCACCTAAAACCGCTTTCTGGTTGTTGCTTTGAATGACCAGAGAATTGGCTCGCGAGTCGTTCGTCCCAACCGCCGTGGTCACTTTTCCGGTGCCGCCCAGAGTGGTGAAACTCGAACCGTCGCTGGCGTTGTAGCCGACGAGCAGAAACTCATCCACCCCCGAGCCGGCCGTGTAACCGCCGGCCAAAATCTCCGTTGTCGAAGGCAATCCCACGGCATTTAGCACGGCGATCGCAGAGTTGCCGGTGTTCATATCCGTAATCACCGTTCCCCCGCTACCAAACGAGGCATCGAGCGTGCCATCCGCCAGATAGCGCCCAACCGCCACCCGGTTATCTCCGCCCCCGTCCGCAGACCCAACCGCTACGATCCGATCAGCGGCATCGACGGCTAAGGCGCGGATGACATCCGAGTTTGAACCGAGTGAAGTCACTTTTTTGCCCGTGAAGTTGAAATTCAGATCAAGATTGCCCGAAGTGGGGGTGCCCGTGCCCTCGACCTGGCGATTGGCAATCTGGTTGGCGACACCGTCGCTGTATCCAATGCGAATAGTATCGTTAAAAGAGACTCCGGTGGAAGAAGCGGCGATACCAGTCGGGGCAAAGGTGATGATGATCGTGCAACTACCTCCCATTGCCGAAATACTGCTGCCGCACGTTCCGCCTCCGGGGTAGCTGCCGCCCTTAAAAGAAAAGGGGGCCGAAAGCGCCGGGGTTCCCGCGGCCACTGAAGTTGCCGCCTGCCCTCCGGAGTTAGATACGGTAAAGGTTTTGTCGTTCAAGCTGCCGCTAGGTTTCTCACCGTAGTCATATACGGGCCCAGCCGAGATAGTGAGCAAAGCCGGGCTCAATACGGTTACGCCCAGACTTGCTTGGTTAAGGCCCGATGCTGTCGCCCGAAGGGTTAGATTTTCTCCAACGGTGTCTTTGAAATAAATTACCGTCGCGCTGGTACCGCTAGCGAGAACTTTGCTGTTGGTGGCGGAAGTGCAACCATTGTTGCTGTAGAAACTGCCCGATCCGTTACCACTCAAATTAACCGTCGTGTTACTCGTCACATTAGAAACGTTGTTAAAAAAATCTTGTGACGTCACAGTGTAGGTGGCACAGGAACCGGCGCTGACGGATCCCGGGCCGGTCATGACAAGCTTGTTAACGGCGGCGGGGTTAACCGTAACCGCTTGGGTGCCGGCGGTGAGGCCCGTCGCGCTGGCTTGTAAAGTAAGGGCCTCCGCTTTCGTATCTTTAAAAAAGAACTGCGCCGTACTTTGCCCCGTGGATATGGTTTTGTTTTCCGGCGAAAGGCCGATGTCGCACGAAGAGTCGGAGTTAAAACTTCCGGTTCCTTTTCCGGAGAGGTTCACGGTGAGGTTCGCCGTAGCGTTCGTCACATTGTTATTACTATCCCTAACGGTGACGGTGTACACCGTCCCGCAGACGCCTGCCGTTAACGATGAAGGGCCGCTCAGTGTAAGTAGGGATGGCGGACCAGGTTCTACGGTCATGTTGAGAGAACCGGCGGAGAGACCAACGCCCGTTATCCCCGTGCTTACCGACGCGGCCGTTGTATTACGGTAATAGGCCGTTTGGGTGCTGCTGCCACCGGCTATGATCAACGTGGGCGAGGGGGTGGAACAGCTCACATCACTAAAAAAACCTCCCGTGCCGGCGCCCGTGAAGGTAATCGTTGTTCCACTTCCGACATTCGAGAAGTTGTTGAAATTGTCCCTCGTTCTGATCGTAATGGCAGTGCTACACGCCCCCGCGATTACCGTGGCGGGGCCCGCCATGGTCAAAACCGTCGGGTTAGCCGCATTCACAGTGAAGGGGTGATTTACAGTGCTCAGACCGCTGCCATTCGAAACTAAGGTCAACCCTTCAGCGGTATTGCTGGAAAAATAGAACGTGGTTTGAGAAGCACCATTGAGCAGACTGACCGACGTGGTGGACGTTGAGCAGCTAGAGTCCAAATAAAAAGCTCCGGCTCCGCCACCTGAAAAGTTTACCGCCGTATCGCCCGTAACGGCCGAAATGTTTCCGTGGGTGTCTTTAGATGTAATGGTGAAGACGGCAGAACAGACTCCAGCAACGACGCTTGCGGGGCCGCTCTGGGTGATCTGAGCCGGTGCCGCTGGATTCACGGTGTGCGCTAAAGATGAGGTAGCCATGCCTGGGGCGTTCGCCTGGATCGTAAACGATTCGGCCACGGTGTCTCTCATGTAAAAAGTGACCCCAGTGGTTCCGCTGCCAATAGTAAAGGTGGTCTGAGTGGAGAGGCACCCCGAATCGCTAAAAAAAGATCCGGAACCGGTCGTGACCGAAGGGGTGACGATAAGGTTAGCCGGCACATTGGCGGGGATGTTGTTGGCGTCGGTCGTGTTCACGGTGAGAGGCAGGCATGCTCCTGCACTAGAGCTGAACGCGCCACTCAATAGGATCTTCGACGGGTTGATAGCCACACCCAAGTTGGCGATTCCTAACCCCCCGCCGTTTGCAACCAAAGTGAGTAACTCGACCGAGTTGTCCTTGAAGAATACTGTTTTAGTGCTCGTTCCGTTCGCGATGGTCACATCGCTCGTTGTGTTCAGACAGCCGGCATCAGAGTAAAAACTTCCGGCGCCATTCCCGGTCAATACCACGAGGTTGTCTCCGCTTACGGTGGAGGCATTGGCAAAAATATCTCTCGAGGTGACGGTGAACGCCGCACTGCAACCGCCGGCGGCGAGAGAGGTTGGGCCGGTCAAAGTGACAACCGTCGGCGGTGCGGGATTGACCGTGACGCCTTTGGTTCCGTTGGAGAAACCCGCTGCCCCGGCCGTGATCGTAAAAGTCTCCGCTGAGTTACTCGAGTAGTAAAACGTTCGCGTGCTTCCCGCCGCGGCAATGTCGACCGTCACAACGGAGCTGGTGCACCCCGCGTCGCTATAGTACGCGCCAGACCCGCCCAAGAGATTCACCGTGGTTTGAGAAGCAACGGCCGAAGCATTATTAAGCGAGTCAGTGCTGGTCACGGTGTAGATCGCGCTGCAAGCGCCGGCCGAAAGGGTTCCTGGTCCGGTAACGAGAAATTTGGTCGGGGCACCCGGATTGACCGTAACTCCCAAGGCGGTGGCGGTAAGGCCGGTGGCCGAGGCATTAAGGGTTAGCGGTTGGGCCGTATCATTTTTGAAATAGAAGGCCACCGCACTGGTTCCGGCAGTAATGGTGCCGGTGGAGGTAGCGCCGGTACAAGTGTTCCCAGTGTAAAATGATCCAGCTACCTCGCCGCTAAATGTGATGGTGGTGTTCGTCCCCAAACTTGAAGCGTTGCCGAACTGATCCCGACTGGTAACCGTATAAACCGTGCCGCACACTCCGGCAGTAAGGGTGGCGGGCCCAGTAAGAAAGAGTCGATCGGCGGGGGCTGGGTTGACCGTAACCCCTCGCGTTCCCGTCGTGAACGAAGCCGACGCCGCATAAAAGGTTGGCGCCTCGGCCGTATTATCGAGAAAGTAAAAGGTTTGGGTGCTGGTACCCGTTCCCACGACTACGCTGGTTGTGGAAGAGCTGCAGCCGCTATCGGAATAAAAAGCCCCGCTTCGATTGCCGGAGAGGTCCACCGTGATGTTGCCGGTGACCGCCGCCGTGTTACCTAGAGCGTCGCTGGTCGTGATGGTGTAAGCACCACTGCAGATACCAGCCGTTACCGTTGCCGATCCGCTTATGGCCAGCGTGTTCGAGGTTCCGGGGTTGATGGTAACGCCAGCCGTGCCGGTGGTGAGTCCGCCGCTAGCGGCCGCTAAGGTGATCGAACCCGCAACGTTATTTCTATAATAGATTGTCTTCGCGCTTTGTCCTGCGGTGTAGACCAAACTGGTTCCCGCCGAAGTGTTGCAGCCCACGTCGGTAAATAGCCCGCCGGCGCCTAGACCAGAAAGGGTAACGGTGGTGCTGCCGGAGATTACCGGCGCCGGGTTATCTAGTTGATCGCGAATCGTAGCTACGAATGCCGTGCTGCAACTGCCCGCGGTGGCAGAAATGGGACCCACGAAAATTATTTTACTCGGAGCTCCCGGGCTGACGGTGAAGGGCTTCGTACCGGCGGTAAAGCTCACCGCCGCAGCATTTAACGTGAGCACCTCGGCGGTATTGTCTTTAATAAAAAAGGTGTTCGCAAAAGTGGCAGAGGCCACAACGAATGGTGCAGCCGGTGAGGAGCAGCCGGAGTCACTATAGAAAGATCCCGAACCTCCACCGGAAAGGGTGACGGCGAGATTTGAAGCGACCGCAGAATCATTTCCCAGCGAGTCTTTTGTGGTGACCGTAAACGCTGTACTGCAATTGCCAGCCGCTACGGTGCTAGGCCCCGTAATAATGACTACCGAAGGGGTTCCGGGTGTGACCGTTACGCCCTTGGTCCCGGGGGTCAGTCCACCGGCTCCGTTGTCGACGTTGAGGGTGACGGGCTGAGCCGTATTATTTTTGTAATAGATGGTTGTCGAAGTTGATCCCGACGTTAGTACCACAGAGGTGATTGCCGAGGTGCAGAGCGGGTTACTGAAATATCCGCCGCTGGCGGCACCGGTAAGGGATAAGGTGATGTTGAAAGGAATGCTGGAGGGTACGTTAAGTGCGTCGGCTAAAGTGAGAGTGTAGGCCTGACAGGTTCCCGCCACGAAGCTGGCATTGCCCGTGATGAGAACGTTGTTGGGAAGAACCGATACGGCCATGGATAAGGGTGAGAAGGTGCCGGTACCGTTAGTCAGTGTCAGCGTGACCGATGCGGCGGCATTATTTTTGTAGTAGGTCACTCCGGTTGAACTATTGGCCGCCAGAGTGAGCGAACTGGCGACAGTGACGCAGTTGGGATCGCTGTAGAAGTTGCCGGCGCCGGCGCCCGTCAAGGTGAGGGTGACCGCGTTCGCCAAAAGAGCGACGTTATTAGAGCCGTCCTTGGCACTGACGGTATAGGCTTCACAAAAACCAGCCGAGATGCTGCTCTTGCCGGAAAGGGCGATTTGCGTGGCGACGCCTGAGTCGAACTTCAATTCGCTTTCCGCACTTTTTAAGTTGCCTGAATTGTCGGTGACGCGGATTCGTACGGAGCTGGTAGAGCTGGCTTTAAAGTAGATGATTTGCTTCGAAGCGCTGCGCGAGAGTACCGCGGAGATTGAGGGGTTGATGGCCATTCGCAGACCATTCACACCGCGAACGCTCGTTAACTGTGTGGCACAATTTGAATCTGAAAAAAACTGCAGATTCCCTTCGCCCGAAACGGTCAACGGGTGTTCGTTGGAAACTGGCTTGCTGCGGCCGTTTGAATCAACCGCGCTGATCGTAACGTCGTAACAGGTGCCGGCCGTAACAAACGCAGCAAAAGAAATGGCTAACGCTGAGGCGGGAAGAACATCGGCGCGGTATTTAAGCGCTCCAAACTTGGAACAGCCCGTCGACAACGCAGCTATCCACAGCAATAGAAAATAATAAATAAAGCGATTTTTTGATAAAAAAATCGAAAACAACATACGTTCCTTAAGTGGAGCCACTGTGAAGCACGGGGATCTGATCTCTTATTATACGCTGCGTAAAAAAATTGGACAACGCGAGGGGTTGAAGGGGCCGTTGAAGAAGGGAAAGTATTCAAAGGGTTATGGACCAAACATTGTGCTGATAATTCCATAATTGAAAAGGTTCCCGTTGGAGTTTGTCGCTTCATGCTGCGGGGCAAAAATCCGAAAAGGACGTATGGGGTTGAGATCCAAACTCGCGTTCTTCTTTCTCTTGGGTGGCGCTTTTCCGGCGTTTGGACTGGTGCTCGTTCGCGCCGTGACTCCGAAGAACGAAGCGTTGGTTCTCGTAACGTCGGATGCCACAAACCTCGTAAATGTAGACGACTCAGTTTGCCTCTTTGAGAGTGGTAAGCCAATTGCTTGTGGCACCGTCGTAAAGAAACTCAAATCAGGCGATGCCATCCGGCTTTCGTGGAGCAAACGAAAGCTAGCATCGGGGGATAATCTAGGGATTGCCAAGCAGAGACGCGTTCCCGCTTCGCTGCCCGGTGCCATCAGCTACGGGGGAACTTCTACGACCAGCGCGGCAGCGGGTAAAGAGACGGGATACAAAAAATTTATCTCCGTGGGAGCGATGGGAGGCACGGAGTTCATTGCTCCCGGGCTTCACGCTCAGTTTCGGGTCAGCAATCGGTTACGGATGGGTCTGCTCGGTTCTTACTCCGCCAACTCCGATGCCTTTTCAAAGGTGAGTTTGATTGGAATGTTCGCAACGATTCAGTTTCTTCCGTTTCTAAAAGTGCCCAGTGTTTCGTTGCAAGCGATGGCCGGTGGCTACCTTTTATCGTCCACCGTTGACACCGTCGCCGAGAGTGCGCAGCTACTTTCATTTTCAACGGTTTTGGAATGGCGCCAATTTTTAGGCGGCGGGCTATTTCTCGCCGCCGCGGGTGGCTTTAACTACACGTCTAAACCCCAGTTACAACTCGCCGACGTGAATATCGCCGGATTCAAACCGCTGGTTCTGATTCAACTCGGATTCGCCTGGTAAATCTCATTCAAAAGAGAAGATTCGGTCAGATTGCCAAGCTACGCTGATTAACCAACTTCCGCTTTTGCGCTCAAGCCCTTACGGGAATAAGCTTTTTACTCCGCCGACCGTGAGCGGCCTTTTCGCTCGCATCCACGAGGGCCGCGGCCACCAGATCGCCCGTGACATTAAGTACCGTGCGCGACATGTCGAGCAGGCGATCAACGCCCAAAATGATGCCTATCCCCTCGGCAGGAACGCCTACTGACTGCAGCACAATCACAATCAGAGGAATGGATCCGCCGGGTACGCCCGCGGTGCCAATTCCGGCAACCACCGACATAAAGAGAACCGTGATCTGTTGACCCACCGTCAGTTCCACCCCAAACACCTGCGCAAGAAAGAGGATGGTCACGCCTTCAAATAGCGCCGTGCCATTCTGATTTGCGGTCGAGCCGATGGTTAAGACAAAATTGGCAATCCGCCGATCAATGCCAAGCTCATTCTCCGCCACGCGAATCGAGGTA
Source organism: Pseudomonadota bacterium (assembly GCA_043718025.1). Lineage (GTDB taxonomy): Bacteria > Bdellovibrionota > FAC87 > UBA2466 > UBA2466 > JBGSST01. The sequence continues at coordinate 30,313 of JAYSWN010000083.1, forward strand.
GGCAGGGTGGCATTCGAAGAGGCGGTAGAAAACGCGGTGATGATCACCTCGCGGCAGCCTATAAAAAACTGCCAAGGCGACCGTTTCCCCACCCAACGAAGCAGCGCTCCGTAAACCACAAACTGTTGGATAAGTAGCCCCAAAATAACGACGAGAACGTACTTTCCCAAAACCAAAAGCATTCCCCAGCCAAACCGCGCGGTCATGGCAAACATCAATCCGGCCACGCCAATGGGGGCCACGGCCATCGCAAAGTCCACCACCTTCAAAGAGGCATCGCGAATGGTTTCAAGCACGCCAAACAAAGGATCCGCTCTTTTATCCCCGCGAACTAAAACTAGGGCCGCCCCAAAGATGAGGGCAAACACCATCATGCTGACCATCTCTCCCTCGAGGGCTTGTACGGCCGAATGCAGCGGGTTTTTTGGGATCAACGAAAGCAAGGCATCGGGAATACTTTTAGCGGCGGCGGCCTGTTCAATCACTTTGGCCGACTTACTCTTGTCGCCAAGAAAACGTTGGGCAATGGCCGGATCTAAACCCACTCCAGGTTTGAAAAAGGTCACCAGACCAAGCCCGATAACAACCGAGGTGATACTGGCCACGATGGTATAGGCCAGAGTCTTTGCGCCGACTCTTCCCACGCTTCGAAAGTCGCCGAGCTCGACTATGCCCAAAACTAAAGACGAGAACACCAGCGGCACCACGATCATGAAGATCAGCCTTAAAAAGAGCTGACCCGCGGGCTGCGCAACGTTGACGATAAAAAGCTCAACCGAAGGTGAGTCTGGCGCAAGAAAATGGCAGAGCAAACCGATGAGCGTGCCAACCACTAAGCCAGTAAGAATTTTTGCGGGGCGATTCCATTTCATGCAAAAGGTTTAAACTCGATGGAGGGCAAAGGAAAGAAAACGATTCGTTACCTCGCCCATTAAATTAGCGCGCCGCATTCAACCGTTTCTCCCGGCACCAAAATGGCCCTCTACGCCAACCGGTATTTCATCTTTCTTCCCGTAGCGCGACATTACCTAGGTTTTGCAGAAGCGGCGCATTTTCGCACGCTAAGTAACGGCAAAGTGTTTTTGCGAGATTCTCATGATGGTGCCATGCCCACACCGGAACATAAACGGCGTCGCCGGTTTTCCATTCGACAATTCGGTCTTCAATATAGGTTCGCCCTTCCCCCTCAAGAATATAGAGGAGAGTTTCATAGGTGTGCCGATGCGATCGAGTTCTTTCACCGCTGCCCAGATGACCAACCGTCATGCTGATGGTCTTCGAGGGGAGATCCACTACAAATACCGGATGCCTTCGTTCGTTACTAAACACCGGGTCAATGGCCACGGTCTCGACTTCGGCATGAATCAGTCGGTCAGGGACTAACACCTCAGGCGAACTTTTCGTGCGGCCAAAATCTTTGGAACTAAAAGCCATCATAGGTCATCCCCCTTTTCCCGATTCGGCTTAACCGCCGTGAAAAAACGCGTTCTCGCGGCAATCACCCGGGCGGCGGCGCAACGAAGCGCTTCTCTATGCTCCGGCGCAGTGAGCTCTCGCTCGATAATATTCTTCATCGTCACCGCGTGCTCATCATCGCACTCAATATGCAGGTAAAAGAAATCTAGCGTCTCTTTGGGTTGCCCTACCGCTTCAAAGCCATGCACGATCTGCTTATAAAGCAGCGGCACAATAGCCTCCGCCCCCAAACACAAAGCCCCCAATCCCACCGCCGCATTCGGGTTGCGGCAGCTCTGTAACATCGTTTCCACCAGCGCCAGCGTCTCCGGAAAAGGCTGGTGCTCATCGACGTCGAGATCAAGTTTCTCCAGCATACTTCGGTAGAGCGTCGAGTGCGGAATTCCCGTCTTGGAGCCCATTCCCGCCTCGTCGATAAGGTTTTCGGTCAGCTCCCGACGATCTGCCTCATTCGTAATGTTTGAAAGCAGAGCACAAAGGTAGCGAGTGAAATGGCGCGAGTAAAAGTACTGCTGCACGGCAAATGTTTTCATCTCGTCGTTGGATACCTCCCCCGAACGGCAACGCCGTAAGAAAGGCGTGGCGTTTAGCTGTTCGATCCATTCAGGTTCGATTAGGTCAACCCAGCGAGGATCAAACTCCGTTTCGGTAGTTTGGCTAAGCATGTAAAGGCTCCATGAGACGAGGGTTTGCTTTGGCAAATCGATCCCGGAAAAGATCACGCATCTCTCGTTTCAAGACTTTTCCGGTGGGGCCCAGGGGAAAATCCGACTGGGCACCAAACATTAATGACGTTAATGGCTTTTTGGCCGCCTGCCGCAAGCCTGCATTCAGCTTGCTCAGAAGTGCTTCGGAGTCTAGTTGAAGGCCGCCTTTCAATCGCACAATCACCACCGCATTCTCCGTGCCGTCAGCAGCCGGGGCCGCCACTACCGTGCAGTCCAATATTTCGGAATGGCTTTTTAGCAAAAACTCTTCGGTCTCCAAACTGTAGACCATTCCGTCTTTGGTCTTAATCGCGTCGGGAATCCGATCCACGTGAAAGAATCTCCCCTGCTCATCCGCGTAAAACAGGTCACCGGTGAGAAAGTAGCCATTCAACTGAGATCGAGCGGTAAGCGCCGAATCATTCCAGTATCCAGGCGTGATCGTCGGAGATTTCACCCCCAACTTTCCTACCCGATAAGGCGGAAGCGTATTTCCCTGATCATCGAGCACCGCCGCGTCGACCCAAGCAAGTGGCTTACCGATGCAACGGTTATAATTTTCTGTCGATGGGGTGTGCACGTTTCGAAAGAGCGAAAAGCCCATCTCGGAGGAGCCCAGACCATCGATAAAGATAGATCCTGGAGATAACTTACCGTCGATTACATGATGCCCTTTCGCAATCAACTTGCGGATATGCGACTCGTGGGCCGCATCGCCCCCATTGAACCAAAGCTGAATTGAGCTTAAGTCGTAGGCATCGAGATCGCTATCGTTGAGCAAAACGTAAGTTTCCGGAAAAGCCACTACCATGGTGGGCCTAAACTGCTCAATCGAGGGAAGTACCGTTTCTGGCTTATTTGACGACAACACCATGGTGCTGCAGCCACTAAGCACCGCCAGCATCACGTAAGCTATACCCGCAGAATGCGAATGCGGTAGCGCCGACAGCACCTTTTCCGAGCCTACCGAAAAAGGCAGACT
>JAYSWN010000084.1:0-11722 GCA_043718025.1 Pseudomonadota bacterium
GTCTACACGCCAACCGCGGTGGCTTCTCCCATTACCTTCACGCATCCCTGTCTGACTAACCTCATGGGATCGATGATGGTGCCGATAAAGCCCGAACGAAACGCTGAATTGTTTGAAGTGGTGGCCTCGCTGCCGCAACCCAAAGGATCTTTGTTGGTATTTCCGTGGTTTTTGACCCACCAGGTGGGCACCAATTACGATGACTCTCCTCGCCATTCTTTTTCTTTTAATGCTGTGCCCAGGGGCACGTTAGGAAGCGATAGCACCCTCACCAGTTTGGCTTTATAGCCGCTTTTCGCCGCGTGGCGCAGCGGTGGGGACCGTGCATTTTAAGCGGGAATAACCTATCCTCCCACTGCGTGACTCACCCCAACCAAGAAGACGTTTTTTTCGAAAAGAACTACTTCGATAAGTTGGCGCGCCAAAATAAAACGGCCTATCGTCACGCCAAACCTTTTCCCCATTTTGTTTTCGATGACTTTTTGCCAATCAATTTAGCCAACCGATTGGCTGACCATTTTCCAAAACCAAATTTTGCCAATTTCAGATTAAACGAGAGTTCTCATCAGTGGAAAAAGCAGAGCAGTTTACAGCTCACCAACTTTGCTGGACTTATCCCCGCTTTTCGCCACACTTTGAATGAGTTTAACGGCAAAGTGTGCACCGAATTTCTCGAAGATCTAACCGGCATTGAGGGTTTGATTGGCGACCCGCACTTTACCGGAGGTGGGCTGCATCAAATTCTTCGCGGTGGGCGGTTGGCGGTTCACGCCGATTTTAACTGGGACGCGAAAAGAAAATTAGATCGCCGTCTAAATCTGCTGCTGTTCTTAAATCGCGATTGGTCGAATGAGTGGGGGGGGGATTTAGAGCTTTGGAGCCGCGATATGTCGCGTTGCGAAGTGCGCATTGCGCCGCTATTTAACCGCTGTGTAATCTTTAATACTAACTCGTGGTCCTACCATGGGCACCCCGACGCCTTGGCATGTCCCGAACCTCGAACCAGAAACTCGATCGCCATTTATTATTATTCGAACGGCCGGCCCACCGAAGAAAAAGTTGAACCCCACGAAACGTTGTGGCAAGCACGGCGGGGCGAAAAATTTCCGAACCGGTTTATGACATGGCTCAAACGCAGTTGCCACCTGGCGGCTCATTTTTACACAAAATTGGTGAGGGGCTGACATGGCGGATCGAGGCCCAATGAAAAGCGGAAACCACGAAACACTTCCGCACTTTTTGGCAACGATGCGGGAGAAGTTTGAGAAAATCACCTTGGGCTTTGCTAAGCCAAAAGAGCCAGGTACCGGCCATATTGAGCACGGAAACATGGGTTGCTTGATCGAAGAGCTTCTCTTCGTCGCCGCCTATCTACACTTACTGGCCAAGAAAGATGCCTCGGGGGTAGTTATCGAATGCGGGGCCTTCAAAGGCTTTTCCTCAAGTTGTCTAAGTTGGGCCTGTCACGCTTCGGGTAAACCATTTTTTGTGGCCGACTCGTTTCGCGGCTTACCGGAGACCGACGAGTACAGCTGTTTTGGTGCAAAATATCGAGCCGGTGATTTTTGCGGAAAAAAGAGTGAATTCACGGAAAATCTTAGGCGGTTTGGCAGGCCGGAAATCACGACCGTGGTCGAAGGGTGGTACGCCGATTCCCTAAAGGGCTGGGCTGAACCGGTGTCCTTATTGTGGTTAGACGTAGACCTATATGATTCGGCACGTGATGTAATGAAGCACGTTTATTCGTCGCTTTCTTCGCAGGGAGTCATTCTTAGCCACGAAGTTAAAAAATTCATGGTTAAAGAAGGGCGCTTTATTTACAAAAAAAAGAGTGTTCCCTTGGCGTTGCATGATTTTTTTATTGAACGGGGCATACCCTACCACGCCTTTCATTTAACCGGAGACCTTGCGGTGATCATTGCCAACCCGAGTAGCCATTGGTTATTGAACGGCGGAGCGCCCGCGGTAGAGTCGATCGCGGCTATGGTAGGGATGCCGCCGCGCAGTTTTAGAATTATTACTCGTGAGATAAAAGAATTTTTTTATCGAACGCTGCCGCCGCTGCTCTGGCTGTCTCGTGCACTACGCGCAGGGTTTTAATCACTCTTGATTGCCGAAGGGGTTCTCCGTCCATCGAACCGTTGATTTTTTAATTATCTCGTCAATCTCCCAAGGGGGCATGGGAGGTTCTGGAAGCTGAGCATGGGCCGACTGGGCGGCCATGAAATTCTTTTTATAGTTATCGTACCTTTGACGGTATTCCTCATTGCGGTAGTAAGCTAAATCGAGCTCTGGGTCGCCCGTGGGGCTCTCCGGCTCAGCCAAAAGCGCTACCTTTTCTTCTTCCTCTGCGGAAGGTTGGCGTTGCTGGGGTAGCCCACCACGAACTCGCCTGGCCTCAACTGCCGCTTGGCTTGGACGTCGGCGGGTAATGTTTTGCAACGAGTTATCGGCCTGTTTACCGGTTTGGCTAAACACTTGCTGAATCACCCACACCACCATCAACAGGCCGATGAGTCCAAAGAATGTGTTCTTAAACCTGCTCAAAGCTTCCTCAATGTGGTCAAAGGGGGAAAGCTAAAAAACTCTTACTTCGCCTGGCTTTATATTACCACTTAGGGCGCCCGGGATTGTGCTTTTTTCCACACAAATGCTTGATATCAAAAGATAAATATAGATTATCTATTGCACCGAAATGGCGCTTCCTTTACCCTAAATCTAAGGCCGTAATTGGGCCCGATGTTTCTCCCTCAGCGGTACGTTTATTTCACGGGAGTTGATGATGAGCCGATTAATTTTTGTTTTGTTTTTGGGGTTCCTACTAAGCGGTTGCGCACGCGCTAAACTTGGCGGCTCGTTCGGCCAAGGTTCCGCCAATCCTGCATCTTCTACCAATCCAGACTCTTCTACCGATCCGGTAAATTCTTTTATTGCTGCAGCCAAGCAGATCAGACCAGCCACTAATCAAGCTGCGGTTCAAGCACCGTCGGCACAACCGGCAGTTTTAGAAGGGGGCACTCGATGAGCTCATTCACCCATTCCAATTTAACCCAGCGAGCAAAACGGTTAACCCCGGTGCGTTCGCTTCTATTATTAATTATCTCTTTTTCTTCGGGCTTGGCGTCTGCCGAGACGACTTATAACGTAAAAACCTTCAGCACGAATTTGACCAACAATTGTGACGGCGGACCTCCCGGCACAGTTAAAGACATTACCTATTCTGACTCCATCCTGAGTACCCCGATAACCGGCAACTGCAAGAATTTGGCGAATAGTTTCACCATTAACCAGTACTACCTTAGTCCTACCAACCCTCTTTTAAGTGGCGCTACTGTAATGTCAACCGGCGGAACTGCCGCCATCGCCCCGACTGTCAACTGTTCCACATGCGTATCCTCCCCCCCCGACATGACTTGCCCCGTCTGCTCCGGCGATTCGACGTTTTACAAAGTGACTAATCTACTGGTGGGTGATCGTGGACTTGCGACCCCGTTTTTTACGGGCGCCGTTACTTTTGATCCAAATCCACAATTTTTGACCAAGTCTTATGATTGCACCGCGTTCCCAAGTAAAAACATTAACTTTCTGTATCTCCAGATACCTAACGCTAATATTGCGTCCATCTCTAGTCGTTACCTTGCAGGTACGGCAACCTTCGGGCCCAGCGTAAATACATTGACCTCTAAGGTTGATATTCTTGGAAACATTACTTGGAGCGGAAGCTACTCTGCTCCAACCGGCACCTGCACCGGTACAACCATAAACAACAGTACGGCCGGCGCATTCGATGCTACGACCCAGGTTTCAATCAATACCTCAGGGTATTTTAAGAATATTAATTCAGTTGCTGCATTTACCCCGGCCATGACGGTACTTCCCGTCAGTCTTGGCACTAACGACGTTGGTGGTCCGGCAACCTACAACGGAATTACTTTTCGAAGCAATTACGCCAATAACACAAACACTATTTTTCCGTTCAGAGCCGTGGCCGCCACAAATGGCATGAGTTTTAACCTCTTTAAGTTTACCAACGTTGAAACCGATACGGCGGCTGCCGTTAAATACGCCACTATCACCGTAACCGCGTGGAACTCTCCGAGCGCCGGCCTGGGCAAAGGGACCATTACAACAAATCCCGGCGGCTTAGTTGGAAATATAATGCTCATGGTGGCTCCCCCTGGAGGCATGGGCGGAGCGGGCGGCGCCAGAATTGATTTTTCAGGTCAGGACCCCGATGGCACGCAATATTTGTTGGCCGGCAGTTTTGTTGCCCGCGGTCCCGCCGGAGTTTTGGATACCTCGTTTGGCACAGGGGGAATAAAAATCGACCAAATCTCTTCGGCCACTACCAACACTAACTCCGTAGGCCACGCCGCAGCCATTCAATCGGACGGAAAACTATTGGTGGCGGGACAATCTGCAACCGGCGCGTCCCTCAATGAGTTTTCGGTCACGCGTTATAACACCGATGGCTCTAACGATAATACGTTTGCCACCAGCCATAAGTTTCAAACCCAATTTTCACTGCCGGCCACCGCCAAAGCGGTAACCTTTACGCCCAACTCCACCGCCACGGTGACAGGTACCGTGGGCACCACCACGACGGCGTACATTAACTGGGCCAATAGCCCATTACTCGCCGACGAAAAAGTAATGTTCGGAGGCACCCCGCTGACGTCGACGGTCACTTTTACTACTACGGGTAGTGCCAGCACTAGCTTCGTGAACTGGACCGGCCATGTCTTAACCGCCAACGCTCCGGTCATTTTTACCGGAACCACCATGCCCTCAAATATCACTGCCGGAGTTACGTATTACGTAAAGGCACCTGTAGCGAATAAGTTCCAGGTCACCACAACCTCGGGCGGGGCGACCGCAGTTATATTCAGTGCCGCACCGGCGGCCGTGGCAGTAACCGCAACGGGGAGCCATGCTCCCGCACCCTTATTAGACAACACGGTATATTACGTGAAATCACCGACTGGCACCGGAGCAAGCACAAAGTTTCTGGTAAGCGCCACTCCCGGCGGAACGGGTATCGCGCTAACCACGGTTGGAATTGCGGTTACCGCAACCCAAGTTGGCGGAAGAGCTACGGCAACCGCGCACGCCTATGCGGCCAATGCTGCAATTACCTTCGCACAAAACGTCAGCAGCACGTTACCTGCCGGCTTGGCGGTGGGAACCACTTATTACGTGGCGGCTTCGCCCGCCCCTCTTGCCAATAGCTTCTTTGTCTCGGCAACTAACGGTGGCGCGGCGATCAATTTAACTGCCGCGGGCACGGGAACCTTTACCGTTACTGGCCCGGGCACATCTTCTACTGACTCTATTGCCCACGGTATAGCGCTAGACACCGCAGGAAAAATATACGCTACCGGATACGCCAAATTTGGTACTACAAGGCGAGTGGTGTTGGTGCGATTAACTTCGGCCGGCGTGCTTGATGCCACTTTTGGTACCGGCGGTGTAGTGCTAACCGATGACAGCCCGGGCAACAATAGCCGGGCCAGGGGAATTAAATTAGATTCTACCGGCAAAGTGGTTGTGGCCGGCGATGTGGTAGTAGGCACCATTACCGCTTTCATGGTACACCGCTACACAACCGCCGGCGTGCTAGACACCACTTTCAACACCACGGGCAAGCGCACTACCCAAGTTGATACCAGCCTCGTTTACGGCTCTTCCGCCCAAGGCCTCACCATTGATGCTTCGGATAATATTTATATGGTGGGTTTAACTTATGATCCCGTCTCGACTTTAGAACAGTTCGCGCTTGTGAAAGTAAGCAACGTTGGCGCGTTGGTCACAGCGTTCTCCACCGACGGCATAGTCACCGTGCAACCATCCTCCGTTTGGGGAAAATCTTGGGCTTACGGAATAGTGCTCGACGGAACCAAGGTCACCGTCGTGGGAGATTCCATGTATGACGGAACAAACTTTCAATTTGCCGCGGCCCGCTTTAACGCTACCACGGGCGCGGTGGACACCACTTTTAACGGGGGTGTTGGCGGAAACCTCACCGGCACGGTTGTCTTTGACGCCTCAACCTTCACCACTAAGAGCTCCACGGCGCACAATATTAGCCTTAGAAATAACCAATATCTCGTCGGCGGCACGGGCCGGATTGTAACGACTGGCAGTAATGCTTTTGCCATGGCCCGACTCAATAGCAACGGTAGCTTAGATTCCACTTTCGGAACGGCTGGCGTAAGCATGAAACAGATATCGCCTTGGACCACACCAATGTCCTACATGGGCGCGCTCGATAAAAATGGCGCCGCGATCACCAATAACTGGGGTCAAATTTTCTTTGTCGGCGCGGCAAAAGATGTCACCGCCGGGTACTATGCGATTGGGATCACCGCGCTAGTCCCCTAAGGCTTGAGCTTACGATGGCTGGTCGCAAATCAACGCACCGCCAACCGCCGTACAAGCAATTGCGGCGTTGGCGAGTAAGATCACTACCAAGCCAATCGAAGGCACTAAATACCAGCCCAACTCGTTGGCGCGCGCCAGTAGATGGCAAAAACAAAATTAAAACTCGGTAGGTAGCTTTGTTTGTTTGGGCTTTGTGTGCGATGCTTCTCCCCTCACTATGGGTGTTTCACTAATCGAAATTATCTCTGCTCTTTTTCTGTTCTTAATTCTGTGGAGGGCCTTGCGCCCTTTTCAGCAGGCGGTAGAACGTCGGATACTTAAAACGTTTGGCCGCGAGGGAAGAAGAATGGGAAACATTATCGACATCACCCCAAACCGCAATTCAAGAAATGACTGGGAGCACTAAAAATGGCCATTAATATTAACCGCGACGTCACGCCGGGAGACCTCATTGCGTGGTTGGGAAGTCGCATCGTGACCGTGCTCTTAATCGTTGTTGGTCTACTATTTTTCGTTAGCTCTTACGCCATCATCGCGCCCGGCAACACCGGCGTTATTTTTAATATTTGGACGGGCGGTCTTCGGACCGTGCCACAAGGAATTGCTTGGCGCTTGCCCTGGATCACTCGGGTGCAGAGCTATCCCACCGCCCTTCGTACCTACACCATGGTTCGACGCAGCGGCGAAGGGTCGGCGGGAAATGACGACAGTATGGATCTCCCGACCAAAGAGGGGCAACATATTCGGCAAGATCTTTCGGTGACCTACAACACCACCGAAGAGCGCGCCGCCGAAGTATTTAGATCGTTTCGGGGAGCCGAAATCGAAGAGATTGAAGCCACCTTTATTCGACGCACCATCATTACCGTGGCCCAAAATGCCGCCGGTCATATGTCGCTATCGGAAATCATTGGAAACCAAAGGTCAGAACTTCAAGCCTCGATTGAAAAAGTGTTGGACGGCGAACTCAAAAAAATGGGCTTCCATTTAGATAAAGTAAATATGGGAGCAAGCCACCTTCCCGCCGCGATTGAAGCCCAAATGCAAGCCAAAATGGCCGCTCAACAGACCGCCCTTCAGGCTGACTACGAACTTCTAAAACAGGAAACTTTGGCCAAGGCGGCGGTGGCCAAAGCGCAAGGCGAAGGTCAGTCGGTTTTGGTTCGCGCCAAGGCCGAGGCGGAGGCCAACAGATTATTGCAGCAGAGTCTCACCCCACTCATTGTGCAACGTCAGACCATCGATAAATGGAACGGCACCCTTCCCCAAGTTACCGGCGGGGCCATGCCATTCGTTACGCTAGGAAAATCCGAAGCGAAGTAACCGGGCAAATTTCTCGCCGAACCACAACTAGAGAGTGGCGACCCACTTGAGAAAAGGGCTACCGGATTTCCGGCAACCCTTCTTATTGGGGAAAAAGGCCTGTCTAAGGTCAGCTATTGAACATCCAGTTCGCGCAGGCGGCAGGGCCGTTTGGTGCATTTTTGTCGTCGACGAATGCCGAATTTACTTCATCAAGCTTCTTTAAAATATGAGGATCAGAAATTCGGGCCTTCATGTAATTAACCAGATGCTGTGGACTTGGACCACCCACCGCGTCGAAGCAAGCAAGGCCGCTTTTGAAAGAGACGAGTTCCGCACTATTCAACTTTTGCTCAAGCCAACCGCTGGCCACGCTGCGCACCATCTCTTCAAAAAAACCTACGTTAGGTACGTCAACCTGGGTAATCACTTTTGCGACTTCGCTGTTCTGTACCCGTTCGGCGGTATAGCCTATCGCCTTTACCGCCATATAGCCCACCCCTACCGCACCAACCGAAAACAAGGCGAATAGTGAGAGACTCGCCATCACGAGCGTTCGCTTGTTGCGTTTCAGAAAATCTAATTGCTTCCCGATTCTTAATTCGTTGTTCATGAATAGATAGTGACTCATTCTTTCGAATTGAAGAAATTGATATTCCAGAAACATTGATTCGTTAAAAACAATATAAGCGCCGCGAAGAGGAAACTATCTCCGAACTGTCAAAAGGCACTTTTGACACTGGTGTTACATGACCACTCTGAAATAATTTTAGAGACACCTTCCCGATTTCTGCAGATCCCTCCACAGTTCATCAATTCTCAATGGCTCTACATTTGCATAAGCACCGCAGAAATACGTAGAGGTTTAGTCTGATCGTTTATTAACGGGAGAAAACTAATGAAAATGACTCGCATTGCCATGACCGGTTTATCGATTGCTATCGGAGGCGTCGCTTACCTTAAGACATCGCCCTCGTTTTCCTCTGTGCCAATTTCAAACCTAAAACTGATTGCCGAAACTTCGGCACCCACGGAGGTCGCCTTCAAGTTGGTAATGGCACGTACCAATGGGCTGATCGAAGGCAATTTTCCAGCGGCCGTGATTAACGGAAACTTTCCCAACGCAGTCACTAGTGGCAACTTTCCCGATGCCGTGACCAGTGGAAATTTTCCGACCAGTGGCATTCCTACCATCTCAGGCGGTAGCCCAGAGGGAAGGGATGAATTGGTCTCCAACACAAATTCGGTTCAGTCCATATTGGGGGGCAACTTTCCGAACTCCGTGTTGAACGCCAATTTTCCGGACACCCTGTTAAACGGAAACTTTCCGAATTCAGTCCTAAACGCCAATTTTCCGGAAACTGCTCTCTCCGGCATCTCAGGCGAGTCGGCAAACCTTTCTGCCGTTTCGTTACGCGAACTGGAGAGAAATATTCCGCAACCTGAAATTTCTCTATAGCTAAAGAGTGCCTATGAATTTACTTGGTAGACGTTGGTTAGGAAGTTTGGTGATTTTATTGGCGCTGTCGCATTTGACGTGGGTTGCTCTATTTGCAGCCCACGTCCCCATGCCTTCCGAAGGTGCCTTAGGAACCTTCATGCGCTGGTATTTGGGCATCTCAGGTTGCAACACCCGCTACGGATTCTTCGCGCCGAATGTGGGAACCAACTTGAGGGCCAGGTTTGAAGTGGTAGATCACAAGGGCACTCACAAGTCAGAGATTCTTGAGGCAGGTAGCTCGAGAGAATCGCAGATACGAGTTCAAAATGTTATGTCCCTCTTTGGACGATACATTGCCAACCCCAAAATTGAGCGATCACTCACCGCTTCCTGGGCCGGAACCGTTTTGGGCCGTTACCCGGCGGCAACTGAAGTGGGTGTCTTCGTTGAAGTGCTCGAATTTCCCGAGCTCTCCCATCACGCCAGAGGCAAAGAATCGGTCTGGCGAGAAGTCTACCGCGTTAAATTTACCAGAAATCAAATCAAGAAAGAGTCGTCGAATGGTATCTAAAATTGAGTTGGCGATTCGCAATTTTTTCTTAAAACCGACCAATGGCGCCCCGCTGGCCGTGTTGAGAGTTGGTATTTCGTCGGTACTTCTCATTCAAGGTTTTTGGATCGCCAATAATTTTGTTTCTCTCTATACCCCCACGGGGTTTCTCCAGGAGGGATTGAATCAATATTTCACCTTTTCGCTAGGCTACTCAACTCTGGTACACAAATTTTTTAAATGGTTTGGCAATATTGAAGTGACCCCCGTTCAGGCGTTTCGTGGGCTGTTCTTTGTCTATATCGTTTCACTGGTCCATTTATTGGTAGGCTTGCGTACCCGTCTTTTTTCGATTCTGGCGTTACTCTGTCACTTCCTGCTTTTGACGACCGGCTATTTTGCTAGCTACGGAATGGATCGATTCTGCCAAATCGGCCTATTCTACTTAAGTGTATTTCCTTGTGGCGAGGCATTTTCGGTCGAGGCCGGTTGGAATAGAATTACCGAGAGAAAAAATTCATTCAACACTTTAGGATTACGCGTGCTGCAACTTCATCTTTGCATCGCCTACCTTGCCACCGGGGTGGAAAAATCTCTGGGGCACGAGTGGCACAACGGAGAGGCGATCTGGAGATCGCTAATGCTTCCCCACTTCCGGCAGTTTGATTTTAGCTGGCTCTCCTCGATGCCGTGGATCGCCAAGCTTGCCGGTTGGGGAACTCTAGTGGTCGAAGCGGGCTACCCTTTTCTTATCTGGTCAAGGCGCACCAGAGGTATCTGGCTCGCGGCGATCATCGGACTTCACCTTGGCATCAGTGTTTTCATGGGTCTGGTTTCCTTTGGCCTAACGATGATCGTCTTAAATGTGGCGGCTTTTGGTTTCGCCAAACTCGGCACCTCTGGCTCGGTTGCCGCGCAGCCCCCCCGCCAGGTAACGCTAGGCCTTTAGCGGCTACGATACAATTTTACCGAGGAGATCGTGCGGTTCACTTCTTTTTGAATGGCTTCGTAGGTTTCTTCGGGCGCCTCGAACCGCACTTCAAACGCCATCTTCTTTCCGTTCACCTTGGTGAGCGTTTGGGAAGAACGAACCAATCCCGACCCGGTTTGGTAGAGGGAATCGAGCCATTCGACACCGTGGATGTCGCGGTTGGTAGCGAAGTGCACCTTTTCCCCATGCGGACGCAAGCTCGCTAAGGAAACTCCCGGCAAAATTTTCTTAAGCCCCATGGTCATCGTGGCCATTTCATCGGAGTAAGGGCTGCGGCAGGTCAAGGACCCTTCATCGATACGACGACACTTCCAATTGGGCGGCTTCTTCCACGCTTTAACGCGAAACTCATCCGCGTGGGCGCCAAAGGTTAAAAAAAGGAGCGCTAAAAAGGCTAATTTCATACCCGTTTAGGGTGCAACCCGCGCACCAGTAGGCCTATGCGTACACCCAACTGTATTCCCGTGGTGGGGTGTAAATGGTGACAAACTTTGTCGCCCCAACCGGCGGCGCGAGATTCTTTATGATAATTAGTGGAAAAAAAGGGGGCGTGGCGTCTTTGCTCTCGCGTTGCTCGTGGGGGTGGGACGGCGCTTCCACCCGGCGTTATTCGGGCGGGCAGTGCAAGGCCGGGCGTTGGCGGCGTGCCTAGCCGTGACTTCACCCGCTTTGCCTTTTTGTCTTTGGCGCGACAACCTCACTTCGGGGCTAGTGCTATTTAGGAGGGCTAGCCAAGCGAACTAAATCAAAAGCGTTCCACCCGCTTTCGGAGTTTTGTTTAATTTTTTTCCGGAAAAATGAGATAAAAAAATTCAGAGCCATTTCAAAGCCAGAAAATTTCCTCAGAGAGTCTCTCAAAAGTGGTATTTCGCCGTCATTGCGTGGGCGCACGCAGTGCGGCTGAAGCAACCCTTTCATTATGAGTGAAGAGGGACGTCGACAAAACCAAGCAGGCCAACGGTTGCCGCGCCTGCTACGCAGGCTCGGTAAATTGGAAAAGGTGGTCGCCCTGGAGTTACGAAACTCCGATGCGTTGTTTGTAGTTGCGAGACAACAA
>JAYSWN010000085.1:0-33156 GCA_043718025.1 Pseudomonadota bacterium
ACGTTCGCAAATTTCGAGCGCCCCTTCGAGGGGAGTCTCGGTCATCAATAGAATGAACTCTTCGCCGCCGAAACGGGCGACGAGGTCGGTCTTTCGCAAATTTCCGAAAAAATACTGGGCAATCTTTTTTAAAGCTTCGTCGCCGCGAACGTGCCCTTCCATGTCATTGTATAACTTAAAGTGATCGACATCGATCATCGCCAGGCAGGTGGGTCGCTTGTAGCGACGGGTGCGCTCAAGTTCAGACTGAAAATTTGAAAAGAAAGCTCGGCGGTTTAAAATCTGCGTAAGTGGATCAATAAGCGCCATTTCTGAGAGACGGCCGTTGGCCTCTCTGAGCTCGGAGGTGCGTTTTTCTACCAGACGTTCTAGCTCGGCGTTTAGCGCGGTAAGCTCCGCCGTTTTTTTCGCCACCGTTCTCAACAGCTCGGCTCGTTCGGCAGCCTGCATCAGAGCCGCCAGCAGTTCGCCAGAATTCCACGGCTTGGTAAGGTAGCGATAAATTTCGGCGCGGTTGATCGCCGCTAAAATCTCGTCGGCTTCCATAAAACCGGTGATCAAAACCCGGCTCGCGGTGGGCTGCAGTTTCATGGTGGCCGCTAAAAAATCAACGCCGTTCATTTCGGGCATGCGCTGATCGGAAAGCACCACGGAGAACTCTTTTTTTGCGAGGGCCTCTAGCGCCGGCCCCGGATGGGCAAAGGCGGTGACCGCGAACCTTGTTTCTAACAGGCTCTCTAAGGCCGCTAAATTTTCGGAGTCATCGTCCAGCAGCAAAAGGGGGGGGCGGGCGTCTTTCATGGTTGGGGCTGATTCTATTCGTAAAAGAGCAAAAGAGTGAAGGGCGAAAGTGTGTCGCGGTCCAGGAAGGCCGATCTGGACTGTAAACGAAACCTCCGCCCCTCAGGTAGTAACAGTGCAACCGACGGTCCATGATTTTAGGCGCAAAATCGGCTAGAGCACTCTGAGTGCCCGACCAAAGGTTGTATTCTTACTTGCTGTATACGGACTACCTTTCGAAAGGGCGCTATCTGACCGGTTATTCACAAAAAATGAGCGTATTCCCCGCCGTATACAGTGTGGGCAAGGACGACGCGACTGTATGGGGCCTGGGCAGCGTTTAGCGTATCGCGTCAATTCTTTAGGTTCTTCATGCCTAGTGGAATGGGGCGGGTCTTGGCGTCTTTGCCCTTGTGTTGCTCGTGGGGGGGAGGCGGCGCTTCCACCCGGGTGTGGTTCGGGCGTGTAGTGCAAAGCCGGGCGTTGGCGGCGTGACTGGTCTTTACATCACGCGCTTTCCCTTTTTGTCTTAGGCGCGGCAACCTTTGGCCTGCTTGGTTTTGTCGACGTCCCTCTTCACTCATAGCGAAAGGGTTGCTTCAGCCGCACTGCGTGCGCCATAGACGCAATGACGGCGAAATAACACTTTTGAGACACTCTCTCAGGAAACCGCCCACCCGACTCGAAGCCTTGCGCAAAAAAAACCTCGGGCGATGATCTTAAGACAAGTAAGAGGAACCAGGTGAAAGTAGTCGCGGCAAAATAAGCTGCGCCTCCACGATACTGAACTCTGCCCAAGCACCAGGATGAAAAGCTAAACCTCACCCTTAAGTGAAACGCCCAATCCCCGCCGCCATTCGTCATGCGGTAGTTTGCCGCCAAGGGAATCTGAAAGGATGGCTTACCGCGTCAGTTTAAAAGAACCTACTAATTCAGCGATCCATAACGCGGTTCCCGTAACTTTCTCCCCCATACGGGCGGTCGCAATTGAGGGGATAAAAGGGTAAAAATAGAGTTCATGTTTCTTGGTCATAAATCGCAAAATAGAGTCGGTTTTCTTATCGTGGCGACGCTGTTCGTTAACGCGGTGTCTTTCGCGAAGCCCGGTCGTTCCCCTAAGTCGACGTCATCGTTCTCATCACCTAAGCTGAAAAATGCGATTGAGAGTGCCATTCCTTCCAAGGCCAAGGCGCTTGAGATCGGCGTGATCGCGGTGAGTGCGCTCAATGGCGATGTCATCTACGAAAAGAATGCGGATGAATTGCGAATTCCTGCTTCGGTTTGCAAAGTTTTTACCGCCTATGCCGCGTTAAAGAAGCTGAAGCCCACCACCACCTTTAAGACCACCGTGTTTGCCAACGGCCCGATTCGCGATGGAAAGTTGGTTGGTGATCTTTTCATCAAGGGCGGCGGCGACCCCAGCCTGGTTTCCGAGCGCATGTGGATGTTGGTTAACGAATTGACCCGCTCGGGCATCAAACAGATTACCGGTAATTTAATTGCCGACTCTTCATTTTTTGATCAAGAAAAAAATCCGGCGAGCCGTCCCAAATATTTAAAAGACCAGGCCTACAACGCACCCATTGGCGCCCTCTCTTTTAATTTTAATACCACGACAATTTTTGTGCGACCCGGAGAGGCGGCGGGGTCACCCCCTACCGTTTACACCGATCCTGAAAATTCTTATATCGACGTGGTGAACCAGGCGACCACCGGTGCCGCTGGTTCGAGTAATACCATCGTGGTGAGCCGCACCAATTTTGTCGAAGGTGACATCGGCGACACCGTATTGCTACGCGGCTCGATTCCCTCTGATAAAAAAGAGCTGCGCTTTTACCGCAATATTGTGAACCCCGCTCTGTATACCGCGCACATGTTCAAAACCTTCTGGGAGCAGCGTGGGTTACGCTTTACCGGCCACATTGAAGAGGGATTGGTGCCCTCGGCCGCCAAACAAATACTTGAGTTTGATTCTTTGCCGATGTGGCAAATCGTTTGGGGAATGAATAAATTCAGCAATAATTTTGTGGCCGACCAAATTCTTAAAAAGGTTGGGGCCGAAGTGAAATCACCCCCGGGTACCATACAAAAAGGTATCGACGCCTTAGCTGATGCATTAGAGGAGATCGGCATTGCTAAAAAGTCATACCACATAAGCGACGGCAGTGGCCTAACCCGCGACACCAAAGTGACCGCTCGCCAGGTTGTTAAAGTGTTATTGGCCGCCCAAAAAGATTTTGCCACCGCGCCGGAATTCATTTCGTCGCTTGGCGTTGCTGGGGAAGACGGTACGATTCGTTCCCGTTTCCCTAACTCAAATGTGCAAGGGTTACTTCGCGCTAAGACCGGGAGCCTGGACGGTGTGACGTCGCTCGCCGGTTTTGTGCCTTCGGCCGATGGTGAGCTCATTGCTTTTGCAGTTTTGCTCAACGATCACAAAGTAAAATTTGGTCGTATGTCGGGCTGGGCCGACCAGATTGCGTTGGCCATTAGCCGTTTTTCAAGAAAATAGGCTTCGTCCTACCTAGGGGGCTGGTTTGAATCTTTTCAGTGTGTCGTCTGTTTTTTTATTGGTCGCGGTGAATGCGTTTGCCATCTTGCCGTTGCCCTACCCCCTTGACCCGATCGTGCCAGAAAAAATTTCAGACGACGTCAGCGAACCGGTAACCTCGTCGGTTTTCGAAGGGTACCAAGAGCTTTTCGCAAAAGGGCAGCTGCGGGAAATGGAGCTGCCCTCGTTCGAGGCTCAGCCCGATGCGCTGGGCTACGAGCCGGGGCAGACTTTCGTGGTACCACCCAGTCTGCGCCCGCGCGTGGATTTTTGGAAGCGAGTTTACGCCGACTACACCACGTTGCAGGCCGTGATTCATGACTCAGATGACCTGGGCGTGGTCTACGGCGTAGCCGACATTGCTTCCGTTCAGAACGACCCCTCTCTCACCCCGAAAGAGCGGCGCCGCAAGCTCGCCAAGCAGCTCAAGGTCGAAAAAGATAAAGTGATCGATCAACTAAAACAAATCCACGCGGCAAAGGGCGACCCTTTAAAAACTTCGGCGGAATTGTTTCCTCTGTACCGTCGCTTTGAGAACAGCCAAGAGTCTGATCGGTTTTTGGCCGCCTCAAAACGAGTTAGGGCGCAAATCGGTCAGCGCGACCGTATCGTACGTGGCTTTCTCTACGGCGGTCGTTACTTTCCGCGCATGATGGAAATCTTTGCCCAGAAAAAGATACCCAAGGAACTGACTCGCCTGCCGCTGGTCGAATCTGGTTTTGACCTCTCGGCTCGCTCAAAAGTAGGGGCCTCTGGAGTGTGGCAGTTCATGCGGGCCACCGGTAAAATGTTTTTGAAAATTGATCAGCATATCGACGAAAGAAATGATCCCATCGCGGCCACCTGGGCCGCCGCTGATTTACTGGGCGGCAACTTTAATAAACTAGACTCTTGGCCGTTGGCCATCACGGCTTACAATCACGGCGCCGAGGGCATGGCCCGGGCGGTAAAGGAGTTGTCGACCCGTGACATCGCGGCGATTATTCGTGGTTACAAAGGAAAAAGTTTTGGCTTCGCGTCTTCAAATTTTTATTCTGAGTTTTTGGCCATTCTCGAAGTGGAAAGAGACTACCGTAAATACTTTGGTAAAATGATGGTGGATAGACCGCTCGAGTTCGAAGAGTTTAAAGTGACCCAAGAGATTCAACTCGAAGACTACGCCAAACTTTGTGATTCATTGCCGGAGGAGCTGGCGATCTTAAACCCCGCACTTACCGATGCGGTATTGCTGGGCACGGTGGCCGTACCCGGCGGATTTTCAATGCGGGTGCCAAAGGGACGTTCGACCAAATGCGCCGAGCGCGCCCAGAAAGACGGAAAGGCCTAATTAGATGGAGACCGGGCTCGATACGTTTCTTAAAAAAGAGTATCGCAAATATCAGAAACAGCGATTGGGAATTCTTTGTCATCAGGCCTCGCTTGATTCCACGCTTCGTCACATTCGCGATCGAGTGGCGAACCCAAAGCTCAGTCTAAAAGTGGCGTGCCTTATCGGTCCGCAGCACGGGGTGCGGGGTGAAAAGCAAGACAACATGATTGAGTCAGACGACTTTCTCGACCCCTTACTCAACGTGCCGGTTTATAGTCTTTACGGAAAAACGCGAATCCCTACCTCCAAGCTACTTTCTGAAATCGATACCTTTGTCGTTGATCTAGTGGACATCGGAACGCGCGTTTATACCTTTATCTACACGCTCGCCAATTGCATGCGCGCGGCCAAAGCTAGTGGCAAAAAAGTGGTGGTACTCGACCGTCCTAACCCCATCGGTGGAATGGCGGTAGAGGGCAATGCGCTAGAAGCCAATTACACATCATTCGTTGGTCAATTTCCGATCGTGATGCGGCACGGGCTTACCATCGGCGAATTGGCTTTGCTGTTTAATGATCATTTTGGCATCGGCTGCGAACTCGACGTTATCTCGGTTAAAGGGTGGCAGCGCAGTAAGTATCTCGATCAATACGGTGCGCAGTGGCCAAACCCCTCGCCAAATATTCCAAATCTTACTGGCGCCATTACGTTTCCGGGAATGGTTCTGTTTGAAGGCACCAACGTATCGGAGGGGCGGGGGACCACCCGTCCGTTCGAATGGATTGGGGCCCCTTATATTACCGACGCCGACGGGCTTGCCGCCGGCCTAAACGCAATGAAAATGGCGGGCGTGTATTTTAGACCGATCTATTTTCAGCCCACATTCCACAAGGGCAAAGACCAGGTTTGCGGTGGTGTTCACATTCACGTCACCAATCGCGCCAAGTTCAATGCGTTTCAAGCGGGCATTCGACTTCTTGCCGCGATTCAGCAGAGGTACCCGGCAGAATTTGCTTGGAAGCGGCCGCCTTACGAGTATGAGTTCGATAAAATGCCGATCGACTTGATCGTGGGTACCGCTAGGTTTCGCGAGGCAGTGGAGGCGGGCAATAGCCTGGCTGAGTTTGAGAAGACTATCGGCGCCGACGTTTCGAAGTTTAAAAGCCTTCGTAAACCATTCTTAATGTACAAATAATTAGGCGGCTTTTTTCTTGGTGGCGCACCAGTCGGCCACCACTTGCAGCAGCGAGTTTGCGGAAAAAGGCTTTTCTAGTAGCGCCGTGGCGCCGGCGTCTTTGGCGGCACGGGCCCGCTCATCCATTAGGCCACTCATGGCGATGATCGGCACGCCGGGCTCAAGCCTTTTGATGGCACGAATTGTCGAGGGGCCGTCCATAATCGGCATCATCATGTCACACAACACCGCCGCGATGCGTTCCCGGTTTTGCGCGAAAATGGCGATGCCTTCGGTGCCATCTCGGGCGGTGAGCACTTCATATCCATTTTCTTGCAAAGCCTCTTTGGCGATGGCGCAAATATCTTCTTCGTCATCGACCACGAGTAACAATTGTCCCTGGCCTCGCGGTGGAGTCACTTCGCGATTGGTAGATTCTACGAAATCACTTGGCGCGGCCGGTAGACAGATTTCGAAGCGTGTGCCTTGATTGGGGTGGCTGTGCACTTTTAGGAAACCATTATGGGACTCTACAATTCCAAGTACCGTCGAAAGCCCAAGTCCGGTACCGCGGCCGGCCTCTTTAGTGGTGAAGAACGGGTCAAAAATTTTGTCCAAAATTTCGGGCGCAATGCCCGAGCCTGAGTCGGCTACGGTAATTTTTACGTGCGGTCCGGATGCCGCGCGGTTGTGCTGGCTCGCCTGCATCTCATCAATAACCACATTGTCGGCGGTGATAGTTAAGACACCCTTATCACCCATGGCGTCGCGGGCGTTGATGCATAGATTCATCAACACCTGAGAAATTTGCGTTTCATCGCCGCCGATGGGCCAAAGGCCGTTGGGAAATACCATTTTCACCGAAATTGTTTTTGGCAGCGAGTGCTGAAGAATCTGGTCGGTGTTGGAGAGTAACTTGCCGAGGTCAAAGGTTTGCTTACCCACCACGTTGCCGCCGACGAAGAGCAGAATCTGCTTAACGATGCTTTTAACCCGCTCGGTGTTCTGCACGATGTGGTCGATAAACACCAGATTTTTTGGGTCATTCGGATTGCGGCGAAGCAACTCGGCCGAGAATACAATGGGCAACAGGGCATTGTTAACGTCGTGCGCAATGCCGCTGGCCAATGTGCCAATGCTTTGCAGCCGTTCGGATCGTAGCCGTTGCGATTCTGAAGCCCTCTTTTCGGTAACGTCTTGAGCGATCACCAAAATGACGGGCGGCTTTTCTTCGGTGGGGCGCACCCAGTGAAAGCGGCATAGTAACTTTTTACTTTCTTCGCTTTTTCGATCCACGCTGGTGACCACAAGCTCGATCTCTACCTCCCAATCGCCGTGCCCCTTTAGCTCTTTGGTGATCTGATCGGGATTTAAATCGGTGGTACGACCTAATGCACTCCACGCGTCTTTTAATTTTTCGGGGTCTGAGTTCCAGCCGAACCAGCGTGCGGAGGTTTGATTAAAGAGATTTACATTACCCTCGGGCGACATCGTAAAGATGGCGTCGGGGTACATGTCGAGCAATAGGCTTTGCTCTTCGGTGCGGTCGCGTAAAACGGTGAGCAGCGTTTGCTGTCTTTTCATCTTGCGGCGGTTTTTGTGTTCAAGCGAAAAGGTGAGGAAGGCGCAGGTGAGCGAACACACAAAAAGAATCATCAAGCTTGGATGTGATTGGAGTAACCGCGTCGAACTTGGCACCAATAAAAAGAGCAATGAGGGAACCAGGGCGGCCACCAAGCTCGGCAACAGCCGATCGCGCATCTCTTCGCTGCGGATGAAGATATAAAGTTTTTTTTGGAATTTGTTTTTCACGGCTCTGTTTACGCTTATCGGAGGTTTGGGCGCGGGGGATAAGCAAAGAGCCCGCGTAACGACGACAAATGACACCGGCAAAAGCCGGGCCTTTGCTGTAATATCTTTTAATTACATTAACTTACCTGTTTCATTTACCATCAAATAACGCTTCGGGTTACAATTGAACTAAGCCGTAACCGGTTGAATGCCGATAAGAATCAGGAGAATCGAGAGATCTCTTGGGCCTAAAGTTTACGGCGATGGGGAAGGGTTAATCGTGGTACGTAAGCGTTCAAAATTAATTTTTATCACGCCTTTTATTTCGGGAATTGTATTTCTCGTTCTCCTCACTTTTATTCACGGCTGCGGAAGAAATTTCGCCGGCAATTGCATTGGCGAGTACTGCCTTTCTTCGGTGCCCAGTTTTGATTTGCCCACCCAAGATGACGACGCTTCTAACCCGATTTATCAGGGCGTTAATCCCGAAGGTGGACTGATTGGAGACGGCGGCGCTGGTCGCGCGCCAAGAAGAATTTCGTTTGCGGATGAGCAGAAGAATTCTCCCATGCAAGGTGCGCCGGGTGGATAAAAATAGTGAATTTTAACTTGTTTTGTAAGGAGTTTTTTAATTTGTATCGTGCCATCTACAAGATACTGAGCGGGGTGATTTTGCTCTTCATCCTATTGCTTCCGCGCCCGGCCTCCGCCGAAGGTTTTGGCGTGCCCGACCCACGCGGGATTGGAAATTTTCAAATACGCTCAGCGCTCTACTCCAATGTGACCGGTACCTACGATGCTTACGCTCGCTACCTCGTGTTGGGTCGGGTGTGGTCGGGCACGCAGTTTCTGGGGTTGATTGGTTCCTACGCGGTTAACGATGGCCGGCAAGACGTGAACTTTGGTCGGGGGTTGGGCGCAGGTTTTTTAGGTAGCCCGAGTAGTTCTAATCCGCGGGTGCTTAGAGACTATACCAACGGCACGCGCATTTTTGATTTGGGTTACGCCAATACCGCGGGTGACGGAGAAGACAATCTTTTTATCGACGTCGTAGAAGTGGACACCACCAACCATGAATACATTGCCCTTGCCCGAAGCCAGACGACGCCATCGGGGTCGATCGCCTATTACGAAGGGTTTCTGGTTAAGTTTGATCGTTTTGGCAAATTAATTACTACGTTTGGTACCAACGGAATACTTGATCTAAACTGGCAGTCCTCAACGAATCACGCAATCGTAAGGGGCCTTGCGCTTGATCCCAATGTAACGAACCCGAGAATTCTCGTGGTCGGGGCGGTAGGCACTTACTCGGGTGGCTTTGTGCCGAAGATGGAGGCGTATAACATTACCGGCGCGACTCCGAGCGTAGGGGTGGTTACCAACCCTGCTTGTACTCCCGGCACCCAATGGACTTCGGCGATTTCAAGCGATGCTACGCCGGTGGGGGTAGCGTTTTCAGTCTCCGCTAATACTTATTACGTTGCGCTTTCAGATTTTAAGTTTAGTTCAACTAACGGTAACCGCAAATCCTACGCTTGGAAAATCACGGGGGGTGCCACTCCAGCCGCCGCGACTTGCACCGCGACGCTCGATTCTCACCCGTTCATGTCGTCTGACACCAATTTTAGTAACCCTTGGAATGACACCGTACTGGCGGGGGTGAGGAGTAATGACATCACTGGCTCGACCCAAGTGCACTTTGTTGGTGCCACCCGAACGCATACTATAACTCCTGCGCTCACTGGTCCGTTTCACTGCTTCATCGCTCACACTGATTCAGCATTGGCGCACATCAGCCCCGAACCTGGCTTTGTGCAAGTGCCGGGTTACGGTCCGACCCTCTATGATAGCCAGAGCTACTCGGTATTTAACTCCGACGTAACCAGCCCGGAAGGGCCGCGCTACGACTGTTTTCTTAACGACGTGTTGGCGGTAGACGCGGGTGCCTCCGCTTACAAATTGGTGGTCGGTGGCGCCGCTTTTAATCTGGATGCATTGGCGGGCCCCATTGATGGCTCATCCACAACCTGCCTGCTTGGAAATAGTAACTGCCAGGTGGGCAACTATGACTTTTTTGTGGCCACGACCAATAACGCCGCCGCATCGCTTAAGCACATTTCAAAGGGTCCCGAAGGGCCGGGCGACGATGTGATCAATAAGCTGGGCTTTTTTTCGGGGACCATCACCTCCGAAGATTTCTATGCAATTGCACGTACCGCCAACACCTCAAGGTTTGCCGGGGCACAAACGTTACAGGTGCGGAATATTGAAGATTGGGACCCTATCTCTACTACCGGCGAGCCTACCGCGCGAGGGCGTTATTCGGCGGTGTGGACCGGGCAAAAAATGGTGGTCTGGGGTGGTTTTGATGGCACTAACTATAAAAGTGACGGGGCGATTTACGATCCGGTGGCCGATACTTGGGGCGCGGTTGAGAACACCACCGGCGTACCTGCGGAGCGGGCGGACCATCCTGCGGTGTGGAACGGTTATCACATGTTTACGTGGGGTGGGCAAAACACCAACGGCGTGCTGGCAGATGGCTACAAGCTCACTTTTACCTCGACCGACACCAACGGCGCTTGGACCGCGATGGTTGCGACTAGCCAACCGTCCGTACGCTACCGCCACACTCTTAATTTCACGCACACCGACACCAACTCAGTCGGCTACCTGGCGGTCTTTGGCGGCGCTAATGCTGCTGGTACCGCGAAGGATGACGGTGGTCTTTACAATGTGAACACTAATGTCTGGACCGCAATCGCCGCGACCGGTACTGCGCGCGCGGGTCACGTTGGAGTTTGGGACTCGGGTCGAAAAAAGTTAATCGTGTGGGGCGGCTACTCGGGCAATAGCACCGCAACGGGACAAGATACCGGCGGTGAATTTGATCCGTTCACGTCAACCTGGACGGCAATAACCACCGGCGGGGGCGCACGCACTTACGCCGCTGGCGCCTATGACGGTCGGAATATGCTTATTTTCGGAGGACGCGACACCTCCGATACCGTTTTAGGTACGGGTAACAGGTACAACACGCTCACCCCCGGGTGGACTGCAATGTCGGCCACCCTCAGGCCCAGTGCCCGCGATGCGATGGCGGCCGTTTGGAACGGGGCCAGTTTTATGATTTGGGGCGGCTGGAACGGGAGTGCGGCAATAGCTACCGGAGCGTACTACAATCCCATCGCTGACACTTGGACTACGATAACTGCCACCGGCGCGCCGACGGCGCGATATCAAATCACTGGCGTGTGGACGGGAGAGCGCTTTCTAGTGCCGACCGGCAAAAGTGCGACAGGCGCCAGCGGGCAGTACACCCCTGGAAATGTGATTACGCACCCTAGCCGTGATGTGTGGTCCACGATCACCGAGACCGGCGTGCCCACGGCGCGCAGTCGCCACTCCACGGTGTGGACGGGCAAAGAGATGATTGTCTGGGGCGGATTGAACAGCAGTGGAAACGCATTGCAGAGCGGCGGTCGTTATGACCCTGTGGCAAACACCTGGACTGGCACGGACACGAACGATGCGGATACTCCGGGAGCTCGCAAAAATCACACGGCGGTATGGACGGGTACGGAGATGATAGTGTGGGGAGGGAGCAATGATGTCGATGATGGTTCGGGAGACTCTACAACCGAGCTTAGCACCGGGTCACGGTATGATCCGTCAGAACCCGGCACTAGCACTTGGATACCCGTAACGAACACGAGCGCCCCGACGGTTCGCCAGCTACATCAGGCAGTATGGGCCTATTCAGGAACCAACTCCACAACTTGGAACGGTAAGATGGTGGTTTGGGGCGGCATCGATGACGGCGCTCCTAAACTCGACGGTAAATATTACCGTCCAGACAACGATTCGTGGACCGCATTGACGGGTAGCGGTTTTATTGGCGACGGCCGTATCGGTATGGCGATGTGGTTTGATGGAAAAAATATTGGCATCTGGGGCGGCAATAAAACTGACTGGACCTCGCCCACCGACATTGCGACCGGATCGATGCTCGACTTAAGCGCTAACAGCACTTGGGTTACCATAAGCACCCTGAACGCGCCAACGGCGCGCACCACCAATGCGCTTTGGACCGGAAAGTATGTGGTGATGTTTGGCGAAAATACCGATGCCACCACGTATCCATTCTGTGACACCACCACGGGTCAGGGGCGGTTTGCTGAAAAACGCGGGGCTCGTTATGATCCGTTTACAAACTCGGGTACGAATATCGGCACTTGGTTGACGGTTGCCACTACCAACATTCCCAGCTGCACCACTTCGCCCAGTATCGCCTGGACTGGCTCAAAATTTCTCGTGTGGGGTGGTGCGAGCGGTGCCGGAACGATGTCGTCGGCCGGCGCGGCCTATGATCCGATTTATGATGTGTGGACAACTCTCGCTACCACCAGCCCGCCCACCGCGCGAAAACGGGCTAGCGGAATTTGGACGGGCAAGACGTTCTTCGTGTGGGGCGGCGTTACGTCGGCCGACCACACCGCTCCACTCACCTCGTCGGGGCTCTACCAGCGTTAACTGCGCTCAAGCCAAATTAAAAATACCGCTATCACTGAAATTGCGTAGAGCATCGGTTTTACCTCTTTGGCTCGCCCCGCCATGACGTACAACACCACGTAGCTAATAAATCCCCACAGAATTCCCTGGGTAATCGAAAAGGAGAGGGGAATAAGTACGATGGTGAGGTAAGCGGGCACTGTGTCTTCAAGGTTTTTGAAATCGAGCTGCCCCAGGCTTCGAAACATCAGCGCGCCGACTAAAATCAGAACCGGCGCGGTAGCAAAGGCCGGCACCATTGCGGCCAGTGGCGCCAAGAAGAGGCAGGGCACAAAACAGAGCGCAGTAAAAACTGAAGTCCAGCCGGTGCGGCCACCCACTTCAATGCCCGCGGCACTCTCGATGTACGCCGTACCCGACGAGGTGCCAAATACTCCGGCCAGCAGGGTGGCGAAACTATCGACGATAAGCCCCTCTTTCAGGCGCGGCATATCGCCGTTTTTATCGACTAATTTGGCGGCTTGCGCCACCCCCACAAAAGTAGAAAGGGAGTCGAACAGGTCGGTAAACATCAGTGAAATAATTGCCGGCAAAAGCGAAAGTTGTAGGGCACCCCCAATGTCTAATTTAAATAGAGCACTAAAATCAGGGGCGGCCACCAAAGCGGCGGGCTTTTGCACCAGACCTAGCGCCAATCCGATCGCGGTGAGACCCAGTAGGGTGACAAGAAAAGCGAACGGGTTCTTTCTCCTCATAAAATAAACCGCCGAAGCTACGCCGAGTAAGCTTAATACCGCCGGCAAATGCATGGGGCCGAGGCGAACCAACGTTGCCGCATCCGGCACCACAATGCCGGCATTCTTAAAGCCGATAAAGGTGAGAAAAATTCCAATTCCAGCGGCCGCCCCGATGCGCAGTGAATGGGGGATGGCGCGGGCAAGCCATAAGCGTAGTGGCGTGGCTGAGATAAGCAAAAACAAAACGCCCGACCAAAACACCATGCCCAGCGCCACGGTCCAGGGCACTTTCTTTCCCAAAATGAGGGTATACGTGAAGAACGCGTTGACGCCCATTCCCGGCGCCACCGCGAAGGGCAATCGTGCGTACAGTCCCATCATCAGCGTCATGGTGCCCGCCAGCAACACGGTGGCGGTCATCGCGCCGCTAAAGGGAATTCCCGTGCCGGGCGAAGCTAAAATAGCCGGGTTCACCACTACGATGTACGCCATGGTAAAAAACGTGGTGACGCCGGCAATGGCTTCGGTTTTTAAATTCACGCCCCGGCGTGAGATCACGCGGCCACCGAAATAATTTTAAATTGCTCTACATCCACCAGCCCTTGGTCGGTGAGTTTAAGTGAAGGAATGACCGGCAGGCTCAAAAAAGCCAACTGTAAAAAAGGTTCGGCCAGTTCGCACTTCACCGCGCGGCTGGCGGCGCGAAGTTCTTTAAGCTTGCGCTCAACGTGTTTCAATCCGTCGCCGGTCATCAGGCCGCCAAACTGGAGATCTAGCGAAGCGATCACTTGTCCTTCGTTTACGACGACAAATCCGCCCCCCACTTTGGCTAGGTGCTTGGCCGCTACCTGCATGTCAGTGGCCTTTTTGCCAACCAGAATCAGGTTGTGGCTGTCGTGCCCAACGCTGGCGCCAATGGCTCCGGTAAATCCGGCGCCAAAGCCGCGCACGTAACCGTTAGCGGGTTTACTTTTGTGTCCGTAGCGTTCGACCACCGAGAGCCGACAGACACCCGCCGCATCCGATTTTTCGATCGAGCGTTCGGTTAAGATTTTGCCCGGCACTACGCCGATAACATGAACATTGCCGGTTGGCCCCTCAAAGGCTGCCGGAGAATCGGGCAGAGCGGCGCGAATGGTGTTTTCAAAGTGGCGCGCCTCTAAACCCACAAATTCAATTTCTGAAACCACGTTTCCACTCTTCCACACTTCTCCCACCGTGCAGCTTGGCGCGTCGTCTAATAAAACTAAGTCGGCGGTGTAGCCCGGCGCCACGCCGCCCAATTGTCTTAGGCCATAGTGGCGCGCCACCGACCACGAGGCCGCTCGGTAGGCCACTTCAACCGGCACGCCGGCGCGAATTGCTTTGCGGATTAAGAAATCGATGTGCCCCTCTTCGGCGATGTCTAAAGGGTTTCGGTCGTCGGTGCAAAAACCTAACGTGGTTGAGGTGGCCATAGTGAGCAGCGGAATCAAAGTGTCTAAATCTTTAGCTACGCTGCCTTCGCGAATCCAAACCGCCATGCCTTTGCTCACCTTTTCGCGGGCCTCGTCAAGCTCGGTGCATTCGTGGCAGCTTGAAATTCCGGCGGCCAAGTAAGCCGACAGCGCATTGCCGCGTAGCAAGGGGCTGTGGCCGTCGATGGGGCGCCCTTCAAAGCTTGCTAGCTTCTCGAGTACAGATTTGTCGCCGTAAAGTACGCCCGGCATATTCATCACTTCGGCCAAACCAAGCGCTTTAGGGTGGGATAAGAGCGGCACAAGGTCAGCGGCCTGTAAATGGCCACCGCCGTTGGTTTCCATTTCGGTGGCCGGGACGCAAGACGACAGCATCACCCGCAGGTTAAGCGCCATCGACTCGGCGGCGGTTAAGAAATGCTGAATTCCTTTTACGCCCATTACGTTGGCCAGCTCGTGCGGATCGCAAATCGCGGTGGTGGTGCCGCGGGGAATCACCGCCTTTTCAAATTCGTGGGGTAGCAGCATTGAACTTTCGATGTGCACGTGCGCATCCAAAAAGCCGGGCACCAAGTGCTTACCTTTACCGTTCCATTCGCGTTTAGCCGACAGGCCTGACTCCACGCCAACAATCACGCCGTCGATAAAAGCGATGTCGCCCCGGCGCCATTCACAGCTGAAGACGTCGAGGTAGGTCGTGTCGCGGATGATGCCGTCGCAAGCAATTTTACCTTGGGCGGCGGCGACGCGGCGCTCGATCGCTTTTACTCTTTCTGCGGTGGCCGACTTCATTTAGTAGACCTTTCCTTTTTTCAAAAGTTTCCACTCTTGAAACAGCTCGGCGCACTCTCTTTGCAGCACGCCAGAGTTCACCTTAAGGGGGCTGCCCCCTTGCCTAACCATGTCCTGCGCTGAAATGGTCAGCTCCGAAAAGCCAGCGCTTTCTGCATCGTCGATCGTGGCGCCAAAGTACATTGTATCGATCTTAGCCCAGTGAGTGGCGGTCAGGCACATTGGGCATGGTTCGCAGGTGGTGAACATCGTACAACCCGACAGATCGATGGTGCCCAACGCTTTGGCCGCCGCCCGAATGCAATTCACCTCAGCGTGGGCCGAGGGGTCGGTAGTGGCCCACACCGTGTTGTGGGTTGCGGCAATTAATTTATCGCCTTTGTAGATCGCGCAACCAAAGGGGCTTTGGCCGTTAAAAATGCCTTCACGGGCTTTTTCGATGGCCCGCATCATCGCTTCTTCTACTTGCATTAGATCTGATTTAACGCCCGGGCGTGGTGCTCCAGGTGCTCCTTTATAAAACTGCTTACGAAATAATAACTGTGATCGTAGCCACTGCGCCGGCGCAAGGTGAGGGGGTAGTTCGCCGCCGCACAGGCCCGCTCTAATTTTTCAGGCATTAGCTGCGTTGCCAAAAATCTATCGTCGGTACCAATATCGACCAGCAGTTCAATTTTAGCTTTAGCCTTGGCCACCAAAAGGTGGGTATCGTACTCGGCCCACGTGGCTTTGTTCACGCCCAGGTAATGGGTAAAGGCTTTTTCTCCCCACGGGCATAGGCTAGGGGCGGCGATGGGCGAGAACGCCGATGCCGATCGGTAGCGCCCCGCCTCTTTCAGCGCGATAACCAGGGCGCCGTGTCCGCCCATGGAGTGGCCAGAAATGCCCGACAGTTCACCCGCCACCGGAAATTCTTTTTCCACCAAGGTGCGCAGCTCTTTGGTGATGTAGTCGTACATGCGGTAATTCTTAGCCCACGGCTCTTGCGTGGAGTTTACGTAGAAACTGGCTGCCACTCCCAAATCCCAACTGTCGGTTTCGCCGGCCACGCCAGCCCCGCGCGGGCTGGTATCGGGGCAGACGATCATGAGTCCCAGCTCCGCCGCCCATTTTTGGGCGCTGGCCTTGGCCATAAAGTTTTCTTCGGAGCACTCAAGGCCAGATAGCCAATACAGCACCGGCACTTTTTTAGTTGCGGCCTGAGGTGGACGAAACAGCGAGAACTTCATGGCGGTGTGCGTGGTGGTCGAAGCGTGGCTATAAAATTCAACCGTGCCTTCGAAGCTACGAAATTTTTTTTCTAACTTTAACGTCGACATAGAAACTCCTACTGAAATTTAATTACCGAACGGATGCTTTTACCTTCGTGCATGAGGTCAAAGGCGTGGTTGATTTCATTTAAACCCATGGTGTGGGTGACAAACGGGTCGATCTTAATGTCGCCGCTCAGGTATTTGTCGACGTAACCAGGAAGTTGGGTGCGCCCTTTTACGCCGCCAAAAGCCGTGCCCTTCCACACCCGACCGGTTACCAACTGAAACGGCCGGGTTGAAATCTCTTGGCCGGCCCCGGCTACGCCAATGATGATCGATTCGCCCCAGCCCTTGTGGCAGCACTCAAGCGCCGATCGCATTAGGTTAACATTGCCGACGCATTCAAAAGAATAATCGACGCCGCCATCGGTCATGTCGACCAACACATTTTGAATTGGGCCATCAAATTTTTTAGGGTTTACGCAGTCGGTGGCGCCAAAGGCTTTGGCCATTTCGAATTTGCTTTCGTTAATGTCGACCGCGATGATGCGCGACGCTTTTGCCATCACCGCCCCTTGCAGCACGCTTAAGCCGATGCCGCCTAAACCAAAGACCGCCACGGTAGAACCGGGGGTCACTTTGGCGGTGTTGAGTACGGCGCCGATGCCG
Organism: Pseudomonadota bacterium; assembly: GCA_043718025.1. Lineage (GTDB taxonomy): Bacteria > Bdellovibrionota > FAC87 > UBA2466 > UBA2466 > JBGSST01. Next base: position 17,026 of record JAYSWN010000085.1, read on the forward strand.
GTGGTGATGCCACACCCGAGCAGACACACTTTTTCGAGCGGTGCTTTTTTTGAAATTTTTGCCAACGCGATTTCCGGAACCACGGTGTATTCAGAAAAAGTGGACGTGCCCATGTAGTGAAAAATGGTTTTTCCATTTTTAGAAAAGCGGCTGGTGCCGTCGGGCATGACGCCGTTGCCTTGGGTGGCGCGAATGGCTTGGCACAAGTTGGTTTTTCCTGACGTGCAAAACTTACATTTGCCGCACTCTGGGGTGTAGAGCGGAATGACGTGGTCGTCGATAGCCACCGACGTTACTCCGGGGCCAACTTCCATCACGACGCCGGCGCCTTCGTGGCCAAGAATGGTGGGGAAGATGCCCTCGGGATCGGCGCCCGAAAGCGTAAACGCATCGGTGTGGCAAACGCCGGTGGCGTGAAGGCGAACCAATACTTCGCCCTGCTTAGGCCCGGCGAGTTCGATCTCTTCGATCTCCAACGGCTGTTTTGATCCCCAGGCAACGGCGGCTAATGTCTTCACTTAGGCTCCTTCAAAATAGGAAAATTACGGCTTTTCTTGAAAAAATCGGTTGAAGATTAGGCTTAGCGTTTGGGATGGTAAAGGCAAAAAGCCAAAGGCGGAAATAGCATGAATGAAATAAGGCCAATTACCTCGAAAACCGGTCTGGAAAAGGCCCTTGGTGTTCTTAAGGAGCTGAGGCCGCAGCTTGATTTGCCGGCGTTTGAAAGGCTGTACCGCGCGGCGCATGAGGCCGACGGCTACACCCTGGTGGGGCTTTTTAGTTCCGCTCAAAGCGAAGCACCCATCGCCGTAATGGGCTACCGCGTGCTGCACGATTTTGCTCACGGTAGGCACCTCTACGTAGATGACTTGGTGACCACCGCCCACTCTCGTTCTTGCGGCGCCGGCGCCGCCCTTTTAAAATTTTCCGAAGAAGAGGCAGCCCGTTTGGAGTGCAATGCGCTAAGACTTTGCACCGGAATTGAAAACGAACGCGGCAAGAAGTTTTACGAGCGCGAGGGGTGGATGCTTCGGGCGGTGGCTTACAAGAAGCCACTTTAACTCGGGCACCGGGTGGCACGCTTGAGAAAGACCCGCCGATTTACGGGCTAATAGCCGGTTTTCTCAGGCTTTTTCGGTTAAGCTTTTTTGCACGTTTGGCCGATAAGCTCTAGACGTGTTTCGGGTTCAGAAAAAATTAGAGCGGCACTTTATTTACCGGGGCTGGGCCCTGGCGCGAGCATTGGCGTATGGCGCGGCGGTATTTTGGTTTCTTCGGGCTTTGATCCCGGCGGCGCTGCGATCTGATTTCTCAACATTCGGCCCGCAGATCGGTCAGCTTGGTTTGGGCTTCGGCCTTTGGTTGGCTTTCGAATTTGTGGTCGAAAAAGCGTTCACTTGGCAGTCGCGTCCAAAGAAGAAAAAGGCCGATCCTAAAGCGGCGAAGGCCCGTAAGCTCCCCCCCATGCGGGTTTTTTATCGTCGGCTTTCCTTGGCCCATTTAATTCCGGGGCGTCCCAATCCAGTTTTGGTGGGTTTAAGCGAGCAGGATATGGAATATGTTCTGCCCTTTCGCCTGTACTTATCGTTTCGCTATCTGCTTTACGTGGCGGTTGGTCTTATCACTTTAATGGTAATTGCCGCCGATCCTGTCGCCCATAAAATTTGGCCGGGTGAGGGGTACCTCGGTACCTTAGTCCCGTTTTTTTTGATTCGTGCGGTGGAAAGTGCGCTGCTCTACTTGTTTTTGGGTTCGGTGATGTCGGGCGAAGACATTAATGGGGCTAAAACAACTCGCTTCTTTGCCTTTGAGCCCACCGCTTCGTTCTCGAAGCGTCTCACCCTACCTATTCTTGACCGAAAAGCGTGGCTCGTATCCTTGCACCCATTTGGTAATCGCTGGCCTAAAATCATCTGGTGGGCAGTTCGAATCGCCCTGATCGTGATCACCGTGATGGTGGCGGAAGCGGCGGGTAGCTTAAATATTGGGTACCCTCGATTGATAACGCATGCCCTGACTTGGCTCATGCCATTGTCCGTGATCTACTTCGCCACTGCGTTCGAACGTATGGTGGGGTACCTGGCCTTCTTTCCCGCGGTTAAGAAGAAAAAGAAGGCCGAAGATACCGCCACCAAAACCGTTAACTACCAAAAATTGGGTTAGCCTTTTTTCTTCCACCTTACAGCGTGTTCAACACCGCCAAAGCATTCTCGTAATTTGGCTCGCTGGCGATTTCCGCCACTTGTTCGGTGTAGAGCACTTTGTCATTTTCATCCAAAACTACCACGGCGCGGGAGCAGAGCCCGGCGAGGCCAGAGTCGGTCATCTGCACCTTCCAGTCCTTGGCAAAAGTACTGCGGAATGAAGACAGCATCTCTACGTTGTTCAGCCCTTCGGCGCCGCAAAAACGTTTTTGCGCAAAGGGAAGATCGGCGGAGATACAAAGCACGGTCGTGTTCTTCAACGCCGAGGCTTTTTCATTAAACTTGCGCACGGACATGGCGCAGGTGCCGGTGTCGACACTCGGAAAAATGTTGAGCACTTTCCGTCTTCCTTTGTATTGATTTAAACTGGCGTCCGACAGATCTAGCTTGGTGAGTTTGAAGTCGGGTGCGGTGGTTCCTTTGCTCGGAAGATCACCGAGCGTGTGAACGGGATTTCCTTTTAACGTAATATTGGCCATAGGGTCTCCTTGTTGAACCCCTTTCTACACTTGATTTAGTCAATGGCAACGCTGCCGTGTTTGCCGGTTTTTAGCAGTCGTTCACGTTTTTCCACGCGCAGGTAGCTATCCACTTTGTCGACGGAGTCCACGGTGATATCCCAGGCGGTGTAAATTTGCTTTTTCTTGTTGGCCCGTAAGTCTCCGGCGGCAAATAGGCCTTGCACCGAGGTTTCACCGGCGTCATCGGTAAGCACGTACCCTCGATCATCAATTTTTGCCCCCAGCGCCTTGGCGAGTTCGTTGTAGACAATTACGCCCAGCGAAACAAAGGCAATGGTTGCGCTAATCGTTGTTCCATCGGCGAGCAAAATCGCGGTAAGTCCTTCCTTTTTCGCGTTTCCGGCTAATTCCTGAATTGGTGATTCTTTAACCTGAATGTCGTACGCCGCAATTCGATCGGCCAGCGGTGTACCCGGAGTCACCGCTAGCTTTTCGCCGTTGGTGAGAACGGTAATGGCGGGACATTCGTAGCGCTCTTTTAGCAGCGTAGCGATCCAGGCCGCGCTTTCCGCGTGACCAATGATGGCGGTGTGTTTGCCTTTGGCGCGGTGTCCGTCGCAGCGAATGCAGTACTCAACGTGCCCTTCGTTCGCCATGGGGTAAACGTTCTTGATGTCACCACCGATGACTGGCTGCACGTCCATAATGCCAGTGCACAACACGACGTATTTAGCTTGGTATATTTCCCCCTTCTTTGTCTCAAGTCGGAAGTCGCCTTTTTGGCCCGATATTTTGATGACCTCATCTCGAACGCTGGTAAGTAGTGGCGCCCAGGTCTCACTCTTTTCAATCCACTGAAACACTTCGTTGGCGCTTTGAATAATTGCCTTGGGCATGCCGAAATGGCCGGGCATGTTTTCTACTTTGCCCACCCAGGTGGCGCGGGCCCGCTTTTTTGTCAACGCGCTACCCAAGAAAGCAACCGTTTTCAAATTGTTGAGCACGGCGCGCAGGGCCCCCATGGACCCTGCGGAGCCACCACCGATAATGGCGACATCAAATTTTGTTAACGGTGTCGTCATAGTTCACTCATTTCGCGGCAAAGTATTTTTCAAGGTCATCGGCGCCACCAATATGCTTTCCACCGATAAAGATTTGCGGAACGGTACTTCGTCCGGTTATCGCCCGAATGGTTTTCGAGGTGAGCGTGGCCGTCAACGGCAGCTCCTCGTAAGCCAGGCCCTTGGCTTCCAGCAGTTTTTTTGCCCGGGCACAATGTGGGCATCCGTTGCGGGTGATCAGGCTGACGAATTCTGGCTTAACTGCTTTAGGATTGATGGCCTCGAGCATGGTATCGGCGTCAGAAACTTCGAAAGGGTCGCCCTCTTTCTCGGGTTCAATAAATAGTTTCTCAACTACGCCATCATTCACCAGCATGGAGTAGCGCCAAGACCGTTTTCCAAAGCCAATGGCACTTTTATCAACGAGCAGACCCATTTTCTCGGTGAATTCGCCGTTGCCATCGGGAAGAAAGGAGACGTTTTTTGCATTCTGCGCGTCTTTCCAAGCCGCCATCACGAACGCATCGTTTACCGAAATACAGATAACTTCCGCGATGCCATTTTGCTTAAAGGCGGTGGCAAGCTCGTTGTAGCGCGGTAGTTGGGAAGAGGAGCAAGTGGGCGTGTAGGCTCCGGGCAGAGAAAACGCCACCACCTTGCGTCCGCCAAAAATATCTTTCGTCGATTTTTTAACCCAGCTTTCGTTATCACGGGTCATAAAAGTAACATCGGGCACTCGCTGTCCGACTTGGATTGGTTTCATATAAGCTCCTTATAAAATCGTTGGTTCCACTAGAGTTAGAATCGCCCAAATGGTGTGATAAATCCAATTGATTGAAACTATTAATCGATAGATAAAATCAATCAGATCGATTTGACGGGTAAAACCCGACCCTTACTCCGCTCGGCCAGTAATTCGGCCGGTATTGCTTTCAAGATTTCCGCTTTAATCGCCGCCAGCGTGGCGCTTTTTACCGCACTTTGGCGATGCATGAGGCCCACCAGCCGCACGGGAGGCGGTAAGGCAAAATGGCGCAGGCTGCGTTGTTTTTGCTTCGGGCTTAAGTCCAGAGTCGCCAGCCAAGGCAGCAGCGTGTAGCCGGACTTGCGTTCGACCAGTTTTTTTAGGGTTTCCAAATTCCCGCTTTCAAAATTGATTCGTTTTGAAGCCACCGATTGGTGTCGAAACTGACAGAGGTCTAGCACCTGATCACGAAAGCAGTGCCCCTCGTTCAATAGCCACAAGTCTTCGTGACTCATGTCTTTGGCGGTGAGGCCTTTCTTTTTCTGAAGCCGGTGACCATCGCTGACGTAAGCCAGAAAGGGCTCTTTAAAGAGTGGAACTTCCACCATTCCCCTTTGCCCGAGCGGGATGGCCAACAGACCCGCATCCAAAGAATTATTTTCTAGCCGCTCCAAAATAGTGGCCGTGGGAATCTCTTCGATGGTCAGATGGAGTTTGCGGTAACGATCCGAGAGGGGCTGTAGAAAACGCGGCAGCAGGTAGGGCGCCAGAGTGGGAATCACGCCCAACGAGAACTCCCCTTGAACCTCGTGCCGTTGCTCTTCCCCAGAGAGCTCTACCTGACGAACTCGATCCAGAATTTCTTTGGCCAAGGCAACCACCGCGAGGCCCGTGGGGGTGGGGCGTATTGGCTTTTCAGTGCGCTCAAACAGCAAGAATCCCAACGCGCCCTCGAGCTTTTGAATCTGCATGCTGAGGGTCGGTTGCGTGACGTGGCAAACTTTTGCGGCCCGGCCAAAATGCCCCGCGGCCGCCACTTCCACCACATAGTGCAGCTGGCTCAGTGAAATGGCTTTCATGGAACGAAAATGACACAGTTGGCCGATGACCACCACCCCCAAACCGTAATCTTCGCGGTAATGGTAATGGGTAGAGTCGCCGCAAAGCCCTGCCATTCTGCCATTGCGCAGCATGAAGAGCTTGCTCGGGCATGCTACACCTACGTTTTTGGGGGCCTACATGAAAACATGGATCACGACACTCTTTCTTCTTTTTCTACTCGCGTTTGAGGCCATCGGCATGGAAGCCGAATCGGTACGGATGAGCACCTGGCGCCGGGGTGAGAGTATCGGCGGCGAAGAGTTTGTGGCCGCGAATGAAGCGGTGGTCGACTACCTCGCAACGCTGCGACACCCTACGGGGCTCTTTGAAACCATTCGCTATCGTTGCAACGTAAAGTCGCGAACCATCCGGCCAACGGTGATGGGTGGCAACTTGTCGTCGTCGCCTTCAACCTACGTTTGGGTGCGCACGGTATACGACATCAAAGACTGCAAAGAAGAGTAAACAAAAAAAATATGTTATTGCGAAGGCAGTAGGCTGGATTGAATTTTTGGCCGTCGCTTGTTAGGGGTCTGTATGGAATTTAAAAATCTCGTTTTTCTCGTCACCGCGCTGTTTTCGCTTTCATCGGCCTGCGCCGTCGATGCAATCAAACCGGTCGATGCAGACAAACTGGTCAGCGGCGATAAGGCCGTGCTGTTCGACGTACGCGAGATGGCCGAGGTAAAAGAGACCGGGATTGCGAAACCGGCGGCGTGGTTACCCAAATCTGAAATTGATGCCAATTCGGAGCTGTACCAAGGGCTGGTAAAGAATTTTGACAAAAAGACCCCGCTGATTTTCTACTGCCGATCAGGAAAGCGGGCGGCCATAGTGGCCGAGCACTTCGAGAAGATTGGCTTTAAGTCCATGAACATGGGCTCCTTGGCAGACTGGCAAGCGGCCAAACTCCCGGTAGTGCCGTTTGAACAGAGAAAATAGAACGGAAAGTAATTCATGAAGGTTGCCATTGTTTCGGGAAGCCATCGCACCGCCTCGGAGTCGGGTCGGGTGGCTCGATACGTTGAGAGCGTTGTTAAAAAACAAGGAGCCGGTGTCTATCTATTGGACCTTGCCATTCGCCCCTTGCCTTTTTGGGATGACGGCATGTGGTCGGGTGACCCCACGCTTACCGCCGCTTGGAGCCCAATCAAAACCGAGTTGCTGGCTTGCGACTCCGTCGTACTGATTGCCGCCGAATGGGGAGGCATGGTTCCCGCGGCCCTTAAAAATTTTTTGATCTTTGCTACCGACGGCAGCCTGTACCACAAACCCAGTCTGTTGGTGGGCGTTTCGTCATCGCGCAATGGGGCCTACCCCATTGCGGAGTTACGCATGAGTGGCTACAAGAACTCGCACCTGGTCCACATTTCTGAACACGTCATTGTGCGCGACGTAAACAAGATGCTTCACGGGGACACTCCGGCCTCAGAAGACGACGGCTTTTTACGTAAGCGTTTTGATTACGGAGTGAAGGTACTCCTTGAGTACGGTAAAGCGCTGAAACAAGTCCGTGAAAGCGGCGTTCTAAACCGCAAAGACTTTCCCAACGGGATGTAAAATCTCGTAAACAGAGGCCGGGGATCGTGCTTTGCCATGGCGAGGCTCGTCGAGCCTTACCATGACCAATTCAAATTACAGTTTGGCGGTTAGCTGGTCCGCAACCGCGGCACCCACTCCGTGCGCCGAAGCCGGATTTTGGCCCGTGACTAAGCGCCCGTCGACCACCACGTGTTTCTGCCACAGATCGGCTTTGCTGTAGTTAGCGCCGCGTTTTTTTAGCGTCGATTCCAATAAAAAAGGCATCACTTTGGTGAGGCCGGCGGACTCTTCTTCCGCATCCGAAAAGGCGGCCACATTTTTTCCGGACACCAAATATTTTCCGTTCGCCAATTTCACATTCACCAGCGCGGCGGGGCCGTGGCAGACGGCGCTTACCACGCCGCCGTTTTCATAAATGGCGGCGGTGATGGCTTGAATGGCTCGGTTATCGGCGAAATCCCACATCGTGCCGTGGCCGCCGGCGTATAGAATTGCGCCGTAATCCTTAGGGTTGATGCTTTCGATCGCCAGGGTGTTATCGAGCTTCGCCCGCGATTCTGGCTGTTCATAAAACTTCTTATTCACCGGATCTTTGAGATCAAGGCTATTCGGGTCGAGCGGGGCTTTGCCTCCGAGGGGGCTGGCGATGTCCACTTGAATGCCTTTCGCCATCAACGCGGCGTAAGGATGGCTGACTTCGGGAAGGTAGTAGCCGGTGGTTTTTCCACTATTACCGAGTTGCGAATGGCTGGTTACTACGATTAGCGCTTTAAGGGCTAGAGTCTTCATTTCTAATTCTCCGTTTACTTAACGAAAGCACTGCGCCTCCGACTGCTCCACTTACTTTACGCTCACTTCAATCCAACGACGTAAGCCACCCACGCTTGGGCCTCTTCGTTACTTTCGCAGTATACGAAGGTGTTCTTAAAGCCGACCTCGAGCATGAGATCGCGCAACTCGATGGGCGTCCACATTCGCCATTCGTAAATAAATTCGCTACGACGTTGCTTTTCACCAGGCCGCTGAAAGTGAATCGAAAAACGGGCTTCGCGCGATAACGGGTCAAAACTCTCTTGCTCCCAGGTATAGGTAAAGCCCTCACATTCCGAAGTGGTTTCGATTTGCGAGGCAATCTCCATTCCACCCAGGCAATCCATTACCAGTATGCCCTTGGGCCGGAGCTTGGTGAGGCACTTTTTCAGATAGTCTTTGAGAACGGTGCGATCTTTAATCACGCCGTACGAAAAATTTAGCGCGCAGATTACGTCCGCCTTGGGAAGTTTAGTCGAACGAACATCGGCGAGCAGAGGAAAAATACGCTTCTTCTCATCGCCCACGAGCTGATGGAGAAAGCGTTTTTTTCCGTAGGCGAGTGGCACCTTGTCGTTGTCGACCGCGGCGGCAACGTGCTTTGAAGAGCGCCGTACCCACTCGTACGAAAGAGCAAAAGTGCCGCCAAAATCTTCTCGCAGAAACAGCGGCTCTTTGCCGCTTAAATCACGGTAAATGCCTTCCAAAAAGTCACAACTCGCCAACGGGTCTTGAACCGAGCGAAGGTAATAGTCGTATTTATCGAACGGAGGCATTTTTTCGATCTTGGCCATGCGCCCGGGTATACCTCATAAACCCATGCGGTTCGAGGCCTAAGCGTACTCTTCAGGGGATACTCGCATGCGAATGAGGGCGGCACCTCAGGTTTCAAGCGCCAAAAAAAAACGCCCTCTCATTGAGAGGGCGTTTTGATAAAACTTGCGGTTTGCCTTAGGCGGCTTTTTTCATGTTCCCGGCTTGGTTAGCCTGTGGAGCAGTGAAGTTACGCCGCTTGGCTTCGGGGGCCTTGTCCCACTCAGCGTGGGTGAAGCACTCAACTACGAAGCTGCTTACGCTGTAAACATCCCCAGCGCCTTCCTTTAGCAGGCTACTTACGCGGGCAATCCGTGCCGCGCTGTCGGTGTTTCGAAATTTATCTGAAACCACCACCACCTTATAGGGAGTGCTGGCGCCATCCATATAGCATTCAAAATTTTTGAGTGGATGAAGCGCTTTCTTCAAGGCAAAGCGTGTACGTTCCATATCCATAGGTACCTCTCTTCTAATGTAAGGAGTAATGAGCGCTGGCCGGTTTGAACCCTGAAAAGACAACCCTTTCAAAGTCCCCGCACCTTCCAGAGCTCAATCCTTAATACTGCGCCTAGAATATTGCCCAATTATGGAAGCCGGCCAGCGCGTAAGTCTCTGAATATATGCGGGTACTAATGATAGGTTGGCCCAACTATTGCCGGGTAACGTCTTTCAGGGGAGGGGAGCTGGGCTTGGTCCGAGGTCTCAACCAACGCGAAACATCGATTCCAAACTCACGAAGTACGGCAATGAGCAGGGCGGTGGCCAGTGCTTCATCTAAATTTCCGATGAGGGGAAGGTTATCGGGGAGTAGTTCAAATATTCCGGCACCTGGATTGAAAAGATAGACCAACGAAAACAGCCCTAATAACGCCATGATCAATTTACGTCCCATCCCGTCACTTTAGCACAATAGATTGAAGCCGCCGGTTGAGTCTCGCTGCTCCGTTTTAGGCAACTCGGCAAGTTGATGGTGTAACAATCTTCAACTCATTGACGCAAAACGAATCAACCACAAAACCACAATCTACCTACGATTGAATCATTCAACTGAGCGGAATTCGGCATAAGCGTTGCATCGTCTTTTTCGAGGCCTTTTTTTTTCTAGGGAGTTCATGATGTTAAGTCAGGCAAAAAAACTATCAGCTACCGTTTTAGTGTCCGAGGTTGCGTTATGAGAGAGTTGTTTCACTTACCGCCGTTACCGTTTGCACCATCTGAGATGGCGGGATTGATGTCGGAAGAGTCGGTGCAGTTTCATTATCTCACGCAGCACGCGGCGTATATCGATAAGACCAACGAACTATTAAATGGAGACAAAAAGAAATTTTCCGACTTGTCGATTGAAAACATTATTCGGGTGGCGGACGGCCCGTTGTTCAACAACGCCTCCGAGGTTTGGAATCACACCTTTCTATGGCTTTCATTGGCTTCGCCAAAATCGGCGCAGCATGACATACGGCCAATTCGAAAACCCATCGTAGAGAGTTTCGGCGGCATAAAGGATTGCAAGGCAGATTTCCTAAAAAAAGGGGACGAGCATTTTGGATCGGGCTGGCTTTGGTTGGGCATTAAGGCCGATAGCAGCTCCGAGCTCGAATGGATCGAAATGTACGATGCCGAGAGCCCGCTCAGAGAGGGTTTTTTGCCGTTGCTTGCCTGTGATTTGTGGGAGCATGCCTACCAAATTGATTTTCAAAACGATCGTGGAAAGTATTTAGAAAAATTTTTCGATCATTTGAATTGGTCGTTTGCGGAGGAAGTTATGAAAAATGGCGAAGTTCCCGAGCTGGACTCGATGCTGCGCGCCGACTCGCGCTCCCAATTCAACGAGCGTCAAGTTGGGGGAATTACTTTTTAATCTTTAGATTTGAAATGAGTGTTCTTTGAGGTTGCCCCGAACCGCATGAGATTTTATCTCGGGCTTTTGGGGCAATTTTACGTATTGGAACCAGAAACTACAGAGTGAGTTGATGGTGTTCTGAAAATGGTCCAGGTCACTTGGTTTGGTGATAAACGCCGTGGCTCCGCACAAATAAGAGTCGGCAATCTCCTGCTCGTTGCTTGTCGTGGACAGCATTACGATCGGAATGCGGCACATATCCACATTTGACTTAATTTCTTTCATTAACTCCCGGCCATCTTTTTGAGGAATATTTAGATCCATCAAAATGAGATCGGGCGTGGGCATTCCGGTAAACTCAGCTCGGCGAAATACGAAATCAGCGCCTTCTACTCCGCTGCGGGCAAAGTAGAGTTCAACCGGCACGGGGCTATTAGCAAACAGCACCCTAAGTAAAGCGGTGTCGGCTTCATTGTCTTCAATTGCAAGAACCACGGGGTTTTTGGCTGCCTTCATGAGCCGCAGACTACGACAAACTCCAAGCCTTGGGGTAGCGAAAAATGGGCGTTCTGAGCGAAATTTCACCCCAGGGCGGCGCGACTCCAGCGCCACCACTTTTCACAATCATTTTCGGGATCGGTGACCCTTACCGGGGGATGAAACTCTAGATGCGTTTCGATGCTCCTTTGCCCAAGCAGTCGCCAAAGGTGAGGCACAAAGGCATCGTCGTCGATGAAGGCGGCCGCACGCAGCGGAGAAAAGCGCAGGCGAAAGGGTTGGATCGGAATGTCGTGGGTGTGGGCAATCTTGAATGCGCCCCACCTCCAAGGGCGACTCTCATCAACCCGGGTGGTGCCCGAGGGAAATAGCACAAGGCTCTGCTTTTTTTCTTTAACCGAGATGGCTACCGCATCGCTAATTAACTCACGCGAATCCTTAGAGTTGCGGTCGACCATCACCACACCGATGGCACGGCATCCCGTACCGAAAATTGGCCAATAACCAATCTGCTTCTTCGCCACAAAAACCACCGGCGCTTTGGCCATGAGCAGCGGTATATCGATATAACTAATATGATTGCCCACAAAGATCAGGGGGGTTTTCGTTTCTGCCTCGCCGAGCACGTGCACATCGAGGTTAAGCAGGTCTAGTACGCCGTGGGCCCAACGGGTAAGTTGAAGATTGAGCTCGGCGTGCGAAAAGCTGTCGAGTTTGGTCGCGGTTTTTAAGAAACTCGCCGTCTTCCACGAAGAGGCGAAGATTCGATTCATGCGTGACACCCGGTCAAAATAACTGGTGCCACCTTGCAGCGTAACCATCAGCTGCCCTTTGTCTCCGGCAATCATGTAATACCCCTCACACCTGGCTTTCATTTTGACCTTCGGTCTCGGGTTTGCCAACCCTTAGTGATTTGCTTTAAAGTGCGAGCAATTTCCGAATGAGGAGGCGCTTTGAATCGTCCCGATTTTTTGAACTTTAAAGTCGATCACATGACGCTGCTGGTGCAGCCCAAACTCTACAATGTGGCTTACCTGATCTTTAGAAACGTTTTTGGTTGCACGCCCGAGCACGTGCTTTACGAAAAACGAAAAGAGTGGGTGGCGGGGCAAGGCGAACAGTCGCTTACTTTCGCCATGCAAGTGGGACACCGGCAAGAGGAGAGTGCCGAACTGGAGACCACCCTGATTGCGGTGGTGCAGCCGACTGAACCAAAAAATCAGCCTTCGCACGTGCGGTCGATGCTTAACGATCATAAAGCCGCGGCGCACTGGCAGCACGTTGCCCTGCGCACACCCGACCTGCTCTCTTTTCACCGCCATGCCCTAGACCGTGGCGTAAACTTCATCACCCCGATTCTTCGCGACGAGGGCGAAGACGTGATCCAGGTCTTTAGCGGCGAATGGTTCTTTCCCGGAAGTCCCGCCAGCGGAATGTTTTTTGAGTACTTGCAACGTAACCCCAGCCCGGAGCTTTTAAAAAAGCTGGCCGAGAAAAATCGTGAATCTTGGTTCAACGATAAGACTTTCTTGGGGCTATACGGTGAAAAAGAGCAGGAATACCAAAGCGGTAACGTCACCCCGTTTTTGGACCCCGACCTTTTTGAAAGCCTATACGCCATAGTAAAAGACAAACAGTTTTGGGAAATTACCGAAGCCGACATTCGGGCGGCCGACGACAAGATGCTTAGCTACGGCCAATCGCGGCGTAAATAGTACGATTTTTATCGACAAAAAACTCGACCAAGGCACCGACTTACCGCATATTGCCGCGATGCGTAAAATTCTGGTTTCATTGGCCGTAGTCATTCCTCTTCTCGCTCTGGGAGATCCGCCGCAACCGGCTCGATTTGAAAAGTCGTTTGCGGTGCTTCGTGCCATCTTTGCCGAGACCGATCCCAGGAAGATCATTGATCAGTTGATTGCTAAAGGGCGCGGCCCGCTGTTTTCAATTGAGGGGTTGGCCAGAATTTACGAAGACCAGTACCCGGAAACGATGACGTCGTTGCGAGACCAGTCTAAAGAGTTCGAGGATCGCCTGGGCACCCTCGTCGATTTAGGGGAGCACGTGGCTTACGCCAAAGAAATTGGCGCCTCAGACCGCGTGATGCGACTTCTCCGGAAAAAAGTCACAGAAGATCGCGAGGCCTTTTTAATATGGTTACAAGAAAACAAGTGGGTCGATACCGATGATTTTCGTTTAGAAAAGTGGGAACGAAAAGTTGCCGCTACCGATTGGGATGGCCCCAAGAAAGATCGCCGCTACGTTCTCGAGCAGCTTATCGCTAGTACTAAACAACTTCGTCACAATGACTGGGATCTTTCTGAATTACAGGATGGGGTGCACGACTTTCGCCGCCGACTGCGCTGGCTGAGCATTTATTCTCAGTCGCTTGCCGATCTGATGGTGATGGATGACCGAACGCTTAACCGTTGGGACGCCATTTTGACTGAACCCATTGCCTCATCTCAATACGCCGATCTTCCGAGTGCGGATAAACTGAAATTTCCGATTCTTTTGCCGCGGGCCCTCCACCTAGAACTTACGCAAGCAATTTACGGATTGGGCAATGCCAAGAATGCGGGCGAAGCTCAGTACGAGTGGCTGGCGGCGGCCCTGTTTGAAACGGGCGAAGCATCCACTTTTTACCGGGCAAAAGCGGCGGCAGGAATACTTGCCCAAAAGCACTCGACTTACGCTGAGGTCAAAACTACGGCCCGCCGGATTTACAAGCACCTTCGGGGCAACGATGGTCGCTACGGCGACAAGTTGGATCGTGGCGTGCTCGTGGCGCTGCACACGCGGCTGAAACAGCAGCGCGATTGGACGGCAAAAGACTGCCGTAGGGCCCTGGAAGAAGAGTAGACCTTATTCGCCGTAGGAATAGCGCAGTAAAAAATTCGGCCTAAAAAAAATCAGGGCCGCATTTTTTGGTAGTGCGACAGGAGCTGCCCGTCGCTTAGCGCATAGGGATAGACCGCAAATTTTCCGATTGCGCCCTTGAAAAAAGAGTGGCCGTCGCGCGTGCCGATGCGCAGCGGGGCATCGCCCGCTTGCGGCTGGACATTAAACTGGCTAAGCGGGGTCACTTTGCGGAGCACGCCGTTTTTATAAAGGCTAATCGCTTTCCCCCGCGAGGCCCGGGTGTCAATTACCACCGCCACGTATAGCCATTCGCCCGCCCTCACTTCGTCTTGAAAATACGATCCCGATCCCAATCCGCCCTGTGGATTAAAGGCGTAAGCTGAAACGCGGTTGGGGCGATGGGCCGCGTTGTTTTCGGAGTACATACGCAGAGCGTACTCGTGCCGGCCCGAATCCCCTTTTCCCGCCCAGTGGACGTAGCCGTCGCTTTCTGTCGAAGGAAAGTCGAGCACGTCGGGTCGAATCCACGCTTCTAGAGTCATGGCGCCGTTTGCGTTCACCGAAATGGCCGGGGTTGAAGCAACCTCAAGGTATTGGGTAAATCCGTCGAACAACCCGGCGGTATCGCCGTTGGGCAATCTAGTCTTCTTGAAAGGTTTACTGGCGGGAAAGGCGGAGGCTAAGCCATTCACTGGCCCCCCCGATTTGAGAAAAAGGGCCGGATGGCCTTGGCGAATCAGATTGTCGTATTCGGAAGCCTCCCCGGCGGGGGTAAGGCAAATGGCGCCCAGGGTGAGTAACGACATAGCAAACGTGGTGGAACTAAGCATGGAGGCTCCTAATCTTGATTTAAAACGGACGAAGTGTCCCTACTACTTTAGGCGCGGAAGCGTGAAAAAAGGCTCATTCCTAAATTTTTGCGATCGCTTCGTGAGCCTTTTCTTTAAGCGTCGCGCGTAAAGAGTTGAGTACCCGCTTATTGGGCACTTGTAGGAATGGCCCTCGGACCTACCAACTTTTAAGCAAGGAGAGCGCGATGAGCAGAAAACTTTTGAATGTGGTCTTGATGGCCTCGTTGGTATCGATTGCCGGAATGGCTAACGAATCAAACTTAGATGAAACGGGGAAGGGCGGCGGATTTTTTCGCCCGGCACCCAGGCCACACGGCGGCGTAACCGTAAGACCGACGCCGAAGCCCACCTTTCCGGTTGGAATTAAACCTACCTTCCCGGTGGGCATCAAACCAATGCCGCCCATGAAACCCCCGGTCGTCATCGGCATCATCAAGCCTCCGGTAAAACCCCCGATCATCGTTGGCATTATCAAGCCTCCGGTGAAACCTCCGGTCATCATCGGAATTATCAAGCCTCCGGTGAAACCTCCGGTCATCATCGGAATTATCAAACCGCCAAAGCCGCCCGTGATCGGAATTGTAATTCCTAAACCGCCGCACAAGCCGCATTGGCCCACCTGGCCCCACAATCCGCACCACCCTCATTACCCACACTATCCGCATTGGCCTCACCGTCCGCATTGCCCCCCGTACGTGGTTGGCGGAATCTACACCCCAATCGTAATCTCTCAGCCCTATCCCGTAACCGTACCGGTGGAGCAGGGTCAAATGGTGTTGAATCTGCAGTGTGCTCTACCTGAGTCGGTACAGGCACAAGATCTGTCGACGATAAATGTAAATCTCATCGCCCGTACCGATGACTATCAGGTGGTTGGAACGCTGAATGACGCTGCCAACGCTCCATTCAACGTGAGTACGGTGGCCATGGGCACCATCGATGAGCAAATGGTGAGCTTGAAACTGCCGCAAGCCGATGAAGTGTACCTTGAGGCCGTCGATTACGAAGGCACCAAGTACTACCAAGGCACGATTCGTCTCTTGGGTCGAAGCGACAAAAGTGGACTGGTCTGCCAGCTAACGGTGCTGGAACAGTAAGCAACCAATCTCTCTTCTCTAAACAAAAATAAGGCCCGGTCGGCAAACTACCGACCGGGCCAATTCAATTTCGTAGCCGAACCTAAGTTTATTTAGGATCCTTGGGTGATTTCAAGATCCCGGCGAACAAGATTGCTCCCGAGTCATTGTCTTTAATTTCGAAGTAGAAGGGATGGTTCGCATTGAACGAGAACGTCGGGTCAGGCTGGGCCGACGTAGTCCGCGCGCCACCGACTACGGTAA